>CAXBRB010000061.1:0-12604 GCA_963977795.1 uncultured Acidimicrobiaceae bacterium
GGCCGAGGTTCGCAGTAACTGAGCATCGGAAGTGATGAACACCAAATTGGCGGACTCATTGGGGACGCATGCTGCTCCCACCACCTCATCCCCGGGCTTCAAGGCGATGACACTCCAGGCGTCTTTGGTGCCCGATGGTTCGGCGGTCACCCGTTTGACCACCCCTTGTCGTGTGCCTACGGCCAAGGTCGCTGCTTGGTCAGCGGCATCTTGGTCGAGGGGGACCGGCACGAGGGCGATGACCCGTTCCTTGGATTCCAGGGCCACCACTTCGGCGACGGCGACCCCGCCGCCGGCGTTAGCTCCGCCGTTGGTGGCGGGCACCTCCGGTAGATCTACAGCGCTGACCCGCACGACGCGACCTAGTGATGTCACTAGTCCGACCGGGCCACGGGTGCGCGCTTGCATGGTGGAGACGATCACATCGTGACGGGCCCGCGGGGCATCACCGGTTTCTGCCTCCACCGCAGCGGTGCGGGCCAACAACCCGGTAGACGACAGCAGAATCCGGCAGGCGGCATCGGGAACTTCCAGCGCGGGTTTTGCGGTTGTGGGTGCGGCGCTTGTGGCTGGGCGGCCCAGCGACTCAAGTAGCACCGTGCGCCGGGGGTTGGCGTGAGCGTGGGCGACTTCCTGAAGTTCCGCGGAGACCACTTGTCGCAGTCGAGTGTCGCTGGTGAGGATCTCATCGAGTTCGGCGATGCGTCGCCGCAACTCGTCGAGTTCACTGCGAAGTTTGCCGACCTCCAACGAGGTGAGGCGTCGCAGAGGCATGTCCAGAATGTGCTGCGTTTGGATCTCGGAGAGTTCGAAAGCTTCAGCCAATCGGGTTCGCGCCTGCGCGGCGTCCTCGCTGTTGCGAATGATGTGGATGACATCGTCAATCGCATCCAAGGCGATGAGTAGTCCGTCGACGATGTGGGCCCGCTCTTCAGCCCGACGCTTGCGATACCGGCTCCGCCGCTGCACGACCTCAAATCGGTGACCCAGAAAGACCTCAAGCAGTTCCTTGAGCCCCAAGGTGTGGGGCCGGCCATCAACGAGCGCCACATTGTTGATGGCGAACGAGTCCTCCATGGGTGTGAGGCGGTAGAGCTCCTCGAGGACTGCCTCAGCATTGAATCCGTTCTTCACCTCAACAACGAGTCGCAGTCCGTTCTCACCATCGGTGAGGTCCGTGACATCGTGAATGCCGGTGAGCTTCTTGTTACGCACCAGATCGGCGATCTTGTCGATCACCCGCTCCGGGCCGGTGCCGTGCGGCAACTCGGTCACCACGATGCCGGTGTGGTGGCGGGGAGTGGACACGACGGTCCCGGCCGGGTGCTCGGCCACGATGCGCGAGCGCACCTCGCCGTCGACCGTGGCCGTGGAGCGCAGGCAGATCAGCGAGTGGTCGTCGAGGTCCATCTCGGCGCCGGCCACGAAGTCCTCGTGCCCGCCCACCCCGGAGACCTGCCGGCCGCCGATGGTGTCGGCCACCACCTGGCCGAACAGGTCCACGCTGAGGGCGCCGTTGATGGAGACGAACCGCTGGTTCAGGGCGATGATCGAGGGCTCGTTGACCACCTGGACGGGGAGGAAGGCCACCTCGGTGTTGCCGTCCAGCCACCGGTAGAGGTCGGGGGAGCCCAGGGCGAAGGTGGTGACCGAGACGCCGTCGAAGAGGCCCTTGGCGTCGTTGGTGACCTTCCCGGCCTGGTGGAGGAGCATGATCCCGTCGGACAGCATCTCGGAGTGGATCCCGTACCCGCCGCCGTCCCCGGCGGCCAGCTGGCTGGCCACCATGTCCGGGATGGCCCCGATCCCGAACTGGAGGGTCGAGCCGTCGACCACGTGGGTGCGGGCGTGCGCGGCGATGGCCCGGTCGATGTCGTCGGGGGCCGAGGTGGGGAGCGGGAAGGGGGCGCCGTCGGCCTCGACCAGGACGTCGACCAGGTCGAGGGGGAGGGTGTTGTCGTAGGGGGCGAGCGAGGCGGTCCGCGGCAGGTTCGGGTTGACCTCGACCACCAGCAGCCGGTCAGGGTCCCGCCCGGCGGCCAGCAGCTCGTCGTAGGTGGCCCCGACGTGCAGCGAGAGGTTGATGCGGCCCTCGGCATCGGGCGGGGTCCCGAGCGCCGTCATCACCCGGGGGGCGAAGCGGCGGAGGATGGGGGCGAACTGCCGGAACCCGCCGGGCACCAGCTCGATGTCGGCGCCCTGGCTGAAGAAGAGCCGCTCGGCCGGGCCGAAGAAGCCGCACCGGTAGTGCACTCCGGGGTGGGCCAGCACCGGGTAGAGGCCGAGCAGGAGAGCCCCCGCCACCGTCAGGTCCTGCCAGTCGTCCCGCTCGCCGAGTGCTGTCAGCAGGGCGTCGGGGTTGGCCGGGCCCAGGCCGAAGGCCAGGGTGTCCACCGGGCGGACCAGGGCCGCCGCCTCGGCCGGGGTGCAGATCCGGGGAGCCATGGGACCAGTGTGGCACCGGGGCCGCTCCCGTGGCGGTCGTGGGGGACGGGTCCGGGCGACGGGGGCCGCCCCGGGGTGGGAGCATGGGCGGGTGCGCCTCGACACCCGCCTCGACGGCCTGGCCGACGCCCCGGCCGAGGCCCGCCGCCTGGAGGCCCTGGGCCTCGACGGGGCCTTCACCTTCGAGGGCCCCCACGACGTCTTCACCCCCCTGGTCCTGGCCGCCGGCGCCGGCACCACCCTGGAGCTGGCCACCAACGTGGCCATCGCCTTCCCCCGCAACCCGGTGCAGCTGGCCCACCAGGCCTGGGACCTCCAGCTGCTCAGCCAGGGCCGCTTCACCCTGGGGCTCGGCTCCCAGATCCGGGCCCAGGTGGAGAAGCGCTACGGCACGGCGTTCGCCCGCCCGGTGGACCGGATGCGGGAGTGGATCGGGGCGCTGCGGGCCATCTTCGCCACCTGGGAGACCGGCGAGCCGCTCGACTTCCGGGGGGAGTTCACCTCCCACACCCTGATGCCGCCGACCTTCAACCCCGGCCCGCACCCCTTCGGCCTGCCCGCCATCGCCCTGGGCGGCCTGGGGCCGCGCATGGTCGCCCTGGCCGCCGAGGTGGCCGACGGCCTCCTGGTCATGCCCTTCAACACAGCCGCCCACTTCCGCTCCCGCACCCTGCCGGCACTGGCCGAGGGCCTGGCCCGGGGCGGGCGCACCCGGGACCAGCTGACCGTCACCGGCGAGGTGATCATCGCCTGCGGCCGGACCGCCGAGGAGCTCGAGGCGGCCCGGGCCGGCGCCCGGTGGCTGCTGGCCTTCTACGCCTCGACCCCCGCCTACCGCCCCGTCCTCGAGGTGGAGGGGTGGGAGGCGCTCCAGCCCGAGCTCAACGCCCTGTCCAAGGCCGGACGGTGGGCCGAGATGCCCGGCCTGGTGGACGACGCCATGGTGGACGCCCTGACCGCCTCAGGCTCGCCGGCCGAAGCGGCCGAGGTCATCGCCGCCCGCTTCGGCCACGACGTCGACCGGATCGCCTTCTACGCGGCGGCCCCGGTGCCTGAGGCCACCGTCGGCGAGCTCGTCGACCAGCTCCGCCGGACCACCGCCCCCGTCACCCCTGCCGCCGGACCGACCGAGGAGGCCCTGTGACCGACGCCCCGCCCCCTGGCTACGACGAGTTCTCCCTCTTCCACGAGAACGCCGAGGAGGCCGGCCTGGCGTGGGCCGGTCCGCCGACGGTACGCCGGGAGCACCGGGAGGTGGCCCCGGGCCGGCGGGTGAGCGCCCTGGTGTGGGGCACCGCGCCGCCCGAGCTGGTCCTGATCCACGGCGGGGGACAGAACGCCCACACCTGGGACACCGTGGCCCTGGCGCTGGAGCGGCCCCTGGTGGCCGTCGACCTGCCCGGCCACGGCCACTCGGACTGGCCGGGCGACGCCCGGGCCCTCGACCCCTCGGCCATGGCCGAGGACGTGGCCGTCGTGGTGGCCGACCTGGCACCGGCGGCCGCTGCGGTGGTGGGCATGTCGCTGGGCGGCGCCACTGCGCTGGCCCTGGCCGACGCCCGCCCCGACCTGGTGGCCCGCCTGCTGCTGGTGGACATCACCCCGGGGGTCAACGGCGACAAGACGACCGACATCGCCGCCTTCCTGGCCGGGCCCGAGACGTTCGCCTCCTTCGACGAGATCCTCGAGCGGACCATCGCCTTCAACCCGACCCGGTCGGTCTCCTCGCTGCGCCGGGGCGTGCTCCACAACTCGGTCCAGCTGCCCGATGGGACCTGGACCTGGCGCCACCAGGTGGGCCGGCCGGCCCCGGCCACCGGGATGCACGTCGAGCGCCCCGACTTCTCCGCCCAGTGGGACGTCCTGGCCGGCCTCCCCATGCCCGTCCTGCTGGCCCGGGGCGACCGGTCGCCGGTGGTGGACGATGCCGATGAGGCCGAGTTCCGGCGTCGCCGCCCGACCGACCGGGTGGTGGTGGTGGAGGACGCCGGCCACAGCATCCAGGGCGACCAGCCTCTGGTGCTGGCCCGGCTGATCGAGGAGTTCGCCGGCTGGGCGTGAGCCCGGGAGGGTCCGGGCTCAGCCGACCCGGACGGGGCTGGCCGCCGGCACGGCGTCGTCGATGCGGAAGCCGACACCCCGCACGGTGATGAGGTAGCGGGGGGCGGTCGGGTCGGGCTCGAGCTTGCTGCGCAGCCGGTGGACGTGGGTGTCGAGGGTGCGGCTGTCCAGCAGCGACATGTCGGGCCACAGCCGGTCCACGAGATCGGCCCGGGTGCGCATGCGCCCGGGCGGGGACAGCAGCACGGCCAGCAGGTCGAACTCCTTGCGGGACAGGTGCAGGACCTCCCCGTCGGACACCACCTCGCGCTTGCCCAGGTCGACCCGGACGTCGCCCAGGGTGAAGACCTCGTCCTCTCCCGGCTCGACCGGCCCGGGCCCGGCGCCCGGCGTCGCCGGTCGGACCGTGGGGCCGACCCGGCGGAGGATGGCGTCCATGCGGGCCACCAGCTCGCGCAGGCCGAACGGCTTGGCCACGTAGCCGGCCGCCCCGAGCTCGAGGCCGAGGACGACATCGAGCTCGGAGTTGGCGGCGCTGATCATGATCACCGGCACATCGGAGACGGCCTGGATCCGGCGGCACACGTCGATGCCCTTCATGTCGGGCAGGTTGGCGTCGAGGAGGACGATGTCCGGCGCCGTCTCTTCGAACCGCTGGAGGCCGCGGCCACCGTCCTCGGCCAGCACCACGGTGAAGCCGTCGAGGGAGAGGCCGGCGTCGAGCGCCTGGCGGTAGGACTCCTCGTCTTCGATGACGAGGACCGTGACCCCGTCGTGCGTGCCGTGCATGGACCGACCTCCGTGCGGAACCGTACGGAGGCGAGGTGAACGGCAGCCGATGGCCGGGTGTCTGCCAGATGATCGTTCGGTGAACAGGGGTTGGAGGGTGAACCCCCCGGTTCATAGGGCGGCGCCGAGCCCGAGTCCGGCACCGGCGGCGGCCAGGCCGAGGGCCAGCGACACCGCCAGGATGCCTGCGGCTGCGGCCCACTGCCCCCGCTCGGCCAGGCCGGCGGTGTCGTAGGCCAGGGTCGAGAACGTGGTGTAGGAGCCGAGCAGGCCGACACCCACCACGGTCAGGACCGACGGTCCGAGCCGGTGGTGGTCGGCCACCCCGACCAGGAAGCCGAGGGCCAGCGAGCCGGTCACGTTGATCACCAGGATCCCCCAGGGGAGGTGCGGCCCGACCCAGGCCCGCACCGCCCGGTCCACGGCAAAGCGCAGCAGGGCACCGAGCCCTCCGGCGATGGCCACGCCCACGACGATCATCGCCGGGTGCCCCGGCTCCGCGTGCGACCCGTGCCCGGCCCGGTGCCCGGGCTGTCGTCGAGCACGTCAGGGTCGGCGATGTCGGCGCCCGCCGGGGCCGGTCGGAGGCTCCCCCGGGCCAGCACCGTCCCCGCCGTGGCCGCCGCCAGGCCGGCGGCCACCGAGAGCGCCCCGTAGGCCAGGGCCACGGCGGCGTGCCCGTGGGCCAGGCGCCGGTCGATCTCCAGGACGAAGGTGGAGAAGGTGGTGAAGCCGCCGCAGAACCCCACGGCGGCGAACGGGCGCAGCAGTCGGTCGTCAGGCCGGCGCTCGACCGCCACGGTGACCACGGCGGCCAGGAGGAGCGAGCCGACCACGTTCACCGCCAGGGTGGCCCAGGGAATGCCGGCCGGGTCGGGGACGACCAGGCGCTCGACGCCCCAGCGGGCCAGGGTGCCCAGCGCCCCGCCGGCGGCGACGGCGGCCAGGGGGAGCGGCCCGCCCACCGGGAGCCGGGACGGCGGGCTGGGGGTGGGATCGCTCCCGCTCGGTTGGGGCACCGCAGCTCCTCGGGGTCGCCGGCCCGGCGAGTCTAGGCAGCGGCCTCCGGGGCGGCGCCCAGGGTGAGGGCCCGCCACAGCGCCCGGTAGCTCGGGTAGGTGGTGGCCGGGGTCACGTACCCGGCCCGCACCAGCTCGGCGTGGAAGCGGGGGAGGTTCCGCCACGGCACGCCCATGTCGACGTGGTGGGCCAGGTGCCATCCGGTGTTGTAGGGGACGAAGCAGAACCGGGCGATCCAGTGCTGGGTGACGTCGTGGGTGGTCACCCGACGGTCGCTCCCGGCCTCGAGGCCGCCGTGCTCGGCGATGGCCCGGAGACGGTTGAGCACCCGCCAGCCGGTCATCCAGGGCAGCCACCACAGCAGCGGATAGGTCCACCACCGCCCGGTGGCCGCCCACAGCACGGCCCACAGCACGGCCTGGACGCCGAGGATGGACCACCCGGTCCGGCGGAAGGCCGGGTTCCGCAGCGAGCGGAGCAGCGGGGTGAGGTTCTTCCACCCCGAGATCCCCACGGCGTCGCGCACCAGGCGGCGGGCCAGGTCCCGCCGGGCGCAGGGGTAGCCGCCGTAGAAGGCCATGTCGGGCTCGCCCGGCCCGAACTCCTCCCGGTGGTGGGTCATGTGGCCCCGGCGGTAGATGGCGATGGGCACCCAGGCCGGATAGGCCACCAGCCAGGTGCCGACGGCGTCGTTCCACCGCTTGTCCGTGAACAGGAGCCGATGGGCCGCCTCGTGCATGAGGATGGCCAGACGCGGGTACATCGTGCACATCAGCAGGAAGGCGACGGCGTAGCCCCACCACCGGTCGATCCAGGTGGCACCGCCGATGATCACGGCGATCCAGGTCCAGACGGCGACCACCGACAGGGCGTTGTGGGCGTCGTCGATGCGGCGCAGGTCGGACCGCAACCCGGGTCGGGCCATGCCGTTGGCCAGGAGTCGGTCGGTGGGCAGGACGTCGGGCCGGGCCGAGGCCGGCAGGACCATGGACGGGGCCATGCCCGAATGTTACGGAATCTCTCTAGTTGATGCAATCATGTAATACCGGGTAGCGTGCCGACCATGGCCCGTTCCGTGGCACTGGTGTCGGAGGAGTCCGCCGCCACGCTCGGCTTGCGTCCACTGACCGCCCGGTCGGTCCTGGCCAGCGCCCTGCTGGGCGAAGACCCGCCCGAGCTCCCGGTGTCCCACCTGGTGGCGCTGGCCGGCCTGTTCGGCGTCAGCCCCAACGGCGCCCGGGTGGCCCTCAGCCGGATGGTGGGCGCCGGGGAGGCGGCCACCGACGGGGACGGGCGCTACCGGCTGGCCGGCCACCTGCTCGAGCGCCGGCGCCGCCAGGAGGCCAGCCTCCGGGCCGAAGGCGGCCCTTGGGACGGCACCTGGCACCTGGTGGTGGTGGCCGCCCCGGCCAGCCCGCCGGCCCACCGGTCGGCACCGGTGCCCGAGGAGCTCCCGGCCGACATCGCCGACGAGCTGGCCACCGCGGCCGGCCCGGACTGGAACCACCTGCGCGACCGGGTCTCGGAGCGGATGGCCGCCGGCATCGGCGCCTACCAGCGCCAGCGCTTCCGTGACGCGGCCCGGATCCTCCGCACCGTGGCCGAGGTCGTGCCCAACGCCCCCTCGGTCCGCGAGCTCCTCGGCCTGAGCCAGTACCAGCAGGGCCACTGGAAGGCCGCCCTGGGCAACCTCGAGGCCTTCAGCACCCTGACCGGATCGGTCGACCAGCACCCGGTCCGGATGGACTGCCTGCGGGCGCTGGGCCGCCCGGCCCGGGTCGACGCCCTCTTCGAGGAGCTGCGCAAGGGGTCGCCCGAGCCCGAGGTGCTGGCCGAGGGCCGCCTGGTGCTGGCCGGGACCCGGGCCGACCGGGGCGACCTCGACGGGGCCGTGCGGCTCTTGGTCGAGGCCGGTGCGGGCCGGCTGGTCCGCAACCCGGCCGAGCGTCACCTGCGGCAGTGGTACGTGCTGGCCGACCTGACCGAGCGCACCGGCGACCTGGCCAAGGCCCGGGAGCTCTTCGCCCGGGTGGCCGCCGCCGACCCCGACGCCTACGACGTCGCCGCCCGGCTGGATGCCCTCGGACCCGCACCGAAGCGGACACCGAGGGGCACCCGCGGCGCCCGTTAGAGTCTCCCTCCATGAATCTCGAACAGCTGCTGGGGGACGAGGCGTCCTCGCTCCTCGACCACACGTCGACCGCCTTCCCGTCTGACCTCCTCACCCTTCCCGGACCGGACGTGATCGACGAGGTCTTCCGGGACTCGGACCGGTCGCCCACCGTCCTGCGCAACCTGGGCCTGCTCTACAACACCGGGCGCCTGGCCGGCACGGGCTTCGTCTCGATCCTCCCGGTGGACCAGGGCATCGAGCACTCCGGGGCGGCCAGCTTCGCCAAGGTCCCCGCCTACTTCGACCCGGCCCGGCTGTGCGACCTGGCCATCGCCGCCGACTGCAACGCCATCGCCACCACCCTCGGCGGCCTCGGGATCGTCTCCCGGCGCTACGTCCACCGGATCCCCTTCATCGTGAAGCTCAACCACAACGACTTCCTGAACTACCCCAACACCTACGACCAGGTGATGTTCTCCGAGGTCCGCCAGGCTGCCGACCTCGGTGCGGTGGGCGTCGGGGCGACGATCTACTTCGGCTCCGAGGGGGCCGACCGCCAGATCATCGAGGTCGGCCAGGCCTTCGCCGAGGCTCACCGGCTCGGCATGTTCACCGTGCTGTGGTGCTACCTCCGCAACCCGGCCTTCAAGCACGACGGGACCGACTACCACGTGGCCGCCGACCTCACCGGCCAGGCCAACCACCTGGGCGTCACCATCGAGGCTGACATCATCAAGCAGAAGCAGCCGGAGAACAACGGCGGCTACAACGCTCTGGGCTTCGGCAAGACCGACCCGCTGGTCTACAGCCAGCTCACCACCGACCACCCCGTCGACCTGGCCCGGTGGCAGGTCGTCAACTGCTACGCCGGCCGGATCCCCCTGATCAACTCCGGTGGCGAGTCCAAGGGCGCCGACGACCTGGCCCAGGCCGTGCGCACGGCCGTGATCAACAAGCGGGCCGGCGGGGCCGGCCTGATCGTGGGCCGCAAGGCCTTCCAGCGCCCGACCGACGAGGGTGCTGCGCTGATCCACGCCATCCAGGACGTGTACCTGGACGCCTCGGTGACCGTGGCCTGACGACGCCCCCCGGCGGGCTCCGGCCCGCCCCGGCCCATGGGTCGGGGCCGGGCCCACCATGAGCGGACCCGGTGGCGCCCGGCGGTAAGGTGACCCAGGCGGGTCGGGTGCCCCCGGGACCGCCGTCCGGATCCCCGACCCCGTCCAGGGCTCGCCCGGAGCGCTGCGGCGCCGGGCTCCGGCCCGGGCCCAGGCGGGACCGCAGGCCGGGGACGCCGGCCCAAGAGAGACCGACACGAGGAGCACGGTGCCCGACACCTCCACCGACCCGAAAGCCCACCACCTGATCGACCGGGTGGTGATCCGCTTCGCCGGCGACTCGGGCGACGGCATGCAGCTCGCCGGAGACCGCTTCACCACCTCGTCGGCGCTGCTCGGCAACGACCTGGCCACCTTCCCGGACTTCCCGGCCGAGATCCGGGCCCCGGCCGGGACCCTCGCCGGGGTGTCGGCCTTCCAGGTCCACATCTCCGACCACGACATCTCGACGCCCGGTGACGCCCCCAACGTCCTGGTGGCCATGAACCCGGCCGCCCTGCGGGCCAACCTCCCGGTGCTGCCCCAGGGGGCGACGATCATCGTCAACACCGACGCCTTCGACGAGCGCAGCCTGGCCAAGGCCGGCTACGAGGCCGACCCACTGACCGATGGCTCGCTGGCCGCCTTCACCGTCTACGAGGTCCCCATGACCTCGATCACCACCGAGTCCTCCAAGGAGCTCGGGGTCAAGCCCCGGGATGCCGAGCGGTCGAAGAACTTCTTCGCCCTGGGCCTGATCAGCTGGCTCTACACCCGGCCGGTCGAGCCGACGCTGGAGTGGATCGCCCAGAAGTACGCCGGCAAGGACCTGGTCCTGGAGTCGAACCTCCGGGCCTTCCGGGCCGGCTACAACTTCGGCGAGACGGCCGAGCTCTTCGAGTCCAACTACGAGGTCCGCCCCGCCGTCCTCGAGCCGGGTGAGTACACGAACATCACGGGGAACACGGCCACGGCCTGGGCCCTCATCGCCGCCGCCCAGCGCAGCGGCCTCCCGCTGTTCCTCGGCACCTACCCGATCACCCCGGCCTCCGACATCCTCCACGAGCTGTCCAAGCACAAGCAGTTCGGGGTGCGCACCTTCCAGGCCGAGGACGAGATCTCGGGCATCGGCGCCGCCCTGGGGGCCGCCTTCGGCGGCGCCCTGGGCGTGACCACCACCTCGGGACCGGGCGTCGACCTCAAGTCCGAGATGATGGGCCTGGCCGTCAGCCTGGAGCTCCCGCTGCTCATCATCGACGTCCAACGCGGCGGCCCGTCGACCGGCCTGCCGACCAAGACCGAGCAGGCCGACCTCCTCCACGCCATGTACGGCCGCCACGGCGAGTCCCCGGTGCCCATCGTGGCGGCCAGCACCCCGTCGCACTGCTTCGACGCCACCCTCGAGGCCGTCCGGATCGCCGTGAAGTACCGGACCCCGGTCATCCTGCTCACCGACGGCTACCTGGCCAACGGCACCGAGCCCTGGAAGCTTCCGACGCTGGACGACCTGCCGGTCATCGACCCCGGGTTCGCCACCGGCCCCAACCACACGGCCGACGACGGCACGCCGACGTTCCTGCCCTATCAGCGTGACGACGCCACGCTGGCCCGCCCGTGGGCGCCCCCGGGCCTGGCCGGGCTCGAGCACCGCATCGGCGGCCTGGAGAAGGCCGACGGGACCGGCAACGTCTCCTACGACGGGGCCAACCACGAGCGGATGACCCGGCTGCGGGCGGCCAAGGTGGCCGGCATCGCCGCCGACATCCCGCCCACCGATCTCGACCACGTCGACGGCGCCGAGGTCCTGGTGGTCGGCTGGGGCTCCACCTACGGCGCCATCGCCGCCGGCGTCCAGCGGGTCCGGGCCCGGGGCATCCCGGTGGCCCAGGCCCACCTGACCCACCTGAACCCCTTCCCGGCCGACCTGGGCGACGTCCTGGCCCGCTACCGGCGGGTGCTGGTGCCCGAGGTCAACCTGGGCCAGCTGAGCCGGCTCCTGCGGGCGGAGTACCTGGTCGACGCCGTCTCCCTGACCCAGGTGTCCGGCGTCCCCTTCCGGGCCGCCGCCATGGAGCAGGCCATCCTGTCCCTGATCGACGAGCTGGCCGGCCAGGCCGGCGGAGAGGGCCCCCGATGACTGACGTGTCCGACGCCGTCCCCGTCCCGCTCACCACCCGCAAGGACTGGTCCTCGGACCAGGAGGTGCGGTGGTGCCCCGGGTGCGGCGACTACTCCATCCTGGCCGCCGTCCAGATGCTCATGCCCGACCTCGGGGTCCCCCGGGAGAAGACGGTCTTCCTGTCCGGCATCGGCTGCGCGGCACGCTTCCCCTACTACATGAGCACCTACGGGATGCACTCGATCCACGGCCGGGCGCCGGCCATCGCCACGGGTCTGGCCACCACCCGGCCGGACCTCGACATCTGGGTGGTCACCGGGGACGGCGACGCCCTGTCGATCGGCGGCAACCACCTGATCCACGCCCTGCGGCGCAACGTGAACATCACCATCCTGCTGTTCAACAACCAGATCTACGGCCTGACCAAGGGTCAGTACTCGCCGACCTCCGAGATGGCCAAGGTCACCAAGTCCACGCCGTTCGGCTCGCTGGAGCAGCCGTTCAACCCGCTCAGCGTGGCCCTCGGCGCCGAGGCCACCTTCGTGGCCCGCACCCACGACATGGACCGCAAGCACATGATGGAGACCTTCCGTCGGGCCCACGACCACCGGGGCGCCTCCTTCGTGGAGATCTACCAGAACTGCAACGTCTTCAACGACGGCGCCTTCGAGGGGATCACCGGCAAGGAGCACCGGGCCGACATGCTGATCCCCCTGGTCCACGGCGAGCCGATCCGGTTCGGGTCCGAGGGCCAGTTCGGCGTGGTCATGCACCGCGACGGCTCGGTCGAGGTGGCCGAGGTGGCCGCCGTGGGCGAGGACGCGCTGCTGGTCCACGACGAGCACAAGGACAACCCCGGCCTGGCCTTCCAGCTGAGCCGGCTCTCGCACGGCCCGTTCGAGCCCACGCCCATCGGCGTCTTCCGGGACGTGGAGCGCCCCGAGTACGGCAGCCAGATGG
>CAXBRB010000062.1:0-12514 GCA_963977795.1 uncultured Acidimicrobiaceae bacterium
GACTGACTCCACCGTCGCCACACCTCCTCTTCGGCAGGGTAGATGGCGGATCGGAACGAGATCGGCCCGGCAGGACCCTTGGCGGGACAATTGTGACGAAGGTCCCACACCTGGCCGACACGGGCCCCAGACCCTCCCGTGACGCCCCACTGCGGGCGCCACCGTAGGGTTGCGGCCGAGCGGCACCGAGCCGCGGGACCGGGGAGGTGCCATGCGGGCAGCGGTGTACTACGAGACGGGCGGCCCGGAGGTCTTCCGGTACGAGGAGGTGGCCGACCCCACGTGCGGACCCGGCGAGGTCCTCATCGACGTCGAGGCCGTCAGCATCGAGGGCGGTGACACCCTCAACCGGCTGGGGGGCGACCTCGCCGCCGTGCCCCACGTCGTCGGCTACCAGTGCGCCGGCACCGTGGCCGAGGTCGGCGACGGCATCGACGACCTGGCACCCGGCGACCGGGTGGTCACCGTCGGCATGGACGGCTCCCACGCCGAGCGTCGGGTGGCGGCCCGGCCGTTCTGCTGGCCGATCCCCGATGGCCTGGCCACCGTGGAGGCGGCCTGCGTCCCCGTGGCCTTCGGCACCTCGCACGACGCGCTGTTCGAGTTCGGTCGGCTCCAGGCCGGCGAGACCGTCCTGGTGCAGGCGGCCGCCGGCGGCGTGGGCCTGGCCGCCGTGCAGCTGGCCTCCCGGGCCGGTGCCCGGGTCCTGGCCACCGCCTCGGGCAGCGACCGCCTGGCCCGGCTGGCCGAGTACGGCGTCGACCTGGGCATCGACTACACCACCACCGAGCTCACCCCCGCGGTCCTCGAGGCCACCGAGGGACGGGGCGTGGACGTGGTGGTCGACGGCGTGGGCGGCCCCACGCTCCAGGCCAGCATCCGGAGCCTCGCCTACCGCGGCCGGTGCATCTCCTTCGGCGACGCCGGCCGGTCCGAGCCCGACCGCCTCGACGTCTCCACCATGCGGGCCAACAACCAGACCCTGTGCGGCTACTTCCTCGGTGCCGAGCTCTTCCTCGGGAACCGGGCCCACACCGTCGTGGCCGCCTGCCTCGACGACGTGGCCGCCGGCGACCTCCGGGTCGTGGTGGACCGCACGTTCCCGCTGTCCGAAGCCGGCGAGGCCCACGCCTACATCGAGTCCCGCCAGGCCTTCGGCCGGGTGGTGCTCGTCCCGTGACCCCGGCGCCGCCACCCGAGCACGCCGCCGCAGCCGTCGCCGTGCGGTCAGCCCGGCCCGAGGATGTGCCCGCCCTGGTGGCGATGGTCCACGACCTGGCCCGCTACGAGCGCGAGCCCGACGCCGTCGTGAACGATGTGGCTGCCATGACCGGGGCGCTGTTCGGACCCGCCCCGGCGGTCTTCGCCCTGGTGGCCGAGGGCGACGGGCCCGGCGGGATCGACGGCATGGCCGTCTGGTTCGTCACCTACTCCACCTGGACCGGGCGTCACGGGATCTGGCTGGAGGACCTCTGGGTGCGGCCCGAAGCCCGACGACGGGGCCTGGCCCGGGCCCTGATGGCCCGCCTGGCCGCCGAGGCCTGCGCCCGCGGCTGGGCCCGGCTCGACTGGTCGGTCCTCGACTGGAACGAGCCTGCCCGGGCCTTCTACCGCTCCCTGGATGCCGGGGAGCTCGACGAGTGGACCACCCACCGTCTCGACGGTGCCACCCTCGCCCGCCTGGCGTCGCTCGACCGGCCCTGACGGGACCGTGCGGGCGGCCCCGGTCAGATGGTGAACGCCAGGTGCTCGACCAGCTGGCGGCCCTGGGCCTCGTCGCCGGCCAGGACCACCTCGTCGAACGTCTCCGCCCCGGCATCGGCCCGACCGCCGGTCAGGCGGAGCCACCGGGTCGCCGGCAACGTGACCGAGACCGTCGGAGGCCCCTCGAGGGCGTCCACCACCGCCGCCCGCTCCCCCACCTCGACCAGGAAGGTCCGGGGCGCCGGACCGGTGACATCGATGCGCACCCGGCTGCCCGACGGCAGGGCGGCACGGCGCCCCACGATGTAGCCGAGCCCGGTGGCCACCTCGTCCAGGGCCGAGGCCACATCGGCGGCGGTCTCCCGGGGCGGGAGGCCGACGGCGAGACGGATGTCGTGCTCGTGCAGGTAGACGTCGTAGTGGCGAATCCGCATGAACCGCCCGTAGGTCTCGTCGCGCCCGGCCGGCGTCCACGACGGGGCGTCGAACTCCTCCTGGGTCATGGCCGCCAGCAGGGCCAGCCGACGACCCACGGCATCGTCGAAGCGGGCCAGCATGGCCGGGCCGTCGAGGTCTCGGAAGGCCTCCACCCACCGCTCGTTGGCCTCGGCGATGGGATTGCGCATGTGGGCCAGGTGGGACACGTCGACCTCGGGCACCGGCTCACCCAGCAGGCCGGCCTCGGAGCCGATGACGTGGCTCAGCACGTCACGGACCGTCCAGCCCGGCAGGCAGGTGGGGGTGTCCCAGGCCTCGGGCGACAGCGAGGCGCACACCTCGCGGATGGCGGCGAACTCGTCGGCCAGCAGGGCCACGGTGGCGGGCTTGTCGAGGTAGGTCGGCACGGGCACAACGTAGCGGCACCCGACAGGCTGGGCTGCCTCGCTCACGCCGCACCGCTCCCGGTAGGCTTCCCGCCATGTCACGTCGCCCGTTCACCCTCGCCCTGGCCGGCCTGTTGGCCGCCACCGCCCTCGGGGCCGGCATCGCCTCCTCCCGGGCCGGTGCATCGAGCCCGCCGGTGGCCACGACCACGGTGTCCGGCAAGGCATACACCCCCAAGGTGATCAACGGCGCCACCGACGACTACCACTGCACGCTGGTGGACCCGAAGGTCAAGAAGAACAGCTTCATCGTCTCCTCCCAGTTCTTCCCCAACTCCCCCGAGGTCCACCACGCCATCCTCTTCCTCATCCCGCCCGACCTGGTGCCGGCGGCCCGCCAGGCCGACGCCAACGGCAAGGGGTGGACGTGCTTCGGCGAGTCGGCCCTGCCCAACACCCAGGCCAAGAACCAGATCTCCAACACCCCGTGGCTGACCGCCTGGGCGCCGGGCCACGGCCTCGACGTGGTGCCGACGGGCACGGGCGTCCAATTCCCGGCCGGGAGCATGGTGGTGGAGCAGATCCACTACAACCTCCTGGTCGGCGACAAGCCCGTGCGGGCCAGCCTCCAGCTGCACACCGTGTCGGCGTCGGCCAACCTCAAGCCGCTCAACCTCCAGCTCCTGCCGGCGCCACCGGACGTGCCGTGCGCCGCCGGGGTCACCGGGCCGCTCTGCGACCGGGCCGCCGCCCTGGCCGACGTGGGCAAGCGCTTCGGTCCCCACGCCATCATGTTCGACAACGTGATCGAGTCGATCTGCGGCCGTGACCCTGCCAACCCGCCGGTGGGCAACACCACCACCTGCACCTGGCACATCGGCGCCGGGCAGAAGATCCTGCGCCTGACCCCCCACATGCACCTCACCGGCCAGGCCATGCAGATCACCCTGGACCCCGGCACCCCTCAGGCCAAGGTGCTGCTCAACGTGACCAACTACAACTTCGACTACCAGCGCTCCTACCTGCAGAAGAACCCGGTGGTCACCAAGGCCGGCGACACCATCGGGGTCACCTGCACCTACAACGCCAAGCTCCGTCAGCAGCTGCCGTCGCTGCGCAAGCTCCCGGCCCGCTTCACGGTCTGGGGCGACGGCTCCTCCGACGAGATGTGCCTGGCCCTGGTCCAGACCGTCAAGGCCTGAGCACCCGGCGGCCGCCCGCCGCCCGCTGGAGCGTCAGTCGCCGCTCCAGCACCCGAGGATGACATCGGCCACGGTCACGGCGATGTCGCGCCGAGGCGTCGGCGGGACGCCGAACTCGGCGGGGAGCCCGGCCACGTCCACCACCAGCATCTTGAAGCCCTTGCGGACCACCACGGTGCCGTCGGGGGCCTGGAACGCCTCCTGACCCAGGCTGCCCAGCGCCTCGGCCGACCCCTTGGCGGCCCGCAGGGAGGCGACGGCGCCCTTGACCTCCGACCACGAAGACAGCTCGGTGACCGAGAGGGTGAACGACCCGTTCGGGTAGGCGTAGGTGCACGAGTACACATGGTCGGCCCATGTGGGCGTCGACACGGTCGCCGTCGGCCCGAGTGCGGTGGCCATCTCGCGCTGGGCCTCGTTCGAGCAGACCTGCCGGGAGACCGCCGACGGATCCTTCCCGGCGGGCAGTGGGGCACGCGTCGTCGAGGTCGTGGTGGCCGGGACCGACACCGCCCCCGACCCGCACCCCCCGGCCAGGGCCACGACCACGGCGGTCGTGGCCAGGAGGGACGCACGGCGAGTCACGGGGGGAGCGTACCAGCGGCCCCCCGCCGTCCTCCGGTCGCCCCGGGACGGGCTCAGGGCGTCGGTGCGCCCGGCGGGACCAGCACACCGACCACCTCGACGTGCTCGGTCATGGGGAAGAGGTCGAAGGCCCGCAGGGAGGTGAGCGTCCAGCCGGCGTCCAGCAGGATGCGCAGATCACGGGCGAAGGGCGCCGGCTCGCACGAGACGTAGGCCACCGCACGCGGGGGCGGATCGAGGCCGGCCAGGGCAGCCATCACCGCGGTGCCCGCCCCCGACCGGGCCGGGTCCAGGACCACCAGATCGGGATGTCCCAGCCGGCGGGCCACCAGGTCGGGGGTCACGGCGGCCTGCACCACCTCGATCGGGCCGGCCGCCGTGTCGGCCCGCAGCGCCCCGGCGGCCGCCGCACTCCGCTCCACGGCCACGACCGAGCCCGTCGACCCCACGGCACCGGCCAGGGCCACCGAGAAGAGGCCGGCGCCGGCGTAGAGGTCGGCAGCCCGCTCCCCGGGCCGGGGGGCCAGGCCGTCCAGCACGGCCTCTGTGAGGACGTGGCCGGCCCCCGGGTGGACCTGCCAGAAGACGCCGGCGCGGACGGTGAAGCGGTGCCCGTCCACCTCGTAGGCGACCTCACCGGGCGGCCGGAGCGTGCGCCCCCGCCAGACCACGCCGACCGGGAGGTCCGGAAGGCCGCCGGGGCGCTCGCCGCCGGTGTCCACCACCGCCACCACCGTCCCCCCGTCCCCCGGCGCCACCACCTCGACCTGGCGGGCACCAGGCCAGCGAGCCCTCGTGACGCCGGCGTCGTTCACGGCATCGACGGCGATAGGGCACCGCTCGACGGGCACCACGGTGTGGGAGCGGTGGGGTCGGAGCCCCACCACCCCGTCGTCGTCCACGGCGAAGGCCACCCGTGTCCGCCAGGCCAGCCCGTCCCGGTCGCCCGGCACCGCCTCGACCTCCACCACCCGCTCGAGGCCGGCCAGCCGGGCCAGCTGCTCGGCCACCAGGCCCCCCTTGATGCGCCGCTGGGCGTCCAGCGCGACGTGCTGGTAGTCGCAGCCGCCGCACCCTCCCGGCCCGGACAGCGGACACCGGGGCTCGACCCGGTCAGGGGACGGTTCGACGACCTCGACGGCATCGGCCCGCAGGTAGGTGCGCGCCTCACCGGTGATCTCGGCCACCACCCGCTCGCCGGGCAGGGCATGGCGGACGAAGACGACCCGGCCGTCAGGCGCCCGGCTGACGCACCCGCCCCCGGCAGCCGCAGCACCCATGGCGAGCTCCAGCCGGTCCCCCACGGCCGGCGGGCGCGCCGGCTCGGAGGCGTCCGGCGCAGGGCGGTCGGGGCGGTCGGACACGTCCGTGGTCTAGCACCCGGCAGCAGCGCCGGTGACCCGTCGGCGGGTGACCTAGCGTTGGCCCGCCGACGGCGCACCGGCCGCCGCACCGAGGAGGCCGCCATGGATGTCTTCGAAGCGCTCTACACCACCCGGGCCATGCGGAGGGTCCGGCCCGATCCGATCCCCCTGGACATCCAGGCCCAGATCCTCGACGCCGCCGTGCGGGCGCCGTCCGGAGGGAACACCCAGAACTGGCGCTTCCTCCTCGTCGACGACCGGGAGGTGATCGGCCGCCTCGCCCCGCTCTACCAGGAGGCCATCCGTCAGCTGTGGGTCACCATCTACGCCGACCGGATCGCCGCCGCCGAGGCCGATCCTGAGGACCCCGAGAGCATCCAGATGCGCAAGGTGCAGTCGTCGGCCGACTGGCTCGCCGACCACTTCGCCGAGGTCCCGCTCTTCCTGTTCCCCTTCATCCAGGGCGACACCTCGGGCGGCTCCATCTACCCCGCCGCCTGGAGCGCCCAGCTGGCGGCTCGGGCCCACGGCATCGGCAGCGCCCTCACCGCCGTGCTCGGGTTCTGGTTCCCCGCCGAGACCTACGAGATCCTCGGGGTGCCCACCGACGAGCAGTGGCACATGGCCGGTTGCATCAGCTTCGGCTACCCCCTGGGCCGGTGGGGGGTGGCCTCCCGCCGTCCCGTCCAGGACGTGTCCTTCCGGAACCGATGGGGCTCGCCGGTGGGCTTCACCGTGGACGAGCCGATCTGGACGTCCCCGGCGGGCTGACGCCACGGCAGCCCACGACGGCCCACGACGGCAACCGGCCCGGCGCCGGGCTGCTGGGGCGCCGGGCCGCTGGGCCGCCGGGCGGACCGACCCCGCTGGTAGGATCCGAAGTCGCATCCCAGCGGGTGTAGCTCAATGGTAGAGCCCCTGCCTTCCAAGCAGGCTACGCGGGTTCGATTCCCGTCACCCGCTCTGACCGATCCTCCCCCGGGGCACCCAGTCCCACCCCGGCGGGCCACCGGGTCCCCCTGGGCGTCAGTCGATTCCGTCCCCCGGGGCACCCGGTCGGCGAGCTCCCACCGGGCCCTCAAGGCCACCGTGCCGGGTGCCGATATCCCGGGCGTGACCTCTGAGCACCCCCGTGCGGCCTCGGGCCGGCTCCGTGACGGCGCAACGTGCGGCCTGGTGGCCGAAGCCGTCATCCTTCCCGCCGTCGTGGCCGTCGCCCTCCTGGACCGGCACGACGTCCGGTGGGCCTATGTGGCCGGGGCCGTCGGCACCCTGGTGGCCTCGCTGGCCTTCCTGCTCGCCGTCCGCCACCTGACCCGACCTGCCGGACCCCCTAGCGCCGACGGCGACACGTGGATCGTGGTGGCCTGCCTGGTCCTGGTGGGCCTGGCCCTGATCGATCTGGCCACCGCCAGCCCGGCCGCCCTGGCCGCCCCGGCGATCCTCCTGGGCACGGCCTACGTCTTCCTCGTGGGATCGCGCCGTGACCGGGCGCTGGCCGCACCGGTGGCCGTCGCCCTGCTGTCCACGGTGGCCTGGAGCGACGGCGTGCGCGGTGCGCCGCTGTGGTGCACCGTCGGCGCCTACACCGCCACCCTGGTGGCCGTGGCTGCCATCTGCAGCCACGTCAGCGCCCGCCGCCGGACGCCGACCGACCCGGGTGCGGACGCCGGACTGGTCCGCCTCCGTCAGGACCTCGACACTGCCGTGGTGGGGACACCCGGTCCCGGCGACTCCCACCTCGACGACATCCTGGCCGCCGGCCTCCGGGCCGCCGGGTCCCTCCTCGGAGCTGACCGTGCCGTCGTCGTCCTCACCGGGGACGAGGTGGTGGGCCGGTCGGTGCTGGCCTCCTGGCCCGACACCACGACACCGTGCGGCGACCTCCTGGCCAGCGAGACGGTGGCTGGCGTCCTGGCCACCCATGCAGTGGTGGCAGACGGTGCGGTGTGCGCCCTGCCGGCCGGCCGCTCGGACCACGGGGCGCTCGTCCTGGTGGCGTCCCGACCGGTGGCCCCGGCAGGCGCCGCCGGCGTGGGCTCGGTGGCCGACCGCCTGAGCACCGAGCTGATCCGGGCGACCAGCCGCCTGGCTGGGGCGCACCCGGCTGCACCGGCCCGTCGGACCGATCCCCTGACCGGCCTGTCCGACCTGGACGCACTGCTCGAGCGGCTCGACATCGAGATGCACCGCGCCCTGCGTGCCGACACGGCGCTGGCCGTGGCCGTCCTCGACATCGACCACCTGAGCATCATCAACGAGGACCACGGGCCGGCGGCCGGCGACGCCGTCCTGCGGGCCATGGCCGCCGTCCTGATCTCCAACACCCGGGCCCAGGATGCCGTGGGCCGCATCGGCGGCGGGCAGTTCTGCCTCGTCCTGCCCGACACCGACCTGGTCGGCGCCCAGCACCTGGTCGAGTCGCTCCGGATGGGCGGCCGCGACGCCACCACCACGCTGGCCACCACGGTGTCGGCCGGCATCACCGGGTGGGACGGGGGCGAGGACCCCGCCGACCTGGTGGCCCGGGCCCACCGGGCCCTCCAGCGGGCCAAGGCGACCGGCCGCAACCGGATCGTCACCATCGCCGTCGCCGACCACTAGACGGCCCCCGGCGGGCGACCCCGGCGCCCTTCGGCGCCGGCCGCGGTCGCGCTCCCGTCAGCCGTCGGCCACTGGGGGGTCCGAAGCCAGGACCAGGTAGACGTTGTCGTCGACCACGATCGAGTGGACCAGCGTGAAGCCGTCCGCCGCCTGGGCGTCGAGCTCCTCCGCCAGCTCGGTGCGCCGCTCGGGCACCACCAGCCGCCCGCCGTGCACCCGCAGGATCCGGTGGGCGGTCATGCACTGACCCCCGGCGTCCCGGCGGCATCGCCGACGGGTCCGAGCCGCAGGCCCGGGGCGCGGACCCCGTCGCCCAGGCCCTCTGGCTCCGGACGGAGGCGGATGAACCACTCCTGCCCCCACACCATGGCGAACATCTCCTCGGGCATGGACAGGAAGAAGCTCTCCTCGCCGATCTGGCTGGCGTGGGCGGCCATGGCGGCCCGCTTGGCACCGAGCCACGGCCGGACGTCGACCTCGGTGGTGATCCGGTGTGCCGGCTCGCCCATGGTCTCGGTCCCCTCCATCTCCTCTTCCGAGGGCGCCCAGCCGGACGTGTCGTCGTCGGCGGCAGCCAGCTCGGCGGCCTGGGCCCGCAGGGCCGCCATGAAGTCCCGGTCCATGGTGGTCAGATACACACCGGGTGTGCCCGCCTGCTCAGCAGCCGCCATCCCGACCACGTGGACCTGGATGTGGTCGGGGTGCCCGTAGCCGCCGTGCTCGTCGTAGATGACGAGCACATCGGCACCCTCGGCGACCAGCAGGTCGGCCAGGCGGCCGGCCGCCTCGGCCACATCGGCGGTGGCGAAGCAGCCCGGCCGGGAGGCCGAGGCCTCCCCGGCCATGCCGGAGTCCTCGTAGCCGAGGAACTCGAGCCGGTGCACGCCGAGGATGCGGGCCGCCTCGGTGAGCTCGGCCTCACGGCGAGTTCCTAGGGCCTCACCGGCATCAAGGAAGCCCTCGGGCACCTCGCCCAGCTCCCCGCGGGTGGCGGCCACCAGCACCACCCGGTGGCCGGCGTCGGCCAGCGAGGCCATGGTCCCTCCGGTGGCGATGGCCTCATCGTCCGGGTGGGCGTGGAAGAAGACGACCGTGGCCATGCAGCGCACCCTACCCCGGCAGGTGCGGCGTCCGGCACGGCTGGTCGGCGCCGCTCGGCACCCGCCCGTGCGCTCAGCCCAGCGGGAGCTGGGGGGCGTCGGCCAACGACGGCACCCCGTCGGGAGCGGCACCCCGGCGGCCGCCCCGCCGGCCGGCCGACACCGGGAAGATCCGCTCGGGCTCGAACGACCGGACCGTCCGGTCCCCGGGCCTCCCCCCGACCACCTCCACCGACTCGGTCCCGTTGTTGGTGTTGCGGACGTGGGCGCGGAACTCCCAGGTCGCCCCCCGCAGGGACAGGCCGCTCACCACCACCGGGTCCCCGGCGCGCAGCCCGTTCCAGACCTCGGAGCGCTCCAGGTGGGCGGCAGCCCGGCGGGCCGCCTTGCGGGCCGCAGCCGACGGCGTCCGGCTCAGCGTGCCCCTCCGGCCGCCTCGCGCTCCTCGCGCATCGTCCGCACCCGGTGGTAGATCACCACGGCCAGGAGGATGACGAAGAGGATGGCCACGACGTAGCCGGCGTAGCTGAACTTCTTCTCCACCGAGGCCCACGTGCTCCCCAGCGAGTAGCCGAGGAGGGTCAGCGCGGTGGTGAAGATGGCGCACCCGATGGCGGTGAAGGCCAGGAACTTGCCGATGGCCATCTCCCCCAGCCCCGCCGCGAAGGAGACGAAGGACCGCAGCAGGGGGATGAACCGCCCGAAGAGCACCAGGGGCTCGCCGTGCCGGGCGAACCAGGCCTCGGCCCGGTCGAGGTCCTTGTGAGTCAGCAGCACGTAGCGGCCGAAGCGGTCGACCAGCGGACGGCCCCCGAAGCGTCCGATCAGGTAGCCCACCGACGAGCCAAGCACCTCGCCCAGGGTGGCCAGGACGATGACCAGGACCAGCGAGAGCTGGTAGTGGCCCTGGGACGGGTCACCGGCCACCTTGAGGACCTCGCCCGAGGCAAGGGCACCACCCCCGAGGATGGCCGCCTCGGACCCGGCCGGGATGCCCATCGAGGAGATGAAGCTCAGCCCGAACACGGCCAGGTACCCGTAGGTGTAGAGGATCTTGTCCATCGTCCTGTTCTAGCCGCTGGCCGGGGCCCGTCGGCTCATGGGCCCCGTCGGCCGGCACCCGACGGGCCGCCGGTGCGCCACGGCACACCGCTCGCTGCGCCCTCCGGTAGCCTCCGGCCGTGCCCGAGGGAGCCCCGCCAAACGTCGATCCCGTCCTCCGGGTGGTCCGGCCCGACGGCCCCGACATCGCCGCCTACGACTTCGGCGGATCGGGACCCGACCTCCTGCTGGTCCACGCCACCGGCTTCTGCGCGGGCGTGCTGGCCCCGCTGGCCGCCGCCCTGGGCGGTTCGTTCCGGTGCTGGGCCGTCGACCTGCGGGCCCACGGCCGGTCCGGACGGGCCGCCGACGGCGACCTGACCTGGTCCGCCTTCGCCGACGACCTCTTGGCCGCCACCGACGCCCTCGGCCTGGTGCAGCCGGCCGCCTTCGGCCACTCGTGCGGCGGGGCCTCCCTGCTCCTCGCCGAGCAGGCCCGGCCGGGCTCGTTCCGCGCTCTCTACACCTTCGAGCCCGTGGTCGTGCCGGAGTGGGCAGTCCCCGCCGGCCCGGTCGAGGTCCCCCTGGCCGTCGGGGCCCGACGGCGGCGACCGGAGTTCCCGTCGCGCCAGGACGCCTTCGTCAACTTCGCCTCCAAGCCGCCCTTCGCCGTCCTCGACCCGGAGGCCCTGGCCCGCTACGTGGAGGACGGCTTCGAGGTGGTGCCCGCCGCCGAGGGTGGCGACGGGACCGCCGTGCGCCTCCGGTGCCGCCGGGAGGACGAGGCCGAGGTGTACAACGAAGGTTCCCGCCACACCGCCTTCGCCCACCTCGGCGAGGTGGCCTGCCCGGTGACCCTGGCCTTCGGTGCCGACACCGACGCCTTCGGACGAGCGGTCATGGAAGCTGACGCCGCCCCGCTGCCCGACGCCACGGTGGTCGAGCTCCCGGGCCTCGGCCACTTCGGCCCGCTCGAGCGCCCCGACCAGGTGGCGGCCTCGGTCATCGGAGCCCTCTCGCCCCGGCAGGCCACACCCGGGCCGTAGGCTTCCCCCGTGCCCTTCGATCCACCCCGGTCGCTGTCGCCGTCCAAGGTCTCCTCCTTCCGGTCGTGCCCGCTGGCCTTCCGGTTCACGGCCATCGAGCGGCTCCCCGATCCGGCCACCGAGGCCACCGTCAAGGGGACGCTGGTCCATACCGCCCTCGAGGGGCTCTTCTGGAACCACCCGCAGGGACGGCGGTCGCCCGCCGCCGCGGCCGCCGAGCTGGCGGCGGCCTGGGACCAGCTCCAGGACGATGCGGACTTCCGCTCCCTGGAGCTCGGGCCGGAGGGCGCTGAGGCCATGCGGGCCGACGCCGCCCAGCTGGTGGCCAACTACTTCGCCGTGGAGGACCCCGACGAGATCACCCCGGTGGGCGTGGAGCTCACCCTGGACGCCCAGGTGGGCGGGGTGCGGCTGCGGGGCATCCTCGACCGGCTCGACCGCACGCCCGACGGCGAGCTGGTCGTGGTCGACTACAAGACCGGCCGGGCCCCCTCCCCGAACTACGAACAAGCCCGTCTGGCCGGCGTCCAGCTCTACGCCCTGCTGTGCCAGGAGGTCCTCGGCCAGCGGCCGGCCCAGGTGCGGCTCCTCCACCTGAAGGAGCCCACGGTGATCGCCGCCGAGCCCACCGAGCAGGTCCTCCGGGGCCAGCGCACCAAGACCCTGGCCGTGTGGGACGCCATCGAGCGGGCCTGCCGGAGCGAGGACTTCCGGCCCAAGACCGGCCCGCTGTGCAACTGGTGCGCCTTCCAGGCCTTCTGCCCGGCCTACGGAGGCGACCCCGACGAGGCGGCCGCCGTGCTGGGCGGCGGGGTGTCGGCGGCATGACCCCTGCCCCGGATGCGCCGTCCCGTCTGATGACTGCGGTAGGTGCCGTGGATGATGCCGTCGACCGGTGGTTCGAGCCGCTCCGGGGCCGGCCCGCCGCTGATGCCGCCGCCCGGGTGGTCAGCGTGGTCGGCGACCACGGCTACCTCTGGACCGCGGTCGCCCTGTGGCGGGGCCGCCGGTCGGGGCCCGCCCGACGGGCGGCGGTGCGGGCCC
>CAXBRB010000063.1:0-12447 GCA_963977795.1 uncultured Acidimicrobiaceae bacterium
TGATGCTGCGCCTGTTGATCAAGCGCGGGATGTGGTCAGCATTCAACTGAGCTGATCAGTTGAGCAGATCACACCCCTCGCTGATCACTCCTCGTCGTCTTCGCTGGAGCCCACGGGGATCAGACGAATCTGCTTGCGGCCGAGCTTGATTTCAAACTCATCGCCGGGCTGAAGATCCAGCAGAGCGGTGTAGGCCTTGCCGATCAGCAGGTTGCCATTGCCCTGCACGGTGGCCGCATAGCTGAGCTTGCGGCCGCCCTTGCCCACCTTGCCACCGCCGGAGAGCTCAACGCCCTTGGCTTCCAGCAGCGCTTCGTAGAAGGCGGTGAAGTTGAGGCGCTCGCCGCCATCTTTCTTGGACGAGACGTAGCCGCAGGAGCGGACGATCTCCGACTTGCCCACATCGCCAAGTTCTTTGACCTTGGCCAGCAGTTCAGAACCTGTGAGCGACATTTTGAGGAATGACCCCTTGAATACTTTTAAAAGATACACCATCGGCCACCGATGTAAAGGGGTTGCACAATCGAATGCAGGCTCACACGTTGGGGGCTTCAGGTGATCCCACCGTGATCAACTGCCCGCCAAACTGATAGAACGCCTGGTTAGCAACCTTCCGGCGAGCTTCTTGCCACCGACTGGCGAGCTTCTTGGGACCTTCTTGCGAATGATGCGCCATGGATGGCATGCGGATCCTCCAGCCAAGTGACCGTGATCAGCTAGCGGAGGTCTATCGCGATGCCGTGATCAGCCAGGCCAGGGCCCTGATGCGGCCGCACGCGGTCCTCGACGAGAAGCCGGCGGATGCCGCGCCGGGACCATGAGCGGGCCGATGAGCGGACCGGCGGGCAGGACGCCGCCGGACCGTCACCCGGCTCCTGCTGCGGAGCGCGGTGGACGGGACGCGCCGTCGGTGCGCTCTGGCCGTATCCTTGGCGCCTGCACTCCGAAAGCGAGCACCCGGTGACCTTCCGACAGATCCTGGCCACGTTCCGGCGCCGCTGGCTGACCATCCTGGTCGCCGTGGTCGTCGCCGTCGGCGCCGCTGCCGCCTATGCCCTGGCCGTCGCCCCCACCTACCAGTCCAGCGCCGTCGTGGCCGTCGCCACCCCGTCGGCGGCATCCGGTGCCACCAGCCCCCTGGTGCTGCCCTCGCCGCTCCAGGAGATCGCCTCGGCTGCCGTCCAGTCCCGGGCCGCCGCCCTCCTCCACGACGCCGCACCGACCACATCGGCTTCGCAGGTGTCGGGCACCGTGGACCCCACCACGGGGGCGCTGACCATCACGGCCACCGCTCCCAGCGCCGCCCGGGCCCAGGCGGTCGCCCAGGCCTACGCCCAGGCCGTGGTCGACGCCTACCAGGCCGTGGTCCAAGGGCGGGTCGACCGGTACTCGGCGGCCATCACCAACCTGACCGGCCAGATCGCCGCGCTCCAGGCCCGGCCGGGTGCGGCCACCGATCCCCTGGTGGCAGCCCAGGTCACCGGGCTCACCAGCCAGATCTCGGCGCTCCAGTCGGCCCAGTCGAACCTCCAGTTCGGCGAGCCTTATGCCACCATCCAGACGCCCGCCACCCCGGGAGCGCCTACCGGGCTCTCCCACGCCAAGCTCGGGGCCGTCGCCCTGCTCGGCGGCCTCATCGCCGGCTGCGGCATCGCCCTGGTCCGCGACGGGCTCGATGACCGGGTCCGCGACGCCCCCGACATCGACGCCGCCGTGGCCGGGCCGCTCCTGGCCCAGCTCCCCCAGGACCGCGACGTGCGCAGCGGACAGGTCGCCCTGGCCCTGGTCCAGGCACCCCAGTCCCCCCTGGCCGAGTCGGTCCGGGACCTCCGGACCAGCCTCCGGGTGCTCCTGGCCGACCAGGTCTCGCCGGTGGTCATGGTCACCAGCCCGCAGGCCGGTGACGGCAAGACCTTCGTCGCCGCCAACCTCGCCGTCTCCTGGGCCCTGACCGGCAGCAAGGTGGTGGTGGTCTCGGCCGACTTCCGCCGGCCCCGCCTCGAGGAGGTCCTCGGCGTGGACGGGGCCGACCTCCCCGGACTCTCGGACCTCATCGACGACACCTGGCGCCGCCGGTCCGAGCGGGCGTCCGATCCGGAGAAGGGCGAGACGGACGTCCCGATCAGCGAACTCCTGGTCGAGACCGGGATCGAGGGCCTGTGGCTGCTCCCCGTGGGCGGGCACACCGACAACCCGAGCGAGCTCTTCGGCAGCCCGGGCATCCAGCCCGTCCTCGACCAGCTGCGCGCTGCCGCCGACATCGTCCTGCTCGACACCCCGCCGGTGCTGGCCACCCCGGATGCCGCCATCCTCGGGGGCCTCACCGACGGCGCCGTGCTGGTGGCGGCCAAGGGGAAGACGGACCGGGGCGAGCTCGAGCGGACGGCCCGCCGCCTGGAGGCGACCCGCTGCACCGTGCTCGGTCTCGTCCTCAACAAGGTCCGGGGCGGCAGCGCCGACCTCTACCAGCCCTACGGCTACCGACCGTGACCTGCCCATGACCGGCCGATGACCACCGGGGCGGTCGACGGCCCGGTCCCCGGTGTGGTCGCGGTGGTCGTCGCCTACCACGCCCCCGACCTGTTGGCCCGGTGCCTGGAGGGCCTGGCCGGGGCGGTCCCGGTGGTGGTGGTCGACAACTCCTCCGACCCGGCCGTGCGCCGTGCGGCCGAGCAGCACGGCGCCCGCTACGTGGATCCCGGAGCCAACCTCGGCTTCGCCGGCGGGGTCACCGTGGGGGTCGGGCTGGCCGAGGGGTGCGACGTCCTGCTCGTCAACCCCGACGCCGTCATCGGCCCCGACGGGGTGGCCGCCCTGAGGGAGGCGCTGGCCGCCGATCCCCGGCTGGCCGCCGTGGCCCCGGCCCAGACCGGGCCGGACGGTCCGGCCCGGGTGGCGTGGCCCTACCCCACGCCAGCCGGCGCCTGGCTCGAGGCCGCCGGACTCGGCCGGCTCCGCCGGGGTCCCCGCTTCCTGATCGGCTCGGTGCTGCTGATCCGCAGGGCCGCCCTGACCGACGTCGGGCCCTTCGATGACGCCTTCTTCCTCTACGCCGAAGAGACCGACTGGCAGCGGCGCGCCGCCGACCGCGGCTGGAGGGTCGCCCTGTGCACGGACGTGGTCGCTCACCACGTCGGCGCCGGCACCGGGGGCGACCCGAGGTCCCGGGAGACCCACTTCCACGCCTCCCACGAGCGCTACATCCGCAAGCACCACGGCACGCTCGGCTGGTGGTCGTACCGCACCGCCCAGGTGGCGGGCAACGCCGTCCGTGCCGTCGTCCGCTCGGGACCGGACCGCCGGGATGCCCGCCTGCGCCTGCGCCTCTACCGGACCGGCCCGCTGCGGGCCGAAGCAGCGCTGGCGGCCGCCGACGGGACACGGCCGCCCTCGGTCGTCCACGTGGTGGTGACCGACGGCTTCGCCGGAGTCGAGCGCTACGTCTGCCAGGTCGCCGCCGGGCTGGCGGCGCGGGGGCACGGCGTCACGGTGATCGGCGGCGACGCCGACCGGATGGACGCCGAGCTGCCGGCGGCGGTGCGCCACCTGCCGGCTGCCACCGTCCCCCGGGCGGCCCGGGCCCTGGCCGACGCCGACGGCGACCTCGTCCACGTCCACATGACGGCCGCCGAAGCGGCGGCGTTCCTGGCCTCCGCTTGTCGCCGGCGGCCGGTGGTGGCCACCCGGCACTTCGCCGCCGGCCGGGGGACGGGATGGCGGAACCGGGCGCTGGCCCGCATCGTGGCCCGGCCCATCGCCCGCGACATCGCCATCTCGGCGTACGTGGCGGCCTCTGCCGGAGGGCCCACGGTGCTCGTCCCCAACGCCGTGGCCGACCGAACCCAGGCTCCGCTGGAGGCTCCCCGGGTGGTCATGCTCCAGCGCCTCGACGTGGAGAAGGCCCCCGAGGTCGGCCTGGCGGCCTGGGCGGCCAGCGGCCTGGGCGACCGGGGCTGGCACCTGGTGGTGGCCGGGAGCGGGACCCTCCGGCCCGCCCTCGAGGATCTGGCCGACCGGCTGGGCTGCGCCGACTCGGTGACCTTCGCCGGTCACGTGGCCGACACCGACGGCCTGCTGGCCTCGGCATCCGCCCTGCTGGCCCCGGCCCCGGCCGAGCCGTTCGGCCTGTCGGTGGCCGAGGCGATGGCCCACGGCGTCCCGGTGGTGGCGGCCGCCGGCGGGGCCCACCTCGAGACGGTGGGCGACGACGGGCTGCTGTTCCCGGTGGGTGACGCCGCCGCCGCCGGAGCTGCCCTGGCCGGCCTGGCCGACGACCCGGCACGCCGCCGGTCGGTGGGCGCAGCCCTCCGTCGTCGGCAGCAGGAGCAGTTCGCGCTCCCCCGCCACCTCGACCGGCTCGAGGCGCTCTACCGGGACGTCCTGGCCGGGCGCTGACGGCGCCCGGGCGCGGCCGGGAGGCGTCAGCCGGCTGGCGGACGCCCTCGGACGGCACGGCCGTAGAGGTCCCGCTGCGCAGTGGCCACGGCCTCCCACGAGCACCGGGCCGCCGCCGCCACGCCTGCCGCCCGCAGCGCGGCCCACCGGGTCGGGTCCTCGAGCAGACCGACCAGGGCGGAGCGCAGCCGGTCGGCATCGCCGGGCGGGACCAGCACGCCCGCCGTGCCCACGACGTCGGGCAGCGCGCCCGAGGCGGACGCCACCACCGGGACACCCGAGGCCTGGGCCTCCACCACGACCCGGCCGAACTGCTCCAGCCAGCCGGGCACCGGCACCGACGGGACGGCCAGGACGTCGGCAGCGGTGTAGGCGTCGGCCACGGCGACATCGTCGGCGAACCCGTGGAAGCGGACCCGACCGTCCAGGCCGAGCCCGGCGGCCAGCCGCTCGAGGGCGGCCCGCTCGGGGCCGTCTCCCCACAGGTCGACCTCGAGCCGTTCGTCGCCGGCGGCGGCCCGGAGGAGCACGTCGGCACCCTTGTGGGGGATGAGGCGCCCCACGAAGCCGACCCGCAGGGTGCCCGTCGGCGGCGGGCGGTCGACCGGATGGAACCGGTCCACGTCCACGCCGAGGGGGAGCAGCGCCAGCTCGCCGGTGAGGCCCTTGCGCCGAAGGATCTCCCCCGCCTCGACGTTGCAGGTGTAGGCCCCGGCCGCCCGCCGCAGCGCCCACCGCTCGAACCACCGGAACGGGGGCGGATAGCGCTTCTCGATGTTCTGGGCGGAGCAGACGAGGAACGGCGTCCTGCGGGCCCGCAGGGCCAGGAGGAGGAGCACCTCGGCCACGGCCAGGCCGAAGGGCTCCTCGTGCAGGTCGACAAGGTCGAACCGCCCCGACCCGAGGAGGCGCCACAGCGGCCGGGGGTCGAAGAGGAAGAGGTTCGGATGGCGGCCCAGGGTGGCGACGGGCACGGCGAAGTCGTCCCCGACCGGCTCGAAGGGCACGGTGGCGCCACCCTCCTCCCACCGGCGGGCGGTGACCAGGGTGAGATCGACCCCGTCGCGGCGGAGCAGGCGCTCCCGGCGGCGCCACCCGGTGACCACGGCGCTGTGCGACACCCGCAGGACCCGTAGCGGCCGGCCCGCAGGGGGCACGGGTCGGGAGGGGCGGGAGCCGGCCACCGCGTGGACCGTACCAGCCGCCCGGACGCGCCGGCCGGACGTCGCTGGACGGGACGGCGACCACGGCCTGCGCCCGACTTCCGAGTCCGGGAGCGCTCGTCCCACGCTCCGTGGCGGGCTTGTGATCCAACGCGCGTTTGCTACTCAAGTTGCCCCGGTCACCGCCGATGCCACCGACGAGGAGGCAGGAGTGATGAACGAGAACCCAGAAGTAGTCGGAGGAGCACCACGGGAGACGAGGAGCCGCCGGACAGGAGTCCGGATCGCCACCGTCGCCCTCGCCGCGACCACGGCCATCGTGACCATGGGCCTGGCCCGGGGCACCACGGCGGCGGCCGCGACGACCCCCCAGATCCCCGGGAGCGTGGCCGCCCCGTCGGCCAGTGAGATCTCTCCGCTGTGCAACACCACCCAGCCGGGCAAGGTCCTCGGTCCCCAGACCAGCCTCCCGGCCAACCCGGTGTCCAAGCTGGTCTCCCCGGCCGGCGGCGTGAGCGCATTCAGCGCCACGCCCACCAACCTCTACGTCGAGACCACCGTCTCGGGCGCTCCGGCCGTCGCCGTCTACACCCTGGCCGGCACACCGGTGACCCAGTTCACCCTGCCCGCCGGGTGGAACGCCGGCGAGGAGTCCGCCCCGGTGGTGGATGCCGCCGGGAACATCTACATCTCCTCGTACTACAGCCAGCGCGTGGTGGCCTACTCCCCGGCCGGCACGCTGCTCTGGTCGGTCGACCCGAACAACGGCAACCCGGACAACCTCTTCGCCGTGGGCACCGGGACGGGATGGACGCTGGCGGTGAGCCTCGTCCAGGACAAGGCGGCGGGCACCTCCCGGGTCCTCAACCCGGCCACCGGTGCGCTCACCGGTGCGACCCTGCCCTTCTACGCCGCCGGCTACAGCTACCTCACCCCCCGGGCCGACGGCACCCTGCTCTACGCCGGCGGCGGGTACGTGAAGACGGTCAGCGCCACCGGTTCGGTCACGGGCTCCTTCGGCGCCCCGCACACCGGCTGGCAGGGCCAGCACACCGGCTCGGGCTCGCAGTTCTACTACCAGGGCCAGGCCACCTCCGGTGCCGACGGGACCATCTACACCGCCGATGGGCCCTCCACCGTCGAGGCCACCTCGGCCGCCGGCTTCCTGCGAGGCTCCACCACCTTCGGGGGCGCCCTCAACATCCCCGGCGGATCGATGGCCCTGGTGGGCACCACCTTCTTCGTCCAGAGCGGTCCGCCCTTCAACGGTGCCGCCGACGCCATCTCGACCTTCTCGATGGCCGACCTGCAGTCGTACCTCGGTGCGGTGGCCCCGGCCGCCAACTCCATGGGCTGGGGCGCCGGCCTCACCTCGTCGGCCAGCGCCAACTACTTCGCCCCGGGCACCGCGCCCTCGGTCAGCGCCACCTTCGACGGCTGGTGGGCCGCCCAGGCCGCCCACCTCCAGCTGACCTGGGCGGTCTACGACACCGCAGCCCTGGCCGCCGGGACGGTCCCGTCGTCCACCACGGTCGCCCTCCCGACCACGACCGCCGCGCTGTCCTCGGTCCCCCTGGCCCTGGCCGCCGCCGACACGGCGCCCGGGCCCTACGAGCTCCAGGCCACCCTGGCGGACACGGCGACGACGCCGGCCACCGTGCTGGGCACGACCTGCATGCCCTACACGGTCGGTGCCGCCGGCGACCAGCTGAACCTGGGCACCCTGCCCAGCGGCATCAACGGAGGCGGCCCGGCCGACTCCCGCGGCGTCGCCCTCAACGCCCAGCTGGGCCTGAACGGCTTCCGCGGCGGGGTCGACTGGGGCCAGATCCTCCCCGCCTGCAACCCCGGCGCCCCGACGGCGGCCACCTGCGGGCCCGCCGCCCTGAACTTCGCCAACGCCTCGACCGAGCCCTACAAGGCCGCTGCCGCCGCTGCCGCCGCGCACACCACCTACTGGATCCAGGTCGGGTCGGGCACGTCGTATGACAACGCGCTGGTGGCCAACGGATGGTGGCAGGGCGACGTGGCTGCGCTGGTGGCGCACTACGCCACGGTGCCCGCCGGCTCGACCGGCATGGCCCCGGTCACCAACTGGGAGGCCTGGAACGAGTCCAACAACACCGGGTGGCCCAACGGCGGGACCTACACCACCAGCGTGCTGGCCCCCTTCTACGCCGCTGTGAAGTCGGTCCTGCCGGGCAGCGCCTCGACGGTCATCGGGGGATCCACCCTCGAGCCCAACATCCCCTGGTGGAACCAGCTCATCGCCGCCGGCGGCCTCAACGACATGGACGTCGTCGGGGTCCACCCCTACACCGGATCCAACGGGTCCTTCGAGGAGGAGGGCATGCAGGCCCAGGTGGCCCAGCTCAAGTCGCTGGTCGCCCCCAAGCCGGTGTGGTTCACCGAGCTGGGCTGGTGGAGCGACGGGGACTACAACTACCTGGCCCAGGCCGACCAGGTGTCTCGCTCGATGCTCTGGCAGAAGGTGCTCGGGATCCCGGTGTGGTCGTACTTCTTCGACGAGGGCAACTGGGGCAACGACGGGGTGTCGTTCTCCCTGGTCCAGGCGGCCGTCACCGACGACTACGTCAAGCCGTCCGCCCTGGCCACCATGACCACCTCGTCCCAGCTGGCCGGTCGGACCTACGTCACCCAGCCCGCCACCGGCATCCCCCAGACCTTCGCCGCCACCTTCGGCCCCTCGGCGTCCTCGGCCACCGACCTCACCGCCCTGTGGGCCGACGGCCTGGCCACCACCGCTGCGGTCACCTTCACCGGCTCGGGCACCACCGCACCGGTGACCGTCACCGACCTGTGGGGCAACGCCACCACCACCACGGTCACCCTGGGCACGACGTACTCGCTGCCCGTGTCCGACCAGGCGGCCTTCGTCACCTACCCGACCTCGGTGGCCATGGCCGTCTCGGCACCGGAGGCCTACGGCTCTGACGTCGCTGGCTACGGCACCGGTGCCACCGCCACCGCCTCGTCCAACGCCTCCCAGGCCACCGGGGCCATCTACCAGCCGACCCAGCAGGTGGGCTATGGGCTGGGCTGGTCGTCCGCCTCCGGCGACACCGCCCCCACCTTCACGGTGACCCTCCCGTCGGCCCAGACCCTCGACCGGGTCGTGGTCGACACGCAGTCGGCCGGATCGACGGCCTCCAGCGTCCGCAACTACACGGTGGCCCTGAACGAGGGCGGGACCTGGACCACGGTGGCCACGGTCACCGGCCAGTTCCGGAACCACTCCCAGCTGGTCACCTTCGCCCCGGCGTCGGCCACCGGCATCCGGATCTCGGTCGCCGAGGTCAACTTCGGGGGCTACTACGGCGGCGGCATCCCCCCGTGGTGGTCCCCGACGCAGACGTCCCCGGCCTTTCTCCACTCGGTCATGGCCTTCGCCGGGACCGGCGGGCCGTCGGCCGTGACCGGTGCCGGCCTGACCCCGCTGGTCGGCGGGAGCACGGGTAGCGGCTCCGCCGCCACGACCACGACCACGACCACCGTGGCCCCGACGACCACGACCACGACGGTCGCCCCGACGACGACCACGACGGTGGCGCCGACCACGACCACCACCGTGGCCCCGACGACCACGACCACGACGGTCGCCCCGACGACGACCACGACGGTGGCGCCGACCACGACGACCACCACCGTGGCCCCGACGACCACCACGACCCCGCCGTCGAGCGGCACGCTGCCGACGACGACCACCACCACGGTGGCCCCGACGACCACGACCACGACGGTCGCCCCGACGACGACCACGACCACGACGGCACCGACGACGACCACGACCACCAAGCCGACGACCATCACCTCGACGGGCGGCAAGAAGTGGAGCCGCAAGTACACCGGGTACTACCTGACGACGGCGTCCGGCGGCATCTTCGCCTTCGGCAGCGCCCCCTACCTGGGTTCGACGTCGGGCAACACCCTGGCCCGGCCCATCGTGGGGATGTCCTCGACCCCCTCGGGCAAGGGCTACCGCATGGTCGCCTCGGACGGCGGGATCTTCACCTTCGGCGACGCCGGCTTCTACGGCTCCACCGGCAGCCTCGCCCTGAACAAGCCCATCGTGGGCATGGCCACCACCCCCTCGGGCCAGGGCTACTGGCTGGTGGCCTCTGACGGCGGCATCTTCGCCTTCGGCGACGCCGCCTTCTACGGCTCCACCGGGGCGCTGGCCCTGAACAAGCCCATCGTCCAGATGGCGGCCACGCCCACCGGCCAGGGCTACTGGCTGGTGGCCTCCGACGGCGGCGTGTTCGCCTTCGGCGACGCCGCCTTCTACGGCTCCACCGGCTCGCTCTCGCTCAACAAGCCCATCGTCGGGATCGGCAGCACCCCCGACGGGCAGGGCTACTGGATGGCGGCGTCGGACGGCGGGATCTTCTCCTTCGGTGACGCCGGCTTCTACGGCTCCACCGGGAGCATCCAGCTGAACGCCCCCATCACCGGCGTCCAGTCCAGCCCGAGCGGACGCGGCTACTGGCTGGTGGCCTCCGACGGCGGCATCTTCTCCTTCGGTGACGCCAGCTTCTACGGCTCGGTGGGCGGCAAGGGGCTGACCCAGCGCACCGTCGCCATCTCCTGACCGGGTCCCGGGCGGCGTCGGCCGGCGCCCGCCCAGGGGTCCGGTCGTCCAGACGCCGGACATCCGCCCAGGTCACCGGGGTGGAGCCGGAGTTCCCCGCCAGGACCCTCCGGGGAGGCCACACTGGTGGCCCATGGCGCGGCGACCACTGGCCCACACCGACGCGGGAGGACCGCTCCAGGGCCGGGCCCTGGTGGCCGTCGCCGCCGCCGTCCTGGTGGTCGTCCCGTCGGTGATCGGTGGCTTCGGCCCGAGCGCCGGCGCACCGGCCCCTCAGGTGCCGGGCAGCCCGGCCGCCCCCACCGCCGCCGAGATCAGCCCGGTGTGCACGACCACCGACCCGGCCTCGGCACTCGGTCCAGCGACCACCACGTTGCCGACGGCACCGGTGACCACGGTCTTCACCCCGCCCGGAAGCGTGGTCGGCTTCACGGCGTCGCCGACCAACCTCTACGTCGACGACGGCACCCGACTGATCACCACCACGCTGACGGGGGCCACCGTCTCCTCGTTCGCCCTGCCCACCGGCTTCACCGGCAACTCGGCGGCCCAGCCCGTGGTCGACCCGGCCGGCAACATCTACCTGTCGTCGTACTACGCCCAGAAGGTCGACAAGTTCTCTCCCTCGGGGACGCTGCTGTGGTCGGTGGATCCCCGGGGCGGCAATCCCACCCACCTCTTCTCGGTGGGGACCGGGTCGTCCTTCCGTCTGATGGCCAGCCTGGTCCAGAACGCTGCAGCCAGCGTGGTGCTCGACACGGCCACCGGGGCGGTGACCGGCACCTTCCCCTTCGTCGACAAGGGCTGGGTCACCCAGACCGCCGGCGGGGACCTCCTTGCCGCGGCCGACGGGTACGTCGAGACGGTGAGTCCGACCGGGTCGGTCCGGTCCCGCTTCGGCTCGTCCGCCATCGAGGGCAACGGCGTCCACACCGGATCGGGCACGCAGTTCTACTACCCCGGCCAGGCCGTCCAGGGTCCCGACGGGACGATCTACACCGCCGATCCGCTCACCACCATCGAAGCCACGTCCCCGGCGGGGTTCCTCCAGGGGTCGACCACCCTGGGCGGCGCCCTGGCCTTCGGTGGCTGGGGACTGGCCCTGGTCGGCGGGAACCTCTACTTCCAGAGCGGACCGCCCTTCAACGCCGGCACCGACTCGATCTCCATGGTCCCGCTGAGCACCGTCCAGGCGTTCCTGGCCGCCGACCACGTGCCGGCCAACTCCCTGGGCTGGGGAGCGGGCCTCGGCACCCCGGCGACCGGCAACTACTTCGCGCCGGGTCAGACACCTTCGGTGGCGGCCACCTTCGACTCCTGGTGGACGGCGGCCGCCCCCCACCTGCAGCTGTACTGGACGGTCGAGTCCTCGGCCACCCTGGATGCCGAGGCCGTCCCCGCCCCGACCCGCCTCGCCCTGCCGACGTCAGCCGCCGGCCTGGCGTCGGTGCCCCTGGCCCTCCCCGTCGCCGACCAGCAGCCCGGGCCCTATCTCGTCCAGGCCAGCCTGGTGGACACCTCGACGTCCCCGCCCACCACCCTGGGCACCACCTGCATGCCCTACACGGTGGGAGCGGCCGGTGACCGGCTCGACTTCGCCGCCCTGCCCGCCGGCCAGGGCTCCGGCGGGCCGTCCGATCCCCGCGGGGTGGCCCTGGATGCCCAGCTGGGGCTCACCGGCCAGCGCAGCCTGACCGTCGTCGACTGGTCGAAGGTCCTGCCGTCGTGCCGCGCCTCGGCGCCCACGGCAGCGGCGTGCGGGCCGGCGGCCATGACGTTCGCCTCGTCGTCGCTCGATCCCTATCGGGCCGCCGCCCTGGCCCGCCATTTTGGCAGCCGCCACGTGCCCCTGCAGCTCACTTCCGGCCGTGCTGCTGAGCTGCTGCCCACCTTCCTGGCGGCGGTGGACCAGCCCAGCACGTTGCCGTGCATGTCGGTGATCGAGACGTTCGTATTGTTGAACGTGGAGAGGATGTGCGCGATGCCGATGGCAATGTTTTTCGCACCCTTGGCCTTGACGATTTTCTTGCCGGCGTTCTCGTCGGCGACAGGCGAGGAGACGCATGGGGTCTCGTCTGCGCCGGTCTTTGCCAACCTCTCCAGTGGCGATCTGGCGCCGGTGAGCGGGAGCCCCCAGGTGGACAAGGGCGTGGTGATTCCGGGGATCAATGATGGTTACGCGGGCGCGGCGCCCGACCTGGGCGCCGTCGAGCTCGGTGGCTCGACCGGGACTTCGGGGACTTCGGGGACTTCCGGGGCATCGAGTACGAGCACGAGCAC
>CAXBRB010000064.1:0-12332 GCA_963977795.1 uncultured Acidimicrobiaceae bacterium
GCATCGTCTGGTGGTTCGCGCAGGACGGCGTGCCGGCTGCCCTCGGGATGGCTGTCGAGGCGGTCACGAAGAACGACCGGGCCGAGCTCCTGAGGTCCGCTGCCATCGTTCTCGCCCTCGGCATCGTGCAGGCGACGGCGGGCATCCTGCGCCATCGGATGGCGGTCACGAACTGGATCACCGCCACCAGCCGGACCCAGCAGCTGGTCACGCGCAAGGCGGTGGAGCTCGGCGGTCAGATGCGTGACCGCGTCGCCACCGGGGAGGTCGTGGCCGTGACCTCGAGCGACGTCGAGAAGATCGGAGGCGCCTACGACGTGTTCGCCCGGTTCGCCGGCGCCATCGTCGCCTTCTTCGTCGTGGCGATCATCTTGCTCCGGGCCTCGACGCTGCTCGGCGTGATCGTGCTCGTGGGCATCCCGTTGCTCGGTCTGCTCGTCGGCCCCCTGCTCAAACCGCTGGAGCGACGCGAGTCCCAGCAGCGGCAGCGGCTGGGCCGCGCCACCGAACTGGCCACCGACACCGTCGCAGGCCTTCGGGTCCTGCGGGGCATCGGCGGTGAGGACCTGTTCATCTCCCGCTTCCACGACGCGAGCCAGGATGTGCGGGCCGCCGCCGTGGAGGTGGCCCGGGTCCGCTCGCTGCTGGAGGCTCTCCAGGTCCTGCTGCCCGGCCTGTTCGTCGTCGCCGTGGTCTGGGCCGGAGCTCACCTCGCCGCGACCGGCGCCATCACCATCGGTCAGCTGGTCGCCTTCTACGGCTGGTCCGCATTCCTGCTCATGCCGCTGCGGACGTTCACCGAGGCCGCGGAACGATGGACCAAGGCGTACGTCGCGGCCAAGCGGGTGGTCCGCGTGCTCTCGCTCACGAGGGACGACGTCGACCTCGTCCGCGACGTGACCCTCGACGCCCGACTCCGCGGGCAGCTCATCGATCCGGACTCCGGGCTGGTGGTCGAGCCCGGCGTCCTGACTGCCGTGGTCTGCGCCGAGCAAGCGACGGCCGACGCGATCGCGCTGCGACTCGGGGCCGTCACGGCCGAGGGGTGGGACGTCAGCCTCGGGGGGGTCGCTCTGCGCACCGCCGAGCTCGGCTCGCTCCGGAGCACGATCCTCGTGCAGGACAAGGACCCCGCCCTCATGTCCGGCACTCTCGCCGAACTGCTCGACGTCCCGCGGTCGGGCTCGGTCAGCCTCGAGCAGGCCATCGAGACGGCCGCGGCATTCGACGTGCTCGACGCCCTCGTCGACTCCTCGCCCGACGTGTCCGACCCGCTCCGGGCCCGGATCACCGAGCGCGGGCGATCACTGTCCGGCGGACAGCGCCAGCGGCTGGCTCTCGCGCGCAGCCTCATCGTCGACCCTCCGGTTCTTGTCCTGGACGAGCCGACGAGCGCTGTCGACACCCACACCGAGGCGCGGATCGCATCGGCACTCGCAGACTCCCGGCGCGGCCGGACCACGGTCGTGCTCACCTCCTCACCGCTCATGCTCGATCGCGCTGACCGGGTGGCTCTCGTGGTCGACGGCCGGGTCACGGCCACCGGACAGCACCGTGCCCTCCTACGGGAGGATCCCCAGTACCGCGCGGTGGTTACCCGCGAGGAGGTGACGCAGTGAAGCCGCCCGAGGACCCCGTGGCCACCGCCACCTCCGCCGGCGACGAGCTGGAGCGTCGTGCACGCTGTGGTGCCGATGCAGATGCCGGTTGCGCCACCGCCACCGCCACCCGAGCCGCCACTGGTTCCGGTGCTGCCGTTCAGCTGGGCGTTGCCGCCGGTGGCGCCGGTGAAGTAGCCGCCACCTCCTGTCCCGCCGTTGAAGGTCTGGGTGACCCTGCTGGTGGTGCCCGACCCGGCGGCGCCCTGGCAGCCGAGCTTGACATAGAGGCCGGCGGCGCTGTGGGTGATGGGAAAGGTGGCGTTTACCTGGGTGGAGGTGCCGCCGCTTCCGCCGGCGGCGGTGCCCCCCTGGCCGCTTCCGGCTCCACCGCTGCCGCCAGAGGCCGCAAGGGAGACGGAGATGGCTCCGGCCGGCGGGAGCTGGTACCCGGCCGTGGACGTCTGGCCGCTGCACGAGGGTGTCGTCGTCCAGGCCTGGGTGGTCGGCGTGGTGTCCGACACTGTCCACGTGAAGTTCGCACTGGAGACGGCCTTGGTCTGGGCGTCGGTCAGGGTGACGTTGGCCGAGGAGTAGGTGCCAGCCGTGGTCGGGGTCCCGGAGATCAGGCCGGAGGACGGGTCGATCGACATGCCGGTAGGGAGGCCGCTGGCCGACCACGTGCCGGTGGTCGAGGCGTCCACCGAGCCGGAGGCCTGGAGGCTGTCGGCCACGCCGAGGGTGCTGGTCTGGGCCGACGGGGTGGTGACGGTGACGTTGTCCACGTTGAAGTTGAGCGTGATGGTCCCCGCAGTGCCACCGGCCCCGCTGCCACCGCCGGCGCCACCGGTCCCGTAGGTGATGGCGCCGGGCGAGGTGCCGGGCACCGAGGACGAGCCACCGCCACCGCCACCACCGGTGGCGCTGGTGCCGCTGGTCTGACCGCCGCCGCCGCCGCCGCCGTAGACGCCGCCGCCGCCACCACCGCCACCTGCCGACCGGTTGCCGCTGGCACCGGCGCCGCCGGCCCCTGCGGCCAACGAGCCACCAGCGGAGCCGTTGGCGTTCGACGTGAGGCTCGCCGCACCACCGGCCGAACCGGTCGCACCACCGCCACCGTTGCCGTTGGCCGTGGCCGTGGTGCCGGCAGCGCCGTTCGTGCCGGCGCTGGTGGTGGCCGAGCCGCCGCTCTGACCCACACCGGCGGTGCCGCCGGTGCCACCCTGGGCCTCGCCGCCTCCGCCTCCGCCTCCGGCGGCGATGACGAGGGGTGTGGTGCAACCGCCGTTTCCGATGCAGAGGCCCGACGCTCCACCGCCGCTGCCGCCGCTGGCGGCATAGGTGGTGCTCAGGCCACCATTGGCCGCTACGGCACTCCCCGCAGTGCCGCCGACGACATAGCCGGATCCGCCCGCCGGGCCTGTCGCTGTCAAAGAACTGGCGAACGGACTTTGGGTGGTGCCGGCGCTCCCGCCGCAGCCGAGATCCACGGCCAGCGACTTGATGGTGAGCGAGCTGTAGGTGATCGGGAAGGTGGTCGTCACCGAAGCGCCGGCGCCGCCGCTGCCGCCGTTGGTCCCACCGTTCTTTCCGCCGCCGCCGCCACCGCCGCCGGACATGGTGACCGACACCGAGAGCGTGCCGGCCGGGACATTCGCCGTGGCCCAGGAGCCGCAGGTCGGACCCGTGCTCCAGGAGGCCGCCGTGCTCGTGGTGGCGGCGCCGGCCACCTTGGGGGCGATGGCCGAGGTCACCACCGAGGAGACCGAGGCCAGGGAGAGGATCGAGAGGACCAGCGAGGCCACCAGGGCGACGGAGGCGAGGGCACGGCGGCGCGGGCGCACCTGTCCCGTGGCGGGACGGGAGAGGTCGACGGGCATGGCGACGGAGGTCCTGCCGTCCGGTCGGCTGGTCATGCCCGCTCGATCCCGAGAAGTGCTGCTCACGATGTGGTTCCTCCTGCAACGGTCGCCGTCCGGCCGGGCACGGGAGCCTGGCTGCGGCTACCGGCCCCTCGTCGGTACCCAGGGCCGAAAGACCCTGTCCCTCATCTTCGGGTGTCATCCGGCACCGCTCAACCGGAAACAGGCGTTTCCACTGACCTGATACCGGGGCAACCGAGTTGCAACGCCACGGTGCGCGGTGCCCGGATCACACGGGCCGCCGCTCGATCCCATCCGTCCAGGGGACTGGACGAAGGCCGTTCGACGGCGGGTGTCCCACGGCCGTCGGGGGCCGCCGCACGGCCTGCCTTCGGCTCGACGGCGATGGCGGCGGGGCCGTCCGGTGTTGCTGGGTGATCCGGCGGTGGTCTGGTGATCGTGCCGGGCCCGCCGCGGTGGACATCGACGCCCATGGCGCCCCGTGGCGGCCTGGTGGACCAGAGCGAGGTCACCACCTCGGACCGGTCGCTCTGGTCGCAGCTGGCGGTGTCGACGGACGATGGTGTCCGGGTCCCGGGGTTCCCGCCTGGCACCGGCGCCGTCACCACAGACGATGGCGGTCGACGGGCTGTGCCTCACGGCGCCCCCTCACCGGGCGCGGTGCGGGTGGGTGCTCGTCGCCGGGGCACCGGCGCCCCGGTCCCGGGCTCGTGCAGGCCGGCCCTCGTCATCTCCGGGCAGCGGACCGGCTGGGGCGCCGGGGACATGTGGTGCAGCACAGCGCCCGGCGCTTCCGATGGAGGGAGACGGCCGACGGGCAGCCGACGTCGTGGCCGACCTTCCGTCCCCGCTTCCACCGGGCCCCGGACGCGAACCACCCGGCCAGCTGGCCGGGTGGTTCCGAAGATTGGCTTGGGCGGCCCGACGGCCGCTCTGGTCACTTCTTGGTCGAGACCAGCGTGGCCGACGAAGAGTGGTTGGTGTTCTTGGCCGGCGCCGGGGGCTTCGGGGGCACGACCACGTAGGTGAAGCGGCTGGCCGAGGAGGCCGAACCGGCCGGGGTGGTCACGGTCACGCCGACCGTGCCGACCGAACCCGGCGGGGCGATGGCCACCACCTGGGTCCCGTTGTGGCGCACGGCCAGGATGTTGGCTTCCTGGCCGCCGAAGGTGACCGTGCTGGCCCCGGTGAGACCGGAGCCGTTGATCACCACGCGGGCACCGCCGGTGACGACGCCAGAGGAGTTGGAGAGGAACGTCACCTTGGGGGCGAGGTAGGTGAAGGCGTCGGCCGGGGCGATGTCGCTGGTGCCGCCGAGGGCCGTGACCCGCACGTCGACCGTGCCGGCGGTGTGGGCCGGGGCGTAGACCACGATCCGGGTGTTCTTGCTGTTCACCCGGATGCCGCCGGCCGGGACGTCACCGAAGGCCACGGTGGTGGTGCCCTGGAAGTTGTAGCCGCTGATGACGACCTTGATCCCGCCCGCACCGTCGCCCTGCACCGGGTCGACCTGGGTGATCACCGGAGCGTTGTTGGTGATGGTCCAGGTGAAGGTGGTGGAGCCGTAGGTCGGCGGGTGGGTGTTGTCCTGGGCGGTCAGGCTCACCGGGAAGCTGCCGGCCAGCGTCGGCGTGCCCGAGAGGAGGCCGGTGGTCGGGTCGACCCGGATGCCGGGAGGGAGGCCGATGGCCGACCAGGTGATCACCGGGTTCTTGGTGGTCTGGGCGTCGGTGGCCACCGGGGTGATGGGCGTGATGGGCTTGCCAGTCCCGTCGGACTGGTTGGCGATGGGGGCGACGGTCAGCGGGCTGACGCTGGTGAGGCGGGCGGTGCTGGCCGTGTTCGACGAGGCCGTCGACCGGATGAGGATGCCGGCGAGCAGCGCGATGAGGATGCCGAGCGAATACAGGGCCACCTTCGGCCCTCGCCCGCCCCTCGGGTTCCGCTTCATCGAGTTGGTCATGATCTACCGATCCCCCGCCACATGATATCCGCCACGTCCGGCGTCGGCGGTCGGGAGGACGATGAGGGCGCGCCGGTTACGGTGGGTGGTCATCTCGCCCCCGGTCCCGGTCGACCGCTCCATCATCCCTGCCTCCTGCCTTCGCTCTGCCCACCAGCGAGACGGAACCCGAGTGCTCTGGCGTCCGCAGCGTCCTGCCGGTCCGTCTGAGTTCGGGTGCCCCTGGTGCCACCCTTTTCGGGCGACGTAGGCAGAGTAAAGGATCCGGTCGTGCGGTACAACTGCACTCACGGAGCGTGGTGGAGGCTTTGCTCCAGGTGGCGGGCGGTTTTCGGGGTCCCCGACCGCCCGGTGGACGGCTCGGGCCACCGGGCCGCTCTACGGTGGCACCGACAGGGCGCCAGGACAAGGGATGAGAGGAGTGGGCCGTGACTGCAGCTGGGCCTGGGGGGACTGGGACCGTGCGCTTCGTGGCCGACGCCGTGGTCCCCTGCGATGCGCCCGGGTCCGTCCTCCGGCCCGGTGCCGTCGAGGTGGCCGGCGGCAGGGTGGCGGCCGTGGGGCCGGTGTCGGCGCTCCGGGAGCAGGGTGCGGACGACGTGCGCGAGGTGGTGGTGTCGGGGGCGCTCCTGCCCGGCCTGGTCAACACCCACTGCCACTCGCCCATGACCCTCTTCCGGGGGACCGGTGAGAACCTGCCCCTCCTGCGCTGGCTCCAAGAGGTGCTGTGGCCCCGGGAGGCCCGCCTGGAGGCCGACGACGTCTACTGGGGCATGACCCTGGCTGCCGCCGAGCTCCTCTGCTTCGGGGTGACCACCACGTGCGAGATGTACTTCCACGAGGACGCCGTGGCCGACGCCGTCCTGGCCGCCGGGACCCGGTGCGTCATCACCCCGGCGGTCCTCCAGCTCCCGGGGGCCGAGGCCGACGGGCCGTGGTGGTCGGCCTCCCTCGCCGCCATCGCCGACTTCCACGACCGCCGGCACGGGGAGGACGGACGGATCGAGGTCGGCTTCGGCCCGCACGCCGCGTGGACCGTCCCGCTGCCCGGGCTGATCGAGGTGGCCGAGGAGGCCCAGCGGCGGGACGCCCTGTTCCACCTCCACCTGGCCGAGACTTCCGACGAGGACGCCGCCTTCGTGGCCGAGCACGGGGGCTCGGTCCCCCGGGTCCTGGCCGACCACGGGGTCCTCGATGGCCGGGTGCTGGCCGCCCACTCCATCTGGCTCAGCGACGAGGACCTCGACGTCTACGCCGCCCACGACGTCGCTGTGGCCCACTGCCCGCAGAGCAACGCCAAGCTGGCCTCGGGCATGGCTCCCGTGGCCGAGCTCCTCCGCCGCGGCGTGCGGGTGGGCCTGGGCACCGACGGGCCGGCCTCCAACAACGACCTCGACCTGTGGGAGGAGGTGCGCCTGGCCGCCATGGTGGCCCGCCTGCGCGAGCGGGACGCCGCCGCCCTGCCCGCCGCTGCCGCCCTGGACCTGGCCACCCGGGGTGCCGGCGCCGCTCTGGGGTCCCCCGGGCTAGGGGTGCTGGCCCCGGGCTCGCCGGCCGACATGATCGCCGTGCGCCTGGACGATCCGGCCTTCGTCCCGCTCCTGGACGACGCCATGCTGGTCGAGCACCTGGTGTGGTCGGCCTCGAGCCGGCTGGTGACCGACGTGTGGGTGGCAGGGGAGCGGGTGGTGGAGGCCGGCCGCTGCGTGACCGTGGACGTGGAGCGGGCCCGGGCCGAGGTGGACGCCCGGGCACGTCGCCTGGCCACGCCTGGCTGAACCGGGCCGTCCGACCCGGGCCGCCTGGCCCCCTTCAGGTCAGGTCGGGGGCTCCCCGGCGGCTGTCCGGTCGGCGTGGGCGGCCAGGTCGTCGGCGAAGCGCTGCATCATCCGGGGCAGGAACGCCGCCAGCAGCGGCCCGGTGCCGGGGAGCTTCGGGTCGTAGCGCCCCTCCCAGGTGATCCGGGTCCCGCCGTCGGGATCGGCAGTCAGGGTCACGTCGGCCCGGTAGTTCCGGACCGGGAAGCCGCGGACGATCCGGTAGGCCAGGTGGTGGGGCCGGTCCCACGTCACCACCTCCTCGGTCGATCCCACCCCGTAGGACGTGAAGCGCCGGAGGGCGCCGACGCCGTCGGGCTCACCGGGGCCCGGTCGCTCCAGGCCGGTCCGGGTCAGGAATGACCACTCCCGCCACCGGTCGGCATGGGCCACCAGCGCCCACACGTCCTCCACCGACGCCGTGGAGCGGGCCTCGACCCGGTAGGACCGGGAGCCGGCCTCGGTGGCCGGCCCGTCGGGCGTCATCCCTCGACGTGGGCCTTCAGGGCCTCCAGGGCGCTCTGGTAGACGGCCGACATCAGGTCGCACATCTCGTCGGGGGTGGCAGCCACCTCCCAGGTGACGTGGCTGCCGTCGCCTGCGGCCGCCACGGTGATGGTGGCCTCGTGGTGGTCGACGGGCACGCCGTCCACGATGGCGTAGGTGATGGCCATGGTGGCGTCGTCACGGGCCACCAGCCGCTCCGTGATGGTCATGCCCATGGTCTCGAGGATGCGGTCCTCGCCCTCGACCCGGCACGACTCCATGCCCGGCATCCACCCGGCGATCCCGCCGAAGTCGCCCACCAGGGCCCACACGTCGGCCGGAGCGCCGGCCACGTCGATCTCCACCTTGGCCTGTCCCATGGTTCTCCTCACTCGCCGGCGCCCGGCGCCGGTCCTCATCCCGGGCAGGGAGCCGGGGTGGCGCCGATGCTAGGCGCGTGAGGGGGCTGCCCCACGGTCCGGTCGCCGCAGCTGCCGGTCCGGACCGCCGCACCTCCGGCCGGCCGGCCGGTATCGTCCCGACCGTGCCCGTCCTTCCGCCGCTCAGCCAGCCCTGCCCGGCGGGCCGCCACCCGTGGTGAGCCCCGGCGGCCTGGCCGCCCGGACCTTCCCCGAGGGGACCCCCAGCGTGGCCGAGCTGCTGTGCGCCCGGGCCGGCGACGACCACCCGGCCGTGGCCGCCGGCGACGAACGGTGGACCTGGGCCGAGACGGTGGCGGCCTCGGCCGCCCGGGGGGCCTGGCTGGCCGACCTGCTGGACGACGACGGCACCCCGCCCCACGTCGGCGTCCTGCTGGGCAACGTGCCCGAGTTCCTCTTCTGGCTCGGGGCCGCCGCCCTGGCCGGGGCGGCCGTGGTGGGGATCAACTCGACCCGCCGGGGCGAGGCCCTGGCCGGCGACGTCCGCCGCACCCGCTGCGCCGTCCTGGTGACCGACACCGAGGGAGCGGGCCTCCTGGCCGGCCTCGACACCGGGGTGGGGACGGACCGGGTCCTGGTCGTCGACACCCCTGGGTACGCCGAGCGCCTGGCCCCCTATGTCGGCGCCGATGCGGCCGCCGTGGCGGACCGGGCCCGGCCGACCGCCGAGGACCTCTTCCTGCTCCTCTTCACCTCGGGCACCACCGGGGACCCCAAGGCGGTCCGGTGCACCCAGGGCCGCCTGTCGTCCATCGCCACCCGCTCGGCCGAGGCCTACGGCTACGACCGCGCCTCGGTGGCCTACTGCACCATGCCACTCTTCCACGGCAACGCCCTGATGGTCCTGTGGGGGCCGACCCTGGCTGTGGGCGGGACGGTGGCCCTGGCCCGGCGCTTCAGCGCCTCGGGCTTCCTGCCCGACGTGCGCCGCTACGGCGCCACCATCTTCACCTACGTGGGCAAGGCCCTGGCCTACGTCTTGGCCACCCCGTCCGCCGCCGACGACGCCGCCTGCACCCTGGTCCGCGGGTTCGGCACCGAGGCCTCGGTGGCCGACCATGCCGCCTTCGAGGCCCGCTTCGGCTGCACCCTCATCGAGGGTTACGGCTCGAGCGAGGGCGGGGTGGCCATCAACCGCTCGGCCGACACCCCGGCCGGCTCGCTGGGCAAGCCGTTCGAGGACGTGGCCGTGCTCGATCCCGACACGCTGGCCGAGTGCCCCCGGGCTGTCTTCGACCCGGACACCGGCGCCCTGGTCAACGGGTCCGACGCCATCGGCGAGATCGTCAACCGCTCCGGCACCGGCCGCTTCGAGGGCTACTACGACGACCCTGAGGCCACCGCCGCCCGGGTCCGCAACGGCTGGTACTGGACCGGCGACCTGGCCTACCGGGACGCCGAGGGGAACTTCTGGTTCGCCGGCCGGGGCGGCGACTGGCTCCGGGTGGACTCCGAGAACCTCACCGCCGGCCCCATCGAGCGGGTCCTGGTCCGGTGGGCGGCCGCCGCAGCCGTGGCCGTCTACCCGGTGCCCGACCCCCGCACCGGCGACCAGGTGATGGCTGCCGTGGAGCTGGTGCCGGGAGCGGTGTTCGACCCCGGCGACCTGGCCGCTTTCCTCGCCGCCCAGCCCGATCTCGGCACCAAGTGGGCGCCGGCCTTCGTGCGGGTGACGTCCGCCCTGCCCCAGACGGCCAGTGGCAAGGTCACCAAGGGCCCCCTCCGCCGCCAGGGATGGTGGGATGCCGACGACCCCGTGTGGGTGCGGGCGTCTGACGGGACCTACCGCCCGGTCGACGACGAGACCCGGACCGGCCTCCTGGCCGACCTCGACGCCCACGGCCGCCGCGGCCTGGCCGGGGCGTGACCGTCCCGCCGGAGCCCGAGGCACGGGCGACCATCGAGCCGGAGCCCGAGGCTCGGGCGACCATCGAGCCGGAGCCCGAGGCACGGGCGACCGTCCCGCCCGGCGCCACCGGCCTGTGGGCCAGGACCCGGGCCGCCGGGTCCGGCCTCCTGGACCGCCTCGACGACCTGCAGCAGCGCCACCCGGTGCTGGCCGTCCCCGTCGCCGTGGTGGCCAAGTGGTCCGACGACGACGCCAGCCGGCTGGCCGGCCAGATCGCCCACGCCGCCTTCCTGGCCGTCTTCCCCCTCCTCCTCATCCTCCTCACCGTGCTGGAGCTGTTCCTGTCCGGCCACCCGGCGCTCCAGCGGGACATCACCGATGCCGTGCTCCGCCAGTTCCCGGTGCTCGGCCAGGACCTCGAGCGCAACGTCCACCAGCTCACCGGTACCGGCGGCCTGGCTCTGGCCCTGCTGGTGCTCTGGCTCCTCTACGGCGCCACCCGGATGAGCCGCAACGCCCAGGCCATGATGGCCGTCGTCTGGGGCGTGCCCCGCGAGCGGGTCCCCGGCCTGCTCCGGTCCTTCCCCCGGGGGGTCGCCTTCCTGGTCGTCCTGGGCCTCGGGTTCCTGGCCGGCGGCACGGTGGCCGGCATCGGCGCCTTCGGCGGGCTGGGGCCGGCCTCGGCCTGGGTGGGGGCGGCCTGCACCCTGGCCGTGAACACGGCGATGTTCTGGGCCGGCTTCGCCGTCCTCCTGGCCGATCCCGACGCCGACCGCTCCTACTGGCGCGGCGCCCTGGTGGCCGCGGCGGGGTGGACGCTGCTCCAGCTGGCCGGCGCCCAGCTGGTCAACCACGAGCTGCGCCACCTGACCACCCTGTACGGGACCTTCGCCATCACCATCGTCCTGATCTGGTGGATCGCCATCGGCGTCTCCATCACCGTGTGGGCGGCCGAGCTCGACGTGGTGCTGGTGCGCCGCCAGTGGCCGCGGTCGCTCCGCCGCACTGCTCGGGACGCCCCCGAGGGGCGTGCGGCCGGCGGCCCGGTCAGCGGGAGCGCCAGGCGTCCGGGTCGTCCGACAGGCGGGTGACGGCCGGCGGGAGGGCGCCGGCGGCGATGTCGGCCACCGTGACCTCTTCGAGCACGCCGCGCAGGCTGGCCCGCACGGCCACCCACACCGCCTGGAGGTGCTCGGCCGCCCCGTCGTAGCGGGCCGCCTCGGGCCGCAGGCCCCGCACCTCGGCCAGGGGGCCGTCGATCTGGCGGAAGACGTCGGCCACGGCGATCTCCTCGGCCGGCCGGGCCAGGCGGTAGCCGCCCTCGGCGCCCCGCTGGCTGGTCAGCAGGCCGCCCCGGCGGAGGTCGTTGAGGATGGCCTCGAGGAACTTCGGGGGCAGGCCCTGGGCCCGGGCCAGCGCCTCGGCCGTGACCGCCCCCTCGGCGGCGGCCAGCGTGCACATGGCCCGCACGGCGTAGTCGACCTTGGCCGAGATGTACATGGTCCGATCTTGCCAGACCGCCGGTCTGGTCGTCCCGGAGCAAGCCGCCCGTACGGCAGGCTCAGGTGGCCAGTGCGGCCACCAGGCGGGCCCGGTGGGCCGGCCATTCGGCGGCCAGCATCGAGTAGACGGCCGAGTCCCGCAGCGTGCCATCGGGGGCCGGCATGTCGACCCGGAGGATCCCGTCCAGGGAGAAGCCGATCCGCTCGATGGCCGTGCGGGATCGGACGTTGCGGGCGTCGGACTGGATGCGCACGGCGGCCACCCCCCAGGTGGCGAAGGCGTGATCCAGCATGAGCACCTTGGCCTCGGTGTTGACCGGGGTGCGCTGGGCTGCAGGGCCTAGCCAGGTGTGGCCGATGCTGGCTCGGGGCGGGACGTCGTCGCCGGCCAGGGCGGCCGAGCCCGGGAAGAGCCCGGTCCAGTCCCACGGGGCGAGGTCGTAGAACCGGGTCGTCCCGACCACCCGGCCGAGGGCCAGGGACCGGGTGGCGAAGGGCAGCTGGTCGCCCCGGTCCCGTCGCTCGAGGGCCTCGGCCACGTACGCCTCGGCCGACTCCTCGTCCCAGGGGACCCGGGTCCAGCCGAAGGTGGCCCGGTCGTCCCCGGCAGCGGCCACCAGGTCGGCCACGTGGTCCATGGCCAGGGGCTCGAGCCGCACGTGGCGGCCCTCCAGGGTGGGCGGCGGTCGCATGGCCCCAGTGTGGCCGACGGCCGCACAGGACGGCGCCCAGATCGGAAGAGCGTCGTGTAGGGAAAGAGTGTAGATCTCGGTGGTCGCCGTATCATTAAAAAA
>CAXBRB010000065.1:0-12321 GCA_963977795.1 uncultured Acidimicrobiaceae bacterium
GATGTAGCCGTGACTGGAGTTCAGACGTGTGCTCTTCCGATCTGCCCTCGTAGGCGGGCTCGCCGGCCCACAGCCGCCGGAGCTCGGCCACGGCGGCGTCGAGGCGCTCGTGGCGGCCGTCGAAGGGGACCCCGAGGGCCCGGTAGTCCTGCTCCCGGCCGCCGACCCCCACCCCCACGGTGAGGCGGCCGTCGGCCAGGACGTCCAGGGTGGCCAGCTGCTTGGCCAGCAGCGCCGGCCGGTGCAGGGGCAGGACGGTGATGTTGGTGATGACCCGCACCCGCTCGGTCAGGGCGGCCGCAGCGGTGTTGGTGACCAGGAGCTCGGGGTTGTGGAAGGTCATCCGCTCCCCGGCGGACACGCTCGAGTAGGGCCCCTCGTCGATCCCCCGGCACCACTCCGTGAAGGTGCTCCGGGTGAATCCGGTGGCCATGGTGGGCAGGGCGATGCCGATCTCCATGGACGCCGACCCTAGCCAAGGCCGGGACCCCGCTCCGTGGCCGCTGACCACGCTCGGTGGCTGGTCGGTTGCAGCGGGGGGCCGCCATGGTCCGTGGCCGGGCCGCTCGGTATAGTTGCCCTTGTCAGACGTCGTGCCTGGCAGTGCGTCCCGGGTGTCCGGGGACGACCGAGGGCACGGCGGCGGGGCCCGTCTGCAGCGGGCGCCGTGGATGCTGAGCGAGGGCGCAAGGGGCACGGATGGTCATCTGGCTGGATGACATGAAGGAGTGGGGCCGCTGGGTGATGGGCGACGGCCCGCTTCCCGGCGGGAGGTCCCGTGCCGTGCTGGCCGGAACCGTGGCCACCACCGCCGCGCTCGTGGTGGCCGTCCCGTCGGTCCTCCCCTCGGCCTCGGTGGCCAGCGCCTCGAGCGCCGGCGCGCCGGCTGCGTCCCAGACGAACGACACCTACGCCCCGGGCCACCAGCCGCCCACCAACCAGGCCTCGTCGCCGGTGGCCTCCAGCGGCGCCTCGGCCACCCGGTCGACCACGCCGTACCGGTTCGACACCCCGCCGGCCGGCGTCACCCGCTCCACCCAGGCCTTCGCCTTCAACACGCCGCCGGCCGGATCCACCCGGGCGACCGTGCCCTACCGGTTCGACACCCCGCCTGCCGGCGTCAGCCGCTCCACGGTGCCCTACCGGTTCGACACCCCGCCGGCCACCCCGGTCAAGGCCACGCCGGCCTTCGACGTCAGCCCGGTGCCGGCGACGAGCTCGGTCCGGCCGTCGAGCCCCGGGTACTACTTCTCCACCGCCCCGGCCGCCCTCGGGCGCGTGCCCAAGGGACGCCACGGCGCCGGTGGCGGATCCCGGGGGACGGGGCAGGGGGCCGGGCGCCCCGCACCGAAGCCGCCCGCCCCGGGTGCAACGCCGCTCCCGGTCTTCCCGACGGCGCCGCAGACCCCGGCATCGTCCGCCTTCCCGGTGCTGGTGCCGACCGATCCGCTGACGGCCATCGTCCAGCCGGCCACCCCGCCGCCGGCACCGCTGGTCACCGGCGCCGGCGCCTTCGTCGGCTCGGCCCTCATCACCTGGCGGGCGCCGTCGGGCGACGTCGTCCCCACGGGGTACGACGTCTTCGTCGGCTTCACCCCGGGCATGGAGTTCCCGATCCCGCTGAACGGGTCCACCCCGGTGGACGGCACCTCGTTCCTGGTGACCGGGATGGAGCCGGGCCAGCCGTACTACTTCACCGTCCGGGCCCGGGTCGGCGCTGCCTCGTCGGCCGCCTCCAACGAGGTGGTGGCCACGGCAGTCGGCCCCTACACCCCCGTCGGCACCCTCAGCGGGCCGGTGGTGGGGATCGCATCGACGGCCGACGGGGCGGGCTACTGGCTCTACACGGCGACCGGCACGGTCTCGGCCCACGGAACGGCCACCGCCCTCGGGTCCCCGGCGCCGGGCTCGCTGGTGGCCCCCATCACCGGGATGGCCGCCACCCCCGATGCCAAGGGCTACTGGGAGGTGGCCGGTGACGGCGGGGTGTTCGCCTACGGCGACGCCGCCTTCTACGGCGCGGCCTCGACGCTCCAGCTGAGCGAGCCCATCGTCGGCATCGCCGCCACCCCCGACGGCAAGGGCTACTGGGAGGTGGCCGCCGACGGCGGGGTGTTCGCCTACGGCGACGCCGCCTTCGCCGGCGCAGCCTCCACGGTGGCGCTCCGCTCCCCGGTGGTGGACATCGCCGCCACGGCCGACGGCAAGGGCTACTGGGAGGTGACGGCCGACGGCGGGGTCTACGCCTACGGCGACGCCGTCTTCCAGGGACCCAGCACCCCGATCTCTCCCGGCGTGCCCGTGGTGGGCGTCACCGCCGACCCGGCCTCGGGCGGCTACCGCCTGGCTGCGCTCGACGGCGGGGTCTTCGCCTTCGGCTCGCCCTTCCTCGGCGCCGGCTGATCCCCGCCGGTCGGTGCGGCCGGCCTCGTGCCTCGTGGGCCCGCGTTGGTAGCGTCTCGTCGGTGATGCTCCCATGAACCATGCGAACGGCGAGGCGCACGAGTTCCATGATCCCGAGGGCCCCGGCCACTCGGACTCCATGCCGGCGCTGGCCACCGCTCAGCAGCGGGCCGCCGCCATGGTGCGCAACTTCGAGGACCCCCGCCAGGAGTGGCGCCGGCTGTCCGCCGAGCTGGTCGGCACCTTCTTCCTGGTGCTGGTGGCCGCCGGCGGCCCGATGATCGACCGGGCCGTGCCCGGATCGGTGGGTCGCGCCGCCGCCGTGGTGGCGCCGGGCCTCATGGTCATGGCCGTCATCCTCTTCATGGGCAAGGTCTCCGGTGCCCACCTCAACCCGGCGGTCAGCCTGGCCTTCTGGATGCGCCGCGACTTCCCGGGTCGTCGGGTGCCGGGCTACGTGGTCGTGCAGCTGGCCGGCGCCCTGGCGGCGGCGTGGCTCCTCCAGGAGATGGTCCACGTCTCGGCCCGCTACGGCGCCACCACCCCGGCGGCCGGGTTCGCCGCCCGGGACGCCTTCGCGCTGGAAGCCGTGCTGACCCTCGGCCTGGTCAGCGTGATCCTGGGCACGGCGTCGGGCGCCCAGCAGGTCGGCCTGTTCGGCGCCCTCGGGGTCGGCGGCTACATCGCCCTGGCCGGTCTGTGGGCCAGCCCGATCTCGGGGGCCTCGATGAACCCGGCCCGCAGCCTCGGGCCCGGCATCGTGAGCGGCGACCTCACCGCCTGGTGGGTGTATGTCGCCGGCCCCCTGGTCGGTGCCGTGGCCGCCGTCGGCCTGGCCTTCCTGCTGCGCGGCCCGGGCGGCGGGCGCTCCGGCTCGCTGGCCGCCCAGGGGTCGATCAACCCGACGATCGCCCGTCCGGGCAAGCCCTGACCGTCCGGGCCGTCAGCCGCCGGTCAGCTTGGCCAGCGCAGCCGACTGCCAGGTCTCCCGTCCGGCCCGGTCCTCGCTCCGGTCGGCCGCCCCGGCGAGGCGCAGCCCGGCGTTGACCCCCAGCCAGCGGAAGGGCTCGGGCTCCCAGCGCGGCGAGCGGTGGTTGACCCAGGGGAGCGCGGTGAGCTCGGTGGAGCGGCCGAGCACCAGGTCGCACAGGGTCCGGCCGGCCAGGTTGGTGGTGGAGAGCCCGTCGCCGACGTAGCCGCCGGCCCAGGCCAGCCGGGTGGCGCTGTCGATGCCCACCGAGGCGTTCCAGTCCCGGGCGATGCCGAGCGGCCCGCCCCAGCGGTGGGTGATGGCCACGCCGGTCAGGGCCGGGAAGAGCTCGAGCAGGGTGCGCTCCAGCTCGGCGTGGACGCCGGCGTCCCGGTCGTACTCGGGGCGGATGGCCGAGCCGAAGTGGTAGGGGGCGCCCCGGCCGCCGAAGGCCAGCCTGCCGTCCTCGGTGCGCTGGCCGTAGATGATCAGGTGGCGGTGGTCGCTGAAGGTCTCCCGGCCGGCCAGCCCGATGGCCGCCCAGACGTCGTCGTCGAGGGGCTCGGTGGCGATCATCAGGGAGTAGACGGGGACGAGGTCCCGGGCATGTCCGGCCAGCGTGCGGGTGTAGCCCTCGGTGGCCCGCACCACGGTGGCCGCTCGGACGGTGCCCCGGGTGGTGGTCACCTCGCCGGGGGCGAGGGCGCGGACCTCGGTCCCCTCGTAGATGGTCACCCCGCGGCGCTCGGCCGCCTCGGCCACGCCCCGGACCAGTCGGGCCGGATCCACGGCTGCGCAGTGGGGGGTCCAGGTGCCGCCCAGGACGTGGGTGGCACCGACCCGAGCGTGGGCCTCGTCGGCCTCCAGCCAGACCAGGTCGTCGGGGCCGATGCCCCGGTCGCGGGCATCGGCCAGCTCGGCCCGGGCCCGGGCCAGCTGGGCCGGGGTGCGGGCCAGCACCACCGTGCCGCCCTTGGTCCACCCGCACCCGATGCCCTCGGCGGCCGCCACCCGTCCGACCTCGTCGACGGTGGCCTCCATGGCCAGACGCTGGGCCCGGCCGGCCCCGGCGCCGGCCCGGCGGTCGAGGGCGGACTCGGACACCGGGAAGAGGGCCGAGCACCATCCGCCGTTGCGGCCCGAGGCGCCGAAGCCGGCCACCTCACGCTCGAGGACGGCGATGCGCAGGCCGGGGTCGGCGCCGGCCAGGTAGTAGGCGGTCCACAGGCCGGTGAGGCCGCCGCCCACGATGGCCACGTCGACCTCGAGGTCGCCGGGGAGGGCCGGTCGCGGCCCGGGCACCGGCCCCAGCCCGTCCCACCACAGCGAGCGCGGCCGGTGCTCCTCGGCGTCGGTCGGGCTCACGGCCGGGTGCTCAGAGGTGCTTCCACGCCTCGGTGAGGACGATGCGCAGGCGCTCGGTGATGTAGGCGAACTCCTCGGGTCCGCAGGTGAGCGGCGGGGCCAGCTGGATGACCGGGTCGCCCCGGTCGTCGGCCCGGCAGATCAGGCCCGACTCGTAGAGGGCGCCGGAGAGGAAGCCGCGGAGCAGGCGCTCGGCCTCGTCGTCGTCGAAGGTCTCCTTGGTGTCCTTGTCCTTGACCATCTCGATGCCGTAGAAGTAGCCCGCACCCCGCACGTCGCCCACGATGGGGAGGTCACGGAGCGAGTCGAGCTGGGCCTTGAACTCGGCCTCGTTGGCCCGGACGTGCTCGAGGATCCCCTCCTTCTCGAAGACGTCGATGTTGGCCAGGGCCACCGCGGCACTCACCGGGTGGCCGGCGAAGGTCAGGCCGTGGAGGAAGGTGCTGCCGGCCAGGAACGGCTCGATCAGCCGGTCGCTGACGGCCAGGGCGCCGAGCGGCGAGTAGCCGCTGGTGAGCCCCTTGGCCATGGTGATCATGTCGGGCTGGTACCCGAAGCGCTCGGCGCCGAAGAAGTGGCCGAGGCGACCCCAGGCGCAGATGACCTCGTCGGACACCAGCAGGACGCCGTAGCGGTCGCAGATCTCGCGCACCCGGGCGAAGTAGCCCGGGGGCGGCGGGAAGCAGCCGCCGGCGTTCTGGACCGGCTCGAGGAAGACGGCGGCCACCGTGGAGGGGTCCTCGATGAGGATGGCCTGCTCGATGGCGTCGGCGGCCCACCGGCCGAAGGCCTCTTCGTCGTCGGCGAAGTACGGCGCACGGTAGAAGTTGGTGTTGGGCACCCGCACCGCCCCGGGCATGAGCGGCTCGAAGGGGATCCGGATGTCGTTGTAGCCGGTCACGGCCAGGGCCCCCATGGTGGAGCCGTGGTAGGCGATGGTGCGGCTGATGGTCTTGTAGCGCTCGGGCTGGCCGATCAGCTTGAAGTACTGCCGGGCGACCTTGATGGCCGACTCGACGGCCTCGGAGCCCCCGGTGGTGAAGAAGACCCGGTTGAGGTCGCCCGGGGTGCGCGCCGCGATCTGCTCGGCCAGGTCGACGGCCGTGGGGTGGGCGTAGCTCCACACCGGGAAGTAGGCCAGCTTCTGGGCCTGCTCGGCGGCAGCCTGGACCAGCTCGGTGCGCCCGTGGCCCAGCTGGCTGGTGAACAGGCCCGAGAGGCCGTCGAGATACCGCTTGCCGTGCTGGTCCCACACCCAGACGCCCTCGCCCCGGACGATCATGGGGATCTCGGCGGTGGAGGTGTCGCTCTGGCGGGTGAAGTGCATCCACAGGTGCCGGCGGGCGGCGTCTTGGAGCGCCACGTTGTCGGCCAGGCCGGCGGTGTCGTTCGGATCGGTCATCGGGTCCCCCAGGTGTAGGTCTGCTTCTTCAGCTTCAGGTACATGAAGATCTCGGTGTCGCGCACCCCGGGCGTCTGGCGGATGACGCCGTTGATGAGCTCGAGGAGGCGGTCCTCGTCCTCGCAGACGAGCTCGACGAGGATGTCGTAGGAGCCGGTCACCATCACCACGTAGTCGATGTCGTCGATGGCGGCCAGGCGGTCGGCCACGGTGCGGGCGTCGCCGTCGGCCCGGATCCCCACCATGGCCTGGCTGCGGAAGCCCACCTGGAGCGGATCGGTGACGGCCACGATCTGCATGACCCCGGCGTCGCGCAGCTTCTGGACCCGCTGGCGCACGGCGGCCTCGGACAGGCCCACCGCCGCGGCGATCGACCCGTAGGTGCGACGGCCGTCCTGCTGGAGCTCCTCGACGATGGCCTTGTTCACGTCGTCGAGGACGCCGGTGGCCGGCGGGACGACGGAGAGCTCGCCGGTGCGGGCGGCGTTCGATGCATCGCGCATGGGCCATTTCTAGCAGTTAGCGCAGGTTCGGGTGCGGAAAAACCCGGATTCCGCACCGAAATGACCGTTCCTGTCCGATTTGGCTTGCTACGGTCGGCGAAGTCGGCAACGATGACCCGGCGACGCCGCCGTGGCAGAACAGAGTGGGGAGGATCCGTGGGCGCAGGAACGCCGTTGCAGAACTTCGTCGGAGGGGCCTACGTCGCCACCGCGGCGGGACGGACCTCGATGCTGGTCGACCCGAGCACCGGCGAGGAGTACCTCGAGGCCCCGGTGTCGGGCCCCGAGGACGTGGACGCCGCCGTGGCCTCGGCCGCTGCCGCCTTCCCGGCCTGGCGCGACGCCACCCCGTCGGAGCGGAGCCTGGCCCTGTTCCGCATCGCCGACGCCATCGAGGCCCGGGGCGAGGAGCTGGCGGCGATCGAGTGCGCCAACACCGGCAAGCCGCTGGCCCTGACCCTGTCGGAGGAGATCCCGCCGATGGTCGACCAGATCCGGTTCTTCGCCGGGGCGGCCCGCAACCTCGAGGGCAAGGCGGCGGCCGAGTACATGGCCGACCACACCTCCATGATCCGCCGGGAGCCGGTCGGCGTGTGCGCCGCGGTGACCCCGTGGAACTACCCGATGATGATGGCCGTCTGGAAGTGGGCCCCGGCCCTGGCCGCCGGCAACGCCATGGTGCTCAAGCCCTCCGACACCACCCCGGCCTCCTCGCTCCTTCTGGCCGAGATCGTGGCCGAGCACGTGCCGGCCGGCATCCTGAACGTGATCTGCGGCGACCGGGACACCGGTCGGGCCCTGGTCGAGCATCCCCGCCCCGACATGGTGGCCATCACCGGGAGCGTCCGGGCCGGCATGGAGGTGGCCGGATCGGCCGCCGCCGACCTCAAGCGGGTCCACCTCGAGTTGGGCGGCAAGGCCCCGGTGGTGGTCTTCGACGACGCCGACATCGCTGCGGCCGCCGAGGGGATCGCCGGCGCCGGCTACTTCAACGCCGGGCAGGACTGCACGGCGGCCACCCGGGTGCTGGCCGGCCCGGGCGTGTACGAGGACTTCGTGGCCGCCCTGGCCGAGCAGGCCCGGAACCAGACGGTGGGCGGCCTCGACGTGCCCGACGCCGACTTCGGCCCGCTCAACAACGCCAACCAGCTGGCCCGGCTCACCGGCTTCTTCGACCGGCTCCCGGACCACGCCGAGGTGGTCACCGGCGGGTCGGCCGTGGGGGAGCGCGGCTACTGCTTCGCCCCGACGGTCGTGGCCGGCCTGCGCCAGGACGACGAGGTCATCCAGGAGGAGCTCTTCGGCCCGGCCATCACCGTCCAGCGCTTCAGCGACGAGGAGCAGGCCATCGCCTGGGCCAACGGGGTGCGCTACGGCCTGGCCTCGAGCGTCTGGACCACCGACCACGGCCGGGCCATGCGGATGGCCAAGGCCCTCGACTTCGGGTGCGTGTGGATCAACACCCACATCCCGATCGTGGCCGAGATGCCCCACGGGGGGTTCAAGCACTCCGGCTACGGCAAGGACCTCTCGATGTACGGGTTCGAGGACTACACCCGGATCAAGCACGTCATGAGCTACATCGGGAGCTGAGCGGGCCGGGGTGCACCCGGCGGCCGGTGCGCAGGTGCAGGATGGGCAGGCCGGAGCATCCGGCGGCCTGGGTGGGGGTGGAGACGAGCGAACCAGCTGAAGGGCTGGAGGGGGAGCCGACATGGGAATCGACGAGGACGTCATCGCCGGAGGTCCGGGCACGGTCCCGGGCCCGTTCGGGGCGCCGGTGCCCGCCGGCGAGGAGTCGGCCGCCCTCCGGGCCGACACGCTGAACCTGTTCGACTCCACCGTGGTGGCCGTGTCGTCGGTGGCGCCGGCCTACACGCTGGCCGCCACCATGGCCGTCCTCTACCTCACCACCGGGGTGGGCACGGCCGGTCCGGCCGCCCTGCTGATCTCGTTCATCCCGGTCCTCTTCATCGCCATCGCCTACTTCCACCTGAACCGGCGCGACCCCGACTGCGGCGCCTCGTATGCGTGGCTCTCCAAGCTGGTCAGCCCCTATGTGGGCTGGTTCAACGGGTGGGTGCAGGTGGCCACCAGCGTCCTGTTCTGCATCTCCGCCCCCATCCTGGCCGGCCAGTACACGCTCCAGCTCCTCAACGAGTGGGGGTGGATCTCGGACCACACGGCGTCCTCGGTGGGCATCGGCGCCATCGTGGCCGGCATCTGGCTGGCCCTCATCACCTTCATCTGCATCTGGGGCATCCGCTGGACGACCAATTTCCAGTGGGTGCTGCTGATCATCGAGTACGTGGCCGTCATCGTCTTCTCCATCTGGGGCATCGTGAAGGTGGCCGTGTCGCACCCGGCCGGCTCGCAGGGGTTCCACCTCTCGTGGTTCAACCCGTGGTCGCTGGGCGGCCTCGGCGCCGCCTCGGCCGGCCTGGTGCTGGGCGTCTTCTTCTTCTGGGGCTGGGACACCGCCACCAACCTCAACGAGGAGTCGAAGAACGCCACCAAGACGCCGGGCCATGCCGGCATCATCGCCATGTTCCTGCTGTTCGTCGTGTTCGCCCTGAACATCGTGGCGGCCAACATGCTGCTCACCCCGAAGGAGTGGAACGACCAGCAGGGGACCATCCTCTTCTACTTCGCCCAGAAGGCGGCCGGCTCGTGGGCCGGCTACGTGATGATCATCGCCGTCATCTCCTCGACGGTGGCCACCACCCAGACCACCCTGCTGCCGGCCGCCCGGATCACCCTCTCGATGGCCCGGGACCGGGTCTTCCCCCGCCTGTTCGGGACCATCCAGGGCAAGCTGCGCACCCCGGCGGTGGGCACGCTGATCCTGGCCTTCTTCTGCCTCTTCGGCATCCTGCTGACCAGCCAGGTCCAGTCGATCAACGACGTCTTCTCCAAGCTGATCCTCAACATCGGCGTGCTGATCGCCTTCTACTACGGGGTGACCGGCCTCACCAGCGCCTGGGCCTACCGGAAGGTGGCCTTCCAGCGGGTGTCGTTCTTCCTGACCGGCATCCTCTTCCCGCTCTTGGGCGGCGTGGTGCTGCTCTACGTCGGCTACGAGGTGATCAAGGGCGCCGGGTGGAGCACGGGCGGCCCGGTGATCGTGACCATGATCCTGGGGATCCCCCTGGTGATCCTGGCCCGGCTCACCACCAAGGGCGACTTCTTCAAGACGAAGGCCGTCGCCTACGACGAGATCGGCGACTGAACCGCCGGCCCTGACGCACGGGACGGGCCGGCACCACCACACGGAGAGGCAGGGTCCACGAGATGATCGTCGGTGTCCCCAAGGAAGTGAAGGACGACGAGTACCGGGTGGCCATCACCCCGGCGGGCGTGCGCGAGCTCACCGCGGCCGGCCACACCGTGCTGGTGGAGCGGGAGGCCGGGGTCGGCTCGTCGATTCCGGACGCCGACTACGTGGCCACCGGGGCCACCATCATCGACGACCCCGATGACATCTGGGCCGCCGCCGACCTGGTCCTCGGGGTGAAAGAGCCCATCGCCGTGGAGTACCCCCGCCTGGGGGCCCGCAGCGGCCAGGTCCTCTTCACCTACCTCCACCTGGCCGCCTCCCGGGCCTGCACCGACGCCCTGGTGGCCGGGGGGAACACGGCCATCGCCTACGAGACGGTCCGCCTGGCCGACGGGTCGCTCCCTCTGCTCACCCCCATGAGCGAGGTGGCCGGCCGGATGGCGCCGCTGATGGGCTCCCACCACCTGATGCGGCCCGGCGGCGGACGGGGCAGCCTGGTGTGCGGGGTGCCCGGGGTCCGGGCGGCCAAGATCGTCATCATCGGCGCCGGCGTGGCCGGCATGGCCGCGGCCACCCTGGCCGTGGGCATGCACGCCGAGGTCAACATCCTGGACCGCAACCTCGAGCGGCTCCGCCAGGTCGACCACCACTTCCGGGGGGCCATCGAGACGGTGGCCTCGAGCACGTATGCCGTCGAGGAGGTGTGCGTGGACGCCGACATCGTGATCGGCGCCGTCCTGGTGGTGGGGGCCAAGGCGCCCACCCTGGTCAGCGACGACCTGGTGGCCCGGATGCCCGACGGCTCGGTCCTGGTCGACATCTCGGTGGACCAGGGCGGCTGCTTCGAGTCGACCCGGCCCACCACCCACTCCAACCCGACCTTCGAGGTCAACGGCTCGCTCTTCTACTGCGTGGCCAACATGCCCGGGGCGGTGCCCAACTCCTCCACCCACGCCCTGGCCAACGCCACCCTCCCCTACGTCCTCGACATCGCCAACAAGGGCTGGCAGGACGCCGTGGCCGACGACCCGGCCCTGGCCGAGGGGGTCAACGTGACCGACGGCACCGTGGTCTACGAGCCGGTGGCCGAGGCGCTCGGCCTCGACTGGCGCCCGCTGTCCGCCGTCCTGTCCTGAGCGTCCCGGTGCCCCGGCCCGACTGCCTGCTCCCGGCTCGACGCCGCCCCGAGGTCTGTCCTGATGGCCGGCCCGCCGCCGGCTCAGCCCCCCAGGTGGGGCGGGAGGGGGATGCCCGGCCGCAGGGCCGGGTCGGCCACGGGCGTCCCGGCCACCGTGGTCAGGGGCACCACCCCGGCCCAGATGTCGAGCGCACCGTCGGGCCCGTCGGCGTCGTCGGGCGGGCCCGTGGAGATCTTCACCGAGAACTCCTCGAGGGCCAGACGCAGCACCATGGTCTGGGCCAGCTCCCGGGCGTCGGGGGTGCGGGCGTAGCCCCAGGTGCCGGGCACGGTGCGCTCGGACAGGATCTCGAGCGCCGCCACCTTGGCAGCCGGGTCGTCCACCACCTCGGCCGTCCCGTAGACCATGGCGCAGCGGTAGGCCACCGAGTGCTCGAAGACCGAGCGGGCCACGATCAGCCCGTCCACATGGGTGACGGTGACGCACACCGGGGCGCCGTCCCGGGCGGCCCGCATGCTGCGCCCGGCCACCGAACCGTGGATCAGGAGGTGGTCCCCGTCGCGGGCGCACACGGTGGGGACCACGGTGACCGAGCCGTCGACGGCGACGCCGAGGTGGCAGAGGAAGCCGGCGTCCAGCACGGCGTCGAGGTCGGCACGGCGGTGGGAGCCCTCCCCGGCCAGGCGCCGGAGCCGACGCTGAAGATCACGCTGCGGCCCAAGCACCCATTGCGTATGCGGGCGAGCGCGCGCGGCTGAGACCGCTCACGCGACCGGGCGATAGGTCGTGAAGCGCCTGGCCGCCAGCCAGGTGAGGCCGAGGAAAGCCGCGAGCAGCAGCCCCTCGGCAATGGCGAAGGGTGGCTCGGACCCGGTCGGCGCCAGCGCATGGAGCGCGGGCACCTTTTGGAAAAGCTGCGCCACGAGCACGAAGAGCAGTAGATAAAAGCTCAGCATCGCCGTGACGGCATAGACGCCACGCCAGCGACCTTTGAGCATCCGTGCATAGAGCGCAAAGCCCGCCGCCACGACCAGCACCAGCGCGACGGCGCCACCACAGCCGAGGTAGAGCAGCTGCTTCTTGCGGACGGCATCGTTGCCGGCCATCAGCTCGCTGTCCCCGCCCTCCTCCGGCTCGGTATCGAGCTGCTTGGCACGGTTACGCTGGAAGATGTCCTTGAGGCTCATGGCCGCACTCCGTTGGCGAGGCCCGAAGGCGTGACGATATAGGCGGTGGTGGCTTCACCGGGCTTGAGGTTGGGG
>CAXBRB010000066.1:0-12255 GCA_963977795.1 uncultured Acidimicrobiaceae bacterium
GGGCGGCCAGGACGGCCCGGCGGACGTCTTCGTCGACGGTGGCCGTGGCCAGGGCCAGCGCGCCGAGCCGGCGACGGCGCTCCGCCTCGTCCACGGGGGCACCGTAGATGGGAGCCAGGCGCTCCCACAGCTCGTCCATGGCCACCGGCGGGGCCAGCTCGGCCCGTCCGCCGCCGGGGTCCCTCTGGCGCTCCAGCAGGGCGGCCGGGTGGCGGCCGGCCATGACCTGGGCGGCCACCGTGGCCCCGGCCGAGGTCCCCACGGCCAGCGCAGGAGCGCCCACATCCACGCCGCCGTCGGCCAGGCCGGCCAAGACCCCGGTGTGCCAGGCCACCCCGGCGATCCCGCCGCCCCCGAGCACAAGCGCCGACCTCACGGGGACGCCCGGGCCCTCAGGCGTCCCGATGGACCAGGACCCAGCCAGCCACCACGGCCAGCACGACGGTGTAGCCCACCAGGATGGCGGTGGCGACCCCTGGAGAGAAGTTGGAGGCCTTCGGTGCGGTGGCCAGCATCTGTCCCAGCAGCCCGTCGGGGAGGAAGCGCTCGAGCGCCCGGCTGATGCTGTGGGGGAACAAGCCGACGATGTTCGGGATCACCAGGAGCAGGGCCACGACGATCGCTACGGTGCCGGCGGTGCTCCTCACCAGGAAGCCGATGCTGCAGGACACGCCGGCCATGAGCGCCAAGAAGAGGCCGATGAGCACGAGGGTCCGCGTCGTCCCAGGATGCCCGATGCCCACGATGGGCACCGCGGCAGCATGGACCTGGTCCGCCAGGGTCGACCCGGCTGGGAGCGGCTTGCTCCCGGAGGCGGCCAGCACCAGCTGGCCGATGAAGAACGAGGCGAACAGAACGACCTCGGACACGATCACGACGACGGCGACGACCACGATCGACTTGGCGGCGAGCACGGTGGTCCGTCGGGGCATGCAGGACAGGGTGTTCCGCATGGCGCCGGAACCGTACTCTGCGGTCACGATCAGTGCGCCGAGCACGCCCACCACGACCTCGCCGACGAGCAGCACCCCGATGCTGCTGAAGGTGGTCTGATCGAACGAGCCCCGCTCCGTCGATCCCAGGTGCGCCCACTGACTGGCCTCGATGGCCAGGATCAGGACCGAGAGGCCGATCCCGACCACGGTCATGACGATCAGGCACACCCACGTCGAGCGCATGGTGCGGAACTTCGTCCACTCCGACGCCACCGCCTCCCGTAGCCCCGCTTTCGATCGAGGGGGCTCGGTGAGCGCTGGACTCCGCCCGGCGGCTGCATCGGTCATCCGCCCGCCCCCTGCGTGCCGCCCCCGAGACGGGAATCCGGCGGGTGGTAGTCGGCGGCATCCGAGGTGAGCTCCACGAAGACGTCCTCCAAGCTGGCCTTCTGCGTCCGCAGCTCGTGGACGGCCACCCCGGCGGCGAAGGCCACGTCCCCGACACGAGTGGCGTCGGACCCGGACACCACGAGGGCACCGTCGTCCCCCGGTGCTGCCCGCAGGCCGGCAGCACCCAGGGCAGCGGCCAGCCGCTCGGTGTCAGACCCTCGGACCACCACGGTGGCCTCGGTGTTGGACGCGATGAAGTCGTCCACGGTGGTGTCGGCGATGAGCTTGCCCTGGCCGATGACCACGAGGTCGGTGGCGGTCTGCGCCATCTCGCTCATGAGGTGGCTCGAGAAGAAGACGGTCCGACCCTCGCCGGCCAGCGAGCGCAGGAGGTTGCGGACCCAGACGATCCCTTGGGGATCGAGGCCGTTGATGGGCTCGTCGAAGATGAGCACTCCCGGGTCTCCCAGCAGTGCTCCGGCGATACCGAGGCGCTGGCTCATCCCGAGCGAGAACTTGCCCACCGCCCGACCGGCCACGCCGTCGAGGCCGACCATGCCCAGCACCTCATCCACCCTGGCCCGGGGGATGGCACTGGTCTGGGCCATGGCCCGCAGGTGGGCACGGGCCGACCGGCCGGGGTGCACGGCCTTGGCGTCGAGGAGCGCGCCCACCTCCCGCAGCGGCCACCGGAGGTCGTGCATCGGCGACCCGCCGATGGTCACCGTCCCAGCCGTCGGACGGTCCAGGCCCATGACCATGCGCAGGGTGGTGGACTTGCCGGCCCCGTTGGGTCCGAGGAAACCGGTGACCACGCCGGGCCGCACCTCGAAGGTCAGCCCGTCGACGGCCCGCACGGAGCCGTACGCCTTGGTCAGCTGCGACGCCGCGATCACCGGACCTCCGCTCCGATCACGGGAGGCATCCTACGGATGGCGTGGCGGGGGTTCCAGCATCCGCCCCGACAGCGAATCCACGTCCATCGGGAGGCAGGCCACCTCGAGGCCGCACCGGCTGGCCAGCCAGTCCCGGTTGCGCCGGTGGACCTCGTGGTCCCCGTCGTAGCGGTTGAGGGCCACCACCACCGGCGCCGGCCGGCCGTCGGGGGCGGGCACCCCGGCCAGGGCCTCGACGCAGAGGCGCACGCTGTTGACGGTCCCCAGGCCGGCGTCGGCCACCAGGAGCACCAGGTCGGGGGCGAGCAGGCGGCCGAGGTCGACGGCGTCCCCGTCATCGGCCTGGGGGGAGCGGACCCCGCCCGCCGTCTCCACCAGCCCGACGGCGACCTGGTCGTCCGGCCAGACCAGCTCGTCCACCAGCTCGGCCACGGTGAAGGGGGCGAGGCCCAGGGAGTCGGCGGCCATCGGGGGTGCCATGGCCCGGGGGTAGGCGCGGGACGGCAGGCAGACGGCCTCGGGCGGTTCACCGGTGGCCCCAGCCAGGACCTCGGCGTCGGTGGGGCCGCCCAGGACGGTGCCGTGGTGGTCGACGTCGAAGGACTGCGCCGGCTTACGGGCGGCCACCCGGACTCCCCCGGCGGCCAGCGCGGCCAGGAGATGGGCCCCCACCCAGGTCTTGCCAACCTCGGTCCCCGTGCCGCAGACCAGCACCACCCGCTCAGGCCGCACCGCGACCTCCTCCCCCGGCGGCCGCCACGGGAACCCCGGGCGCCGCCGTCGCACCCAGGCGTGCCAGGCCGCCGAGCAGCCGGCCGACCTGGGCGTCGGTGTGGGTGGCCGAGAGGGTGATGCGCAGCCGCGACGTGCCCGGGGCCACGGTGGGGGGCCGGATGGCCGGCACCCACAGGCCCTCGGCTAGGAGCGCCTCGGAGGCGGCCAGGGCCCGGGCCTCGTCCCCGAGCACCACCGGCACGATGGGCGACGGGTGGTCGGCCAGGCCCACCGCCCCGGCCACCGACGCCACCCGGTCGGCCAGGCGGGCCCGGAGGGCCGCCCCCTCGGTCGAGCGCACGACCCCGAGGGCGGCCAGGGCGGCCCCGGCGTCGGCCGGGGTGGGGGCCGTGGTGAAGATGTAGGGACGGGCCCGGTTGACCAGCAGCTCGACGGCCCGTCGGGGCCCGGCCACGAACCCCCCCAGGGCGCCCAGGGCCTTGGACAGGGTGCCCACCCGCAGGACCACCGGGCCTCCCGGCGGGGACTCGGGGACCTCGGGCTCGAGGACGGCGTGGGCCTCGTCGAGGACCACCAGGGCGCCCCGCCGGCCGGCCACATCCAGGAGGCCGGCCACATCGGCGGCGTCCCCGTCCATGGAGAACACCGTGTCGGACACCACCACGGCACGGCCGGCGGCGGCGGCCAGGGCCCGGTCCAGGGCGCCGAGGTCGCCGTGGGGGAAGATCCGGACCTCGGCACGGGCCAGGCGGCACCCGTCGATGATGGAGGCGTGGTTCAGCTCGTCGGAGCAGACGACCACCCCGGGTCCTGCGAGGACCGAGAGGACCGAGAGGTTGGCGGCGAACCCGGTCGGGAACAGCACGGCCCGCTCGGTCCCCCGCCAGTCGGCCAGGGCCTCCTCGAGGGCGTGGTGGACGGGACGGGAGCCGGTGACGAGGCGTGAGGCGCCCGACCCGGCCCCCCACCGCTCCAGGGCGGCCCGGGCGCCGGCCACCACGGCCGGATGGGTGCTGAGCCCGAGGTAGTCGTTGGAGGCGAAGGAGACCACGTCGGGGGAGACCAGGTCGCCGGCGTGGCCGTGGAGGTCGCCGGCGTGGCCGTCGGCATCGAAGGCCCGGGGGGCCCGCCACCGACCGGCTGCCTCGACCTCGGCGCAGGCCGCCTCGATCCACCCGGCCCACCCGCCCCCCTGCGGGCCGTCGGTCATGGGCGCGTCCCGTCCTCGGCAACCACGTCGTCCAGGGCGGCGCAGAGGACGTCGACCACCCGGTCCAGCTCGTCGGCCGTCGAGGTGAGCGGGGGCATGAGGACGACCACATCGCCCAGCGGCCGCAGCAGCACGCCCCGGCGCACCGCCCCGGCGCACACCCGCCGGCCCCAGCGGACGGCACCGCCCGGCGGCGCCAGCTCGATCCCGCACATCAGCCCCAGGCGCCGGACCTCGGCCACCCCGGGGCGGCCGGCCACCTGCTCGTCGAGCCGGCGGCCCAGGTGGGCGGCGACGTTGGTGACGTGGGCCAGCACGTCCTGTTCGTCCAGGAGCTGCATGTGGCGGAGGGCCACGGCGCAGGCCAGGGCGTTCCCCCCGTAGGAGTGGCCGTGGTAGAAGGTCGCCTCGCCCAGGTCGGCCCCGTAGAAGCCCTCGTAGACGGGCCGGGTGACCACAGTGGCCGACAGGGGGAGGTAGCCCCCGCTGATCCCCTTGCCCAGGCAGACCATGTCGGGGCGGAAGTCCGGGCCGACCCACTCGGAGGCGAAGAGGCGGCCGGTGCGGCCGAACCCGGTGGCCACCTCGTCGCAGATCAGCAGGACGCCGTGCGCCGCGCACGCCGCCCCCAGGCGGGCCAGGTCCTCGGGCCGGCCGACCAGCATGCCCGAGGCCCCCTGGACCAGGGGCTCGACGACCACGGCGGCCAGCTCGTCGGCGTGGGCGGCCACGGCGGCCACCGCCTGGTCGGCCCAGTCCGGATCGGCGTATCCGGGGGTGCGCAGCACCGGGAAGCGCAGGGGATCGAACACCGTGGTGCCGAACCCCCCGTCGCCCAGGGAGAGGGCCCCCACGGTGTCCCCGTGGTAGGCGTCGCCCAGGGCCAGGAAGCGGTTCCGCTCGGGCCGGCCCACGTTGACCCAGTACTGGAAGGCCACCTTGAGGGCCTGCTCCACGGCGACCGCGCCGTCGGAGCCGAAGAGGACGTGGCCGTCGCGCACCGGGGCCACGGCAGCCAGCGCCTCGGCAAACTCGATCACCGGCCGGCTCCCGTTGCCCAGCAGGGTGGCATGGGCCACCCGGCCCAGCTGGTCGACCACGGCGGCGTCGAGCTCGGGCACCCGATGGCCCAGCGTCGTGACCCACAGGGAGGAGATGGCGTCGAAGTAGCGGTTCCCGTCGACGTCGATGAGCTCCCGGCCCTCGGCCCGCTCCACCACCACCGGGGCGTTGCCCGCGTAGGCGGCCATCTGGGTGAAGCCGTGCCACACCACGGCGGCGTCGCGCTCGACCCAGGGGCGCACCGGGGTCCGGTCGTCGTCCACCTCGCTCATCGCCCCTGAGTCTTGCCGACCGGCCCCGGGGGGGCGAACCGGTCGGCCCGGGGGCCGGCCCGGGCCCTGGCGGGCCCGATCGGCGGACGAGGGCAGCCGGTAATCTGGGCGCATGGACCGCATCGGCATCGTCGACACCATGTTCGCCCGCTTCGACATGGGGGCCGAGGCCGTCGACGAGCTCGAGTCGTGCCCGGGCCACGGCACGACGTTCGAGATCGTGCGCCGGACCGTCCCCGGGTTCAAGGACCTCGGGGTGGCCTGCAAGCGCCTCATCGAGCAGGAGGGCTGCGCCATCGTGGTGGCCCTCGGCATGCCCGGCCGGGCCCCCATCGACCAGCAGTGCGCCCACGAGGCCGCCCAGGGCATCATGCTGGCCCAGCTCCTCACCTCGACCCACATCCTCGAGGTCTTCGTCCACGAGAACGAGGAGGAGGACCCGGCCGACCTGGCGCCGGTCTGCGTCAACCGGGCCCGCAAGCACGCCCGTAACGCCTACTGGATGCTGTACGAGCCCGAGCAGCTGTCCCGGCGGGCCGGCCAGGGCGTGCGCCAGGGCTACGAGGACGCCGGGCCCATCCCCGTCTGACGCAGCACGACAGGACGCGCCGCCAGGCCGGCAGTGCCGGCCGGCCGCTCAGCCCGGCAGGTCGTGGGGCAGGCCCAGGGTCCGCTCGGCGATGATGTTCCGCTGCACCTCGGCCGTCCCGCCCCCGATGGTCAGCGCCGGGGAGAAGAGGAAGCCGAAGGACCACAGCTCGTCGGGCCACCGCCCGTCGGAGCGCCCCCCGGGCAGCGGCCCGGAGCCGGACAGCATGCCGTGGGCCCCGGCCAGGTCCCTCGCCAGCTCCATGATGTGGCGCCCGTGGTCGTCGGCCAGCGCCTTGCGCACCGAGGCCTCGGGCCCCGGGGGCACCCCGGCCACGGCGGCGGCCACCGTGCGCATGCGCAGGAGCCGGAGGACCTCGCCCTCGATCCACAGTCCGGCCAGGCGCTGGCGGGCCAGGGGGTCGCTGATCCCGCCGGCCTTCCGCACGGCGTCGACGAGGTGCTCGGCGGTGGGTCCCGCCCCCCACAGGGCGCCCGCACCCGACAGCGACACCCGCTCGTTGGCCAGGGTGACCTTGGCCAGCGACCATCCCTGGCCGGGCTGGCCGACCATGCTGTCGGCCGGGAGGCGGACGTCGTCGAGGACCACCTCGTTGAAGGTGTGGCTCCCGGTCATGTCCACCAGCGGCCGGACGGTGACACCGGGGGCGTCCATGGGGCAGAGGAAGTAGGAGATGCCGGCGTGCTTGGGTGCGTCGGGGTCGGTCCGGGCCAGGAGGATGCCGAAGCGGGCCCGGTGGGCGTAGCTGGTCCAGACCTTGGCGCCCTGGACGACCCACTCGTCGCCGTCCCGGACGGCCCGGGTGCGGAGGCCGGCCAGATCGGAGCCGGCGTCGGGCTCGCTGAAGAGCTGGCACCAGATCTCCTCGCCGGCCAGGAGGGGCAGCAGGTAGCGCTCCTGCTGGGCCGGGGTGCCGGCGTGGAGGATGGTGGGCCCGGCCCAGCCGATGCCGATGGTGTTGTCCGGGCGGGCCACCCCGGCCCGGCGGAGCTCCTCGTCCACCACCAGCTGGAGGGCAGGTCCGGCCCCGAGACCCCAGGGGGCGGGCCAGTGGGGGGCGACCAGGCCGGCTTCGGCCAGCTGGCGGCCGGTGGGGTCCGAGTGGGCCTCCAGCCAGGTCCGGATCCGGGCCCGCTCCGGGTGGTCGGCGACGTCGGGCTCGCTCGTCACAGGGCAGAGCGTAGGCTGCTCCGGGCGCCGGTGCCGGTGCCTGTGCGCGTGCCGCAGGGCGGGCGGAGAGGAGCCGACGTGACCAGCTGGAACTTCGCCGATGTGTGGGAGGTGGCCGCCGACGAGCTGCCCGAGGCACCGGCCCTGACCTTCGGCGGAGCCACTCGCACCTGGCGCGAGCTCGACCAGCGGGCCGACAACGTGGCCCGCTGGCTCCTGGCCGACGGGGCCGCCCACCAGGACAAGGTGGCCCTCTACCTCTTCAACTGCCCCGAGTACCTCGAGGCGTCCTTCGCCGCCTACAAGGTGGGCCTGGTCCCCATCAACACCAACTACCGCTACGCCGACGACGAGCTGGTCTACCTCTGGGACAACGCCGACACTGTCACCGTGGTCTTCCACGGCACCTTCGTCGACCGCATCGAGGGCATCCGCCACCGGGTCGGGGTGCGCTCGTGGCTGTGGGTGGACGACGGCACGGCCAGCTGCCCGGAGTGGGCCACCCCCTACGAGGAGGCAGCCGGGACCACCGGGCAGCCTGCACCCGACGGGTCCCACCGTCGGGTGCAGGCCCCCTGGCCCCGCACCCCCGACGACCTCCACATGCTCTACACCGGCGGGACCACCGGGATGCCCAAGGGCGTCATGTGGCGCCAGGACGACCTCTTCGCCCGCCTGAACGGCGGCGGGCTTCGGCGCTACCCGCCCGACGGCACGGTGGACGACGTGCGGGCCCTCCTGTCGTCCCAGGGTCCCGGCCAGACCGTCCTCCCGGCCTGCCCGCTCATGCACGGGACCGGAGCGTTCACGGCCATGGAGTGCCTCAGCGAGGGGGGTCGGGTGGTCCTCCTCCCCTCCCGCCAGTTCGACCCGGCCGAGCTCCTCGACACCATCGAGGCCGAGCGGGTCAACTCGCTCATCATGGTGGGCGACGCCTTCGGCAAGCCGATCCTGGCCGCCCTGGACGCCGAGCCCGGCCGGTGGGACCTCTCCAGCCTGTTCGCCATCATCTCGTCGGGCGTCATGTGGTCCGAGCCCACCAAGCTCGGCCTGCTCCGCCACCACCCGGGGATGATCCTGGTCGACGCCTTCTCGTCGTCGGAGGCCCTCGGCATGGGCACCTCGGTCTCGTCGGCCGCCGAGGCCGCCGGCACGGCCCGCTTCACCCTGGGGCCCGAGGTCCGGGTCCTCGACCCCGAGGGGCGCGACGTGGAGCCCGGCTCGGGCACCGCCGGCGTGCTGGCGCTGGGCGGGCGGATCCCCCTCGGCTACTACAAGGACGAGGCCAAGTCGGCCGCCACCTTCCGGGTCATCGACGGGGTGCGCTACTCGGTCCCCGGCGACTGGGCCGAGGTCGGGGCCGACGGCACCATCCGGCTCCTCGGCCGGGGATCGGTGTGCATCAACACCGGGGGCGAGAAGGTCTACCCCGAAGAGGTCGAAGAGGTGGTCAAGACCCTGGCCGGCGTGGTGGACGCCGTGGTGGTCGGGGTGCCTGACGAGCGCTTTGGCGAGGCCATCGTGGCCGTGGTGCAGCTCGCCCCGGATGCCGACGTCGACGAGGCGGCGGTGGTCGAGTGGGTCAAGGGCCGCCTGTCCGGCTTCAAGGCCCCCCGACGGGTCCGCTTCGTCGAGACCATCGGCCGCTCGCCGTCGGGCAAGGTCGACTACGCCCGCCACCGCTCCGAGGCGACCGACTGGCTGGGCATCGACGCCGGCTGAGCCCCGGTCGGCCGACTTCCGGCTGACTTCCGGCCGGCTGCACCCCGGGCCGGCCGGAGCGCCGGCGGCTCAGGCCTTGTTGGCTCCGTGCCGGCGGACGAAGTCGTTGACCGTGTAGTACGCGTCGATCGACTCGCCGGCGTCGCCCCAGAACCCCTCGAGGACGTCGAAGGCCATGGACCCCTGGCCGATGTAGTGGTTGTTGACGTCGGTGATCTCGAGCTCGCCCCGGCCCGAGGGGACCAGGGTGGGGATGACGTCGAAGACGTCGGCGTCGTAGCAGTAGATGCCGGTGACACCGAAGTGGGAGGCGGGGTGCTCCGGCTTCTCGGTGATGCCGACCACCCGCTCCCCCGCCTCGTCGAAGGTGGGGACGCCGAGGTGCCGGAGGTGCTCGATGTCGTCCGACGGGGTGAGCAGGATGCGCGCCCCGACCGGGTCGGCCCGGAAAGCGTCCACCATGGGCTTGAGCGAGTGCTCGACCACGTTGTCGGCCAGCATCACCAGCACCGGATCACCGTCGACGAACCGGGCGGCCAGTCCCAGCGCCTCAGCGATCCCGCCCGGCTTGTCCTGGTACCCGTAGCTCAGGCGGTCGATCCCGAACTCGTGCCCGTTCCCGCATAGGCGGAGGAACTCCCCGGCGTGGGTGCCCCCGGTGACCAGCATGATCTCGGTGATGCCGGCGTTGACCAGCGCCTCGATCCCCCAGTTGATCATGGGCCGGTCGTAGATGGGGAGGAGGTGCTTGTTGGTGATCCGGGTCAGCGGATGCAGCCGCGAGCCGGTCCCACCGGCGAGGAGGACGCCCTTCATGGCGCGCAGCCTAGACCTGGCCAGGGCCGCCGGCGCGCGCGGCCACCAGCCGGTCGGCCAGCTCGGGCCACGCCCGGGCCGCCCAGGGGCCGAAGGACCGGTCGGCCGCCCCGGCCACGGCGAGCCCGGCCTCCGGATCGATCCACACGAAGGCCCCCTGCTGGCCGAAGTGGCCGAAGGTGGCCGGCGAGCAGGTCCGGCCCGTCCAGTGGGGCTGCTTCTCCCCCCGGACCTCGGGCCCCAGGCCCCACGGGCACGGGGTGAAGCGGCCGAAGCCGGGCAGGACTCCGTCCAGGTCGGGCCACTGGGGCCGGGTCGCCTCCCGCCAGGTCGCCTCGCTGATCAGGGAAGGGGCGGCCCACTCGCGGGCCAGCGCGGCCAGGTCGGCCACCGGCCCGGCCAGACCGGCGACAGCCAGGTCGGGGCCCCCGGCACCGGTGAGATCGACGGGGCGGGTGGCGGTCATCCCGAGCGGCGTCAGGACGGCCTCGTCCAGGTAGGTGGCGAAGGGGATCCCGGCCCGGTCCGCCAGGTGGCGGCCGAGCGCGGCGTACCCGGCGTTGGAGTAGATCCGTCGCCGGGCCGGCGGGGCCACCGGGACGGAGGCGTCGTCGGGCCCCAGGCCGGATGCATGGGCCAGCAGGTGGCGGACCGTGGAGCCCGGCGGGCCGGCCGGTCCGTCCAGGGCGGTCGTCCCCTCCTCGACGGCGACAAGGATGGCGAGCGCCGTGGCCAGCTTGGTCACCGACGCCCACCGGAACCGGGTGGCGGCTGCGCCGACAATCCGGAGCGGACCGGGTCGCCCGGCCGGTCCCGGGCCCGTCCGGTCGAGGGCGCACCAGGCCACCCCTGCGTCGGGCACCGGCCATGCCCCCACCATCCGGTCGACGGCCGCACCTGACGGGCCCGGTCCGGCCCCCGGAGCCGGGGAGCCCTGACCGGCAGCGTCGGCGTCGGCGTCCATGACCCGAGCGTAGGGTGCCCGCACCGACCGGATCCGTCCCGGCCCGTCCCGGCCCGGACGCAGCGGCACCACCCAGCGTGGTCGTCCGCTCCCCGGAAGGGGACGCCGGCGGGCCCCGTGGGTACGCTCGACCCATGGCCGTCGGGGGCAGCGGTGCACGGGAGCGGATCACGGGGCGACGCCTCGTCTCCGTCGGCCTGGCCCTGACGCTCTCCGTGGCGCTGGCCGGCGTGGCCGCCGGGGCCCTGATCGAGGTGACGCCCGCACCGGAGCAGGCCGGGGCCGCGGCCCCGCCGGGCACCGCCACCTCCGGCGGCGGTGCCGGAGACCTCGCCGCCTTCTACCGGGCCCCGTCCCCGCTGTCCGACGCTCCGGCCGGGACCCTGGTGCGCCGCCAGGCCCTCCCGGCCGACCCGGCGCTCCCGCCGGGAACCCGGTCGTGGCGCATCCTCTTCCACTCGACGGCGGCCGACGGCGGGGACCTCCTGGAGTCCGGCATGGTGGTCGTCCCCGGAGGCAGCCCGCCGCCGGGCGGGTTCCCGGTGGTCAGCTGGGCCCACGGCACCACCGGGGTGGCACCGGGGTGTGCGCCCTCACGGACCGGCACCGGGCAGATCCCGGGCCTGCGCTCCCTGGTGGCCCACCGGATGATCGTGGCCGCCGCCGACTACCGGGGCCTCGGGGTGGCCGGCTACCACCCCTACCTGGTCGGCACCAGCGAGGCGGAAGACGTGCTGGACGCCGCCCGGGCCGCCCGGTCCCTGGCCGGCTCTGCGGCGTCGGACGCCGTGGTGGTGGCCGGCTTCTCCCAAGGGGGCCAGGCCGCGCTCTTCGCCGGGGAGGTGGCGCCCACCTATGCGCCCGATCTGTTCCTGGCCGGGGTGGCCGCCGTGGCCCCGGTCACCTCGGCGCTCGACCTGGCCCCGGTGGGCGACCAGCCCCCGCCCTCGGGGCAGTCGGCCTTCACCGCCTCGGTGCTCTGGTCGTGGTCCCACCGCTACCGGTCGGTCCGTCTGGCCGCGCTGCTGACCCCGGCCGGCCTGGCCGGCCTCGACGTGGTGCGCTCGGCCTGCATCGACCAGGTGGCCTCGGTGTACGACACGATGCCGCCGGCCCTCTTCTTCCGGCCCGGGTGGCAGCGCTCGGCCGCCGTCGTGGCCGCCGACCGGGCCAACCTCCCCGGTGCCGCCCCTACAGCAGCACCGGTCCTGGTCGTCCAGGGCACGGCTGACGAGGTCATCCCCTTCGGCCGGACCACCCGGTTCGTGGCCGACCGCCTGTGCCGCGCCCAGTTCGACGCCGTCGACTTCGAGGCGCTGGCCGGGTGGGCTACCGCTCTTCGGCAATGCGTTGGGCACCTTCGACCGCACTCTAAAGTTCCTTTTAGCGGTTTCCCCATGCCGCGACGTTTAGATGCTGCCCGGTCGCAATGTAGTGCCGGTACATCTTCAGCCGCTCCTTGCGTGTATCCGT
>CAXBRB010000067.1:0-12101 GCA_963977795.1 uncultured Acidimicrobiaceae bacterium
AACTCACGACGCGCACTGTGGCCGATGCGAACGGGATCCTGGATCGCCTCGCGAAGCGGCCCGCGTTCACGGGTGTGCGCTGGGTCATCGGCGCGGTCGGCGAGCGCGCTGACGTCGCATTGCGCCTGCTCGAGTCGCGGCGCGACGCACACGCGATGCTGCTCGTCGCGCCACACGTCCCGCTCGTCGCCATCGCCGACTACCGCGCACGACTGCGCACGCTCGGCACGCCGACGTTCGTGCAGGTGGCGCCCGAGGAGCCGGAGGCGCTCGAGTTCGGCGACCTGTTGGCGCACGACACCGCGCCGGGTCAGGTGCGCGTCGCGGATGCCTCGGGGCCCGGACGGGGTCTGCGGCTGCTCGACACGGACGCGCGCATCCTGCCGCGCCTCATGGGTTGGCTCGGCGAGCGCACCGCCGGTTCACGCTGAGCGTCAGGACTCGCGAGGCTTCGCGGGACGCGCCTCGTGCACGGCGCGCCACTCCACGAGCACGACCGCCGCGAGGATGAGCGCGGCGCCCAGCCACCAGCGCGCGACGAAGCGCTCGCCGCCGAGCGTGAGCGCGAAGATCAGGGCGAACACGGGTTCGAGCGCGAACAGCAGCGCGACACGGCCCGCCGTGAGCACCTGCTGCGCCGCGACCTGACACACGGGCGCGATCGTGCTCCCGGCGATCGCGAGGTACGCGAAGTCGCGCACGCCCGCCGGACCGAGCGATCCGAAGGCCGCGATCGGATCGCCCGCGAACGGCATGAGCAGGAGCGCGGTCACCCCCGCCTGCACGAGTGTCACCGAGAGCGGGTCGACCTCACCCGCGAAGCGCGCGACCCAGACGATCTGCAGCGCGTAGAGCGAGGCGCCACCGAGCGTGATGAGTTCACCGCGACCCAGCCGCAACGCGCCATCGAGCGACATGAGTGCCGAGCCGGCGAGCGCGAGCGCGAGTCCCCACAGCAAGAGCGACGAGGGGCGCTGACGCAGGAGCAGCCACGCGTAGAACGCGGCGAACAGCGTGCCGGCGCAGGTCAGGAACGCCGACGATCCCGCCGAGGTCCAGCGCAACCCCAGCGCCTGCAGGAAGAACGCTCCGACCATGAGCACGCCGTTGCCGATCCCGAGGCGCCACTCGACCGGTCGCGGCAAGCGACGGCGGACGAGCGCGATGGCGATGAACAGGACGGTCGCGACGGTGAAGCGACCGCACACGAGCATCTGCGGTGTGAGCGACTTCACGCTGTCGCGGATCGCGACGAACGTGCCGCCCCAAAGCAACGTCGCCACCAACATGGCGCCGAGCGCGGCGCGCTCCGAGAGACGTGACGTCATCGCGAGGCCGCGCTCAAGTCCGCTTGCGCGGCGGCGCACGACGACGGCGGGGCGCGGCGACGTGCGCGTGCGTGATGGCGTAGGACAGACGCTCGAACTCCATCGTCATGTCCACGGTGCGTAGCATCACGGCCTCGGGCACGCGCAACTTGCGCGGCGCGAAGTTCAGGATGCCCTGCACGCCGGCGGCCACGAGCACATCCGCGACCTCCTGCGCCGCGCGGACCGGCGTGGCGATGACGCCGATCTCGAACCCCTCGCCACGCGTCAACTGCGAGACCGGACGGATGACGAGCCCCTCGAGCGTGCGGCCGACGCGGGTCGCATCGGCATCGAACACCGCGACGATGTCGAAGCCCTGATCGGCGAAGCCGCGGTAGCCCACGAGCGCCGAACCGATGTGGCCCGCGCCCACGAGACAGGCCTTCCAGCGACGATCGAGCCCGAGCAGGGTGCGGATCTCGCGGCGCAGGTGCTCGACGTGATACCCGAGACCGCGCCGACCGAACGATCCGAACGAGGATAGATCCTTACGCACCTGCGCCGACGTGATGCCCTCGCGCTCCGCGAGCAGGCGCGATGAGATCATGCGCTTGCCCTCGGAGGCGACCTCCTCGAGGACACGGTAGTAGTTCGACAGCCGTCGGACGGTGGGTTCGGAGATGTGCGACAACTCGCACCCCTTCATGGTTCGTGAATCTTTTCACAAGCGACTTCAACAGAAGAGCCGCGGGGGATCCTCCCCCGCGGCTCCGGATGCTGCGATCAGGCCTCGGGCGCGCCTTCGGGCGACGCGTTGTCATCCTCCGACACGACGCGCGTGACACCGGCGACCGTGTCCGGCAGCAGATTGCCGCTCTGCTCGGACTCGGCGAGGTTCACGAGACGCACCCCCTGCGTGTTGCGACCGAGCACGCTGATGCCCGCGACCGGCGTGCGGATGAGCTGGCCCTGCTTCGTCATGATCATGAGTTCGTCGCCATCGACGACCTCCTTGACCGCGACGACGTTGCCGTTCCGCTCCGTGGTCTTGATCGTGATGATGCCCTTACCGCCGCGATGCGAGACGCGGTACTCCGAGATCTCGCTGCGCTTGCCGTAGCCGTTCTCGGTGACCGCCAGCAGCGTCGCCTGGCGCTTCACGCCGACCATGCTGACGACCTCGTCCGTCTCGTCGTCGAGCGTGACCGACTTCACGCCGTAGGCGGTGCGGCCCATCGCGCGGACCTCGTCCTCATGGAAGCGGATCGCGAGACCCTTCTTCTTGGCGAGGATGATGTCCTGCGTGCCGTCGGTGATGATCGCCTCGATGAGCGCGTCGTCCTCCTCGAGCAGCACGGCGTTGATGCCGGCCTTGCGCACATTGCCGTACGCCGACAGCACGGTCTTCTTGATGAGGCCCTTGCGGGTCGCGCACACCAGGAAGTGGTTGTCGTCGAACGTCTTCACCGCGACGACGGCCTGCACGCGCTCCTCGCGCGACATGCCCTCGAGGTGGTTGACCAGCGGACGACCCTTCGCGGCGCGGCCGGCCTGCTCGATCTCGTGGACCTTGAGCCAGTAGCAGCGGCCCTTGTCGGTGAGGAACAGCAGGTAGGCATGCGTGTTGGCGATGAACAGGTGCTCGATGAAGTCGTCCTCCTTCGTCTTCACCCCGATCACACCCTTGCCGCCGCGACGCTGCGAACGGTACGCGGAGATCTCCTGCCGCTTGATGTAGCCGGTGTGGGAGATCGTGATGACCATGTCCTTCTGCTCGATCGTGTCCTCGTAGTTGATGTCGCCCTCGTCGGCCACGATGTGGGTCCGACGGTCGTCACCGTACTTGTCGCGGATACGACGCACCTCGTCCTGGATGATGCTGAGCATCTTGCGCTCGCTCGCCAGGATGGCCTTGAGCTGCTCGATGAGCTTGATGACCTCGAGGTACTCGGCCTGGATCTTGTCGCGCTCGAGGCCGGTGAGGCGCGCGAGGCGCATCTCGAGGATGGCGTTCGCCTGGATCTCCGAGAGCTTGAAGGTCTTCATGAGGCCTTCGCGCGCCGTCTCGGTGTCCTTCGACTTGCGGATGAGCGCGATCACCTCGTCGAGGTGGTCGAGCGCGATCTTGAGGCCTTCGAGGATGTGGGCGCGGCGCTCGGCCTCGGCGAGGTCGAACTCCGTGCGCCTGCGGACGACCTCGCGGCGATGACGGATGTACTCGTCGATCAGGCCGCGCAGCGTCAGCACCTGCGGACGGTTATCCACCAGCGCCAGCATGATGGCGCCGAACGTCGTCTGCAGCGGCGTGTGCACGAACAGCTGGTTGAGGACGACCTTCGGGTTCGCGTCCTTCTTGAGCTCGACGACGATACGCATGCCGTCGCGATCGGACTCGTCACGCAGATCGGAGATGCCGGCGATCTTCCCCTCGCGCACCATCTGCGCGATCTTCTCGAGCAGCGAGGTCTTGTTGACCTGGAAGGGGATCTCGGTGACGACCAGGCTCATGCGGCCGCCCTTGCCCTCCTCGACCTGCACCTTCGAGCGCATCTTCATGCTGCCGCGGCCCGTCAGGTAGCAGTCGCGGATGCCCTGCGTGCCATAGATGATGCCGCCGGTCGGGAAGTCCGGGCCCTTCACGATCTTGAGCAGATCCTCGGGCGCGGTCTCCGGCTTGTCGATGATCGCGATGATGGCGTCACAGACCTCGCGCAGGTTGTGCGGCGGGACCTCCGTGGCCATACCGACGGCGATACCCGAGCAGCCGTTGACGAGCAGGTTCGGCACGACCGCCGGCAGCACGACCGGCTCCTCGCGCGTCTCGTCGTAGTTGGGGCGGTAGTCGACCGTGTTCTTCTCGAGGTCGGCCAGCAGCTCCATGGCGATCGGCGTCAGCCGCGCCTCGGTGTAACGCATGGCGGCCGGCGGATCGCCGTCCATCGAGCCGAAGTTGCCCTGGCCGGAGACCAGCGGCAGGCGCATCGAGAAGTCCTGCGCGAGGCGCACCATCGCGTCGTAGATCGCGCTGTCGCCGTGCGGGTGATACTTGCCCATCACCTCGCCGACGATGCGGGCCGACTTGCGGAAGGGCTTGGTCGAATCGTAGCCGCCTTCCTTCATCGCGTAGAGGATGCGGCGCTGCCCCCGACGTGGTGCGCCGCCGGGAGGGCCCGCTGCTCGAGCCGGTCGAGGTGGCCCACCGCCTGTGGGACCCCGTCCAGCAGTACGCCATGATCGAGAGCGCCCTTCGGGCGGCCCGGGGATCCTCGGTGGCCGACCACCGGGCGGCAGTGGCCGCCTTGTGGGCCCGGTTCGCCGCCGTGGCCGCTGACAACCCGAACGCCGCCTTCCCCGAGCCCCGCACGGCCGACGAGATCGACACGCCGTCGGCCGCCAACCGGCCGCTGGCCTTCCCCTACAACAAGTGGCACTCGACGCAGTGGACGGTCGACCAGGCCGCGGCCCTGGTGGTGTGCTCGGCCGATGCGGCCCGTCGGGCCGGGGTGCCGGCCGACCGCTGGGTCTTCCCCCGGGTGGGCCTGGAGTCGAGCCATGCCGTCTCCGTGCTGTGCCGTCGGGACATCCCGACCTGGCCGGCCATGGCCGTGCTGGGGGAGGAGGCCGCCCTCCGCATCGGCCGCCCCGTGGCCGAGGTGGACCTGCTCGAGGTCTACTCGTGCTTCCCGGTGGCCGTGGAGGTCCAGCAGGAGGCGCTCGGTCTCGATCCGGCCGGCACGCCCACGGTGAGCGGAGGCATGGCGTTCGCCGGCGGGCCGTTCAACAACTTCGTCCTCCAGGCCGTGGTCGAGGTGGTGGAGCGCCTCCGGGCCGGAGCGCACGGCGGGTCCGACCGGCTGGCGGCGGTCACCACGGTGAGCGGGCTGCTGACCAAGCCCGGTCTGGGGGTGTGGGCCGACCGTCCCGACGGCCGGCCACCCCTGCTGGCCGACCTGGCCTACGAGGCGGCGGCGGCCACGGCCACCGTGCCGGCCGTCGAGACCCTGGAGGGCTACCGGGGTCCCGGGCGGGTGGCGGCGTTCACGGTGACCTTCGACGGATCCGAGCCGTCCCGGGTGGTGGCCGTATGCGACACGGCCGATGGGCGCCGGTGCGCCTCGGTCAGCGACGACGCCGCCCTGGCTGCCCGGGCGTGCACCGAGGAGCTGGTGGGGGTGCCGGTGTCCATCGGCCACGGGACCTTCGTGCCCGAGGACGGCTGACGCGGTCGGACGGGCGCGGACGGCGGCTGACGGCCTCGGGACGGCGACCGGACCGACAGGCCGACAGGCCGACAGGCCGAGAGGCCGGCTCGCCGGCTCAGCCGAGCGGCTCGCCTCCGGCGTCGCGGGTCTCCCACGCCCGCTCGAGGAAGCGCAGGAGGACGTCGGGCGGCTGGGCGCCGGGCAGGCCGATGCGCCCGTCGATGACGAAGAACGGCACGCCGGTGGCCCCCAGGGCGGCGGCCCGGGCCTCGTCGGCCCGGACCTCGTCGGCGAACTCGGTCCCGGCCAGCATCTCGGCGGCCCGATCGGGGTCGAGGCCGACCTCCCCGGCCAGGGCGACCAGGGTGGCGTGGTCGCTGATCGGCCGGCTCTCGGTGAAGTAGGCCCGCAGGAGGCGTTCCTTCATGGCCTCGGCCAGGCCGACATGGTCGGCGAGGTGGATGAGGCGGTGGGCGTCGAAGGTGTTGCCGATGCGGACCTGGTCGAGGTGGTACTCGAGGCCGACCTTGGCCGCCAGCGCCGTCATGCGGGCGTTGGCCGCCTCGGCCTCGGGCCGGGTCATGCCGTACTTGCGCTCGAGGACCTCGTCCATCGAGAGGTCCACGGACGCCGGCGTGGTCGGGTCCAGCTCGTAGCTGCGCCAGGCGACCTCGACGTCGTCCCGGTGGGTGAAGTCGGCCAGCGCCGCCTCCAGGTTGCGCTTCCCGATGTAGCACCACGGGCAGACGACGTCCGACCAGATCTCGACCTTCACGACGGCCACCCTACCGGGGCCGCCGCACCGGTTCCGGTGGGACGGCCGCACCCGGGGCCGCCGGATCGGGGGCCGGCACCGCTAGGGTGCCGCCATGATCGTGGAGCACGCCCTCATCACCGTCCGCCCCGGCGCCCAGGCCGACTTCGAGGCCGCCCTGGTGGCCGCCCGTGCTGTCATCTCGGCCGCTCCGGGGTTCCGCTCCTTCGCCATCCACCGGGGCATCGAGTCCCCCGAGCGCTACCTGCTGCTGGTGGGGTGGGAGTCGGTGGAGGCCCACACCGTGGGGTTCCGGGAGTCGCCGGCCTTTGCCGAGTGGCGGTCCCACATCCAGCCGTTCTTCGACGGGGCACCCGAGGTCGACCACTACGACCCGGTCGACGTCCCCTCCTGAGCCGCTCGCCCGAGGGCGGCCGCAGCGGCCAGGTGCCGGGCCAGGTCGGCGGTGGTGGCGTGGGCGTTGAGCCCTGACGTGGAGGGCATCAGGTAGACGGGCCGACCGCCCACGGTCCCGGGCTGGCGGCCGGCGGCGGCCCGGGGGTCGGCCGCCGAGCGCCAGCCCGAGAGCCCGACGAAGCAGACCGCCCCCGGTCGCAGCCAGGCGGCCAGCCGATCCACCCGGGCCAGCCCCTCGGCGCACTCGGCGTCGGTGACCTCGGCCGCCGTCCGGGTGGGGCGCTTGGCCAGGTCGGTCATGCCGATGCCGGCGGCCAGGGCGGCCCGGGCGTCGCGGTCGGCGGGCACGATGCCGGCGGCCAGGGCGGCCGGCCAGAAGCGGTTGCCCGGTCGGGCGTAGCCCACACCGGCCGCTGCCGAAGCCGGGGACGGGTTGTTCCCGCAGACCAGGAGCACCATGCCCGGTCCAACGGTGTCGGCCAGGGTGTGGGACCGGACGCCGGTGACCACCAGGCCGCCCCGCCCGGTCGTCGGTGGCCCGTCGGCAGCGAACCCGGCCCCGTGCACCAGGTCCGCCGCCCGCTCCCGGCTGACCCCGACGGGCAGGAGGAGACGCACCCGGGCTTCCTCGGGTGTGGCCCGGTGCAGGTCGGCCAGGGCCAGGGGCAGATCAGACAGGTCGGTGCCGTCGTGCGGCCGCCAGGTCACCGTCCCGTCTGCCCCGGGGCGGCTGGTGGTCGGGGGGTCCATCAGGCGACGGTAGCCCCAGTGGCCCCGATGGGCTGGTTGACTGGCCGGGTGGCCACCTGCCCCACGATCCGGACCGAGCGCCTCGTCCTGCGGCCGTTGCGGGCCGAGGACCTCGACGACCTCACGGCCCTTATGGCCCATCCGGACGTCCGGGCCGCCCTGCACCTGCCGGAGACGGTGGGGCGCACTGAGGCCTGGCAGGCGCTGGTCACCTTCGCCGGGCTCTGGGCCGTGGCCGGGTTCGGTCAGTGGGCTCTCGAGGAGCGGGCGACGGGCCGCTTCGTGGGCCGGGCCGGCCTGTACCAGCGGATCGAACCGGACTGGCCGGGCATCGAGGTGGGCTGGGCCCTCCATCCAGAGTTCTGGGGGCAGGGCCTGGCCACCGAGGCCGGGGCGGCGGCCGTCCGCTACGGCTTCACCGAGGTCGGGGCCGAGGTCCTCTGGAGTGTGATCCTGCCCGAGAACACGGCCTCCGCTTCCGTGGCCCGGCGGCTGGGGTTCACACCCCACGGCGACCGCGTCCTCTCGCACTTCCCGCTCCTGCCCCACACCCTGTGGCGCCTGGGACGGCGGTCCTGGCTGGAGGGGGCTGCGCTCAGCGCAGGTTGAGACCCCCGTCGACCAGGACGACCTCGCCGGTCACGTAGGTCGAGCGGGCCAGGCCGATGAGCACCTCGGCGACGTCTTCCGGGGTGGCCGACCGCTGGAGCGGGGCCTGAGCCCGCACGAACTCCCGCACGACGTCCCAGTCCGCCGTCCACGGGGTGTCGACCAGGCCCGGGGCGACGGCGTTTACCCGGACGCCGGGGCCGAGCACGTTGGCCAGCAGGCGGGTCATGTGGCTGACGGCGGCCTTGGAGCAGGCATAGGGGATGGAGCTGCCCACCGGCCGGTCGCCGGCCAGCGAGGAGACGTTGAGGACCTGCCCCCGGCCCGAGGCCTGCAGGTGGGGGACGGCAGCCACCGTGACCTGCCACGTCCCGACCACGTTGACGTCGAAGATGCGCCGCCAGATCTCGGGGGTCACCGCCTCGAGGTCCCCGTGGGGGATGACCGCGGTGGTCCCGGCGTTGTTGACCAGGACGTCGAGACGGCCGTGGTCGGCCACCGTCTGGGCCACCAGCCGGGCGGCATCGGCGGCGTCGGCCACATCGGCCTGGATGTAGGTGGCGCCGTCGAGCTCGTCGGCCACCGCCCGGCCGGCGTCGACCGAGGTGGCCGAGTTGATCACCACGGTGGCACCGGCAGCGGCAAACCGCCGGGCGGCGGCAGCCCCGATGCCCGACGAGGAGCCGGTGATCAGGACCACCTGGCCATCGAAGGTCGGGTCACCGGTCGGGCCCAGGGGCGTGGACGAGGGGGGAGGAGCCATGTCGGGAGCATACGACCGGGCCCTGCGGGTCTGGCGGTGTGGCGACCGGGCCCTGCGGGTCCGGCGGTGTGGCGACCGGGCCCGGTAGGTTCGCCGGCGTGACGCCCGGCCCTGACCCCGGACCCGGCCTGCCGGCCGCCGACGGCCTCCAGGTCACGCCCGCCCTGCGGATCCCCCTGTCCGAGGTGCACCTCCGGTTCACCCCGTCGGGCGGTCCTGGCGGCCAGCACGCCAACAAGGTGGCCACCCGGGTGGAGCTCCGCTTCGACGTGGCCGGCTCGCCGTCGCTCACGCCCGGGCAGCGGGCCCGGCTCCTGTCCCGCCTCGGACCCGAGGTGCGCCTGGTGGTCGACGAGGAGCGGTCCCAGCGGCGCAACCGGACGCTGGCCCTCGAGCGCCTGGCCCAGCGGCTGGCCGCCGGCCTCCGGGTGACACCACCCCGGCGGGCCACCCGGCCGACCAAGGGGTCGGTGGAGCGCCGACTGGAGGCCAAGCGCCGCCAGTCGGCCCGGAAGCGGGAGCGGCGGCCCGGCCCGGACGACTAGGCCGCGCCGAGGGTCCGGCCGGTCAGCTGGCCTTGCGGGCCCGTCGGGCCGGCGGCGCCCACGCCTTGTCGAGGAGGCCGTTGATCTCCCGGGTGAGCCGCTCGGGGTGGACCCGCAGCTCGAGCACCGAGTTGGCCTGGAGGAGCTGGCCCTGAGGCAGGCGTCGGGCCAGCTGCTCGGCGTCGTGGAAGGGGTGGACGTGGTCCACCTTGTGGCCGATGACCAGCGCCGGCACGTTCATGGCCGCCCGCTGGTCGACGGTGGGGGCGATGGGGCCGGCCAGGATGCCGTGCAGGACAGCGGCCGTCTCCTGGGGGTCGGCCGAGAACGTGTTCATGAGGCTGTCGAGGGGACCGTTGCCCGTCCGGGGGATGCGCCGCATGATTCCGGCCAGCCGCCGCACGACGGGCCGGGCGAAGTGCACGGCCAGCAGCATGGGGATGAACGTGGTGGCGGCTGCGGGAAGCGCCCACTCCAGGACGGGCATCTCGACGACCAGGCCGCGGACCCGCTCGGGGGCCTGGGCGGCCACCATGAGGCTGACGTTGCCGCCGAGCGAGACCCCGCCCACCACCGCCTGGTCGATGCCCAGGTGGTCGAGGAGGGCCACGACGTGGCCGGCGTAGGTGTCCATCCGGTGGAAGGCGGCCCGCCGGGGCCGGTCCGAGAGGCCGTGGCCGGGGAGGTCGAGGAGGATCACCCGATTGCCCGCTGCGGCGAGGTCGGTGGCCAGCCGCCGGTTGAGGTTGGCGTCCATGAGGATGCCGTGCATGAAGACCAGCACCCGAGGGCCCTGGCCGTGGACCTCGTAGTAGAGCTCGAGGCCGTCGTGCTCGAACCGTCCGACCTCGTAGGGGGCGGGCGTCGCCTCGCCGGTCACCGTCGCTGCTGCGTCCTGGCCGTGGTCACCCCGACCGCTCCTCGTCCGTGCCATGGAGCCCACGGTACGCCTCCGGCCTCCGGTTGGCGAGCACCGGCAGCTCGGACCGGATCCGGGCCTGGTCGGCAGGGTCGATCTCGGCCACCACGACGCCCGGTGTCGGTTCGGTCCGCTCGGCCACGACGGTGCCCCACGGGTCGACCACCATCGAGTGCCCGTGGCACTCGGGCATGCCGGCCGGCAGCGTGCCGACCTGGCCGGCGGCGACCACCACGGCGCCGTTCTCGACGGCTCGGGCCCGCAGGAGGACTTCCCAGTGGGCCCGCCCGGTCACGGCGGTGAAGGCGGCCGGCACGGCCAGGACGGTGGCCCCGGCGAGCGTGAGGACCCGGGACAGCTCGGGGAAGCGGATGTCGTAGCAGAGCTCCATGCCCAGCACCGGGGTCGGGTCCGTCCCTCCGGCTCCCTCCAGCGGGGCCATGACGGGCAGATCCCCGGGTGCCACCGAGTCGGACTCCCGGAAGGCGGCGCCCCCGACGGTCACGTCGAAGAGGTGGATCTTCCGGTAGGTGGCGAGCACGGACCCGTCCGGTCCGAGGAGGCAGCTGGTGTTCGAGACCCGTCCGTCAGAGCGGCGCTCGGGGAAGCTCCCGGCCACGAGGTGGACGCCCCACCGGGCGGCCCGGGCGGCCGCCCAGGTGACCGTCGGACCGTCGAGGTCCTCGGCGGCGGCCCGGAGCACGGCGGGGGCACCGGCCACCGAGAACCACTCCGGCAGCACGATGAGGGCGGCGCCGGCTGCGGCGGCCTCGGCCACCAGTGCGTCGGCTGCCGCCAGGTTGGCGTCCCGGTCCTCGCCGGCGGTGGTCTGGACGGCGGCGACCCGCATGGCCCCAGGGTAGGGCCCAGCGCAGGGTCGGCTCAGCCGGTGACAGTCCGTGCGGCGGCGATGGCCCCGTCGAGGGCGTCCACCCCGGCGTCCGACACGTCCTCCCGGACGCCGACCAGGGCGGTGACCGAGGCGTAGCCCTCCTCGATGAGGGCGTTGTCCGAGTCGGGCTCGAGCTCGGCCAGCTCGGCGATGCGCTCGGCGTCGCTGCTCATGCCCCGCATGGTCAGCACCACGGCGCCGCCGGTCCGCCCGGTCTGCGGGTGTGAGGCCGGGAGCGGAGCGTGCTCCGGCCGGGCCCGTCTGATCAGGCCGGCCCGGCCCAGCCGGCCGTGACGGACCCCGGCCAGGTCGCCCGGCGCAACGGCGGGCACGTTGAGGTTGAGCACGGTTGGCGCCGGAGCGCGGATCAGCGACGGGACGATGGCGCAGGCCAGCTCGGCGGCGGTGGCCCAGGACGACTGCCCCTCGTCCCAGGCGATCGACACGGCCAGGCCGGAGATCCCGAACTGGGCGCCGGTCAGGGTCGCCCCCACCGTGCCCGAGTGGAGGGCGGAGCGTCCGGCGTTGACCCCGTGGTTGATGCCGGAGACCACCAGGTCGGGCCGGGTCCCGAAGGCCTCGATCCCGGCCAGGATGACGCACAGGGCGGGTGAGCCGTCGAGGCCGTAGGCGGGCACGCCGGCCAGGCCCGGGATCTCCACGTGCTCGTAGGGGATCGACTCGCGCTCGTACACCGGTCCGACGGCGGCCCCGGCGCCGCTGTGGTCGGTGAGCGGCGCCACGACGACCAGCTCGTGGTCGGTGCCGAAGGCGGCGTGGAGTCCCGCCGCCAGGGCGCGGATCCCCGGGGCGAAGATGCCGTCGTCGTTGGTGACCAGGATGCGCATGAGGGAGGGGAGTCCGGATCTGGTCGAAGAGCGGGGAGTTGGAAACAAACATCGCCTGGTAAAGCGTGGCGTTGTACTCGGCCGGGAACAGG
>CAXBRB010000068.1:0-12062 GCA_963977795.1 uncultured Acidimicrobiaceae bacterium
TTTTTTTTCAAGCAGAAGACGGCATACGAGATGTAGCCGTGACTGGAGTTCAGACGTGTGCTCTTCCGATCTCGGTGGCCGGCGGGCCGGCCACCGGCGTGCTGCCCGACGCCTTCCTCGAGCGGATGGCCAGGAGCGACGGCGAGGGGTTCGTCGGCTTCTTCGAGGCCGCCGTGCGGGCCGAGCTGGCCGCTGACCCGACCCTGCTCGACTGAGGGGTCGGCTGGTCAGGGGCAGCACAGCGGCGCCCGGACAGTCCGGGCAGCGCCGGGGTCACGCAGAGAGCGGGATCGTGGTGATGATCGGAGACTCGACCTCGGTGGGGAGGTCGTGGTCCTCGAAGTAGAGCTCGAGCGCTTCCTTCAGGTTCGCCGCCGCATCCTCGACGGACGTGCCCTGGCTGGCCACGTCGACATCGAGGCACTGCGCCACATACAGCGACGCCTCTCGGGTGACCGCAGCCGTGAAATCCACACCGTCAGCGTACCGAGAGGGTGGTCCGGGCTCAACGCCCGACGAGGTCCGCCGACGCCCGGCCGCACCCGACGCGTCTCGGATACGCTCCCGCCGTCCGGGTCGGACCCGGGACACCCCTGGGGGAGGGCCATGCCGCTCGACGACGACGTCCGCACCATCCTCGACCTCTTCGCTGCAGCCGGACCCACCCCGGTGGATGAGCTCGAGCCCGTCTCGTTCCGGGAGACCTACCGGGGCACCGCCCTGGCCGGCTCTCACCCCGAGGTCCTCCCGGCCATGGAGGACCGGGTGATCGCCGGCCCGGGCGGGGACCTGGCCGTGCGCATCTACCGGCCCGAGGCCGAAGGCCCGCTGCCCCTGGTCGTCTTCGCCCACGGCGGCGGCTGGGTCATCGGCGACCTCGACACCCACGACGGCCTCTGCCAGCACCTGGCTGTCGGGACCCCGGCCGTCGTCGTCGCCGTCCACTACCGCCGGGCGCCCGAGGAGCGCTTCCCGGCCGCCGCCGACGACGTGGTGGCGGCGGCCATCTGGGCCCACGGGCACGCCGCCGAGCTGGGCGCCGATCCCGAACGGATGGCCCTGGCCGGCGACAGCGCCGGGGGGAACCTGGCCGCCGTGGCGGCCCGTCGCCTGCGGGACGCCGGCGGGCCGGCGGTGGCCTTCCAGCTCCTCCTCTACCCGGTGTGCGACTGCACCATGTCCCAGCCGTCGTATGAAGAGAACGCCTCGGGCTACCTCCTCGACGCCGAGGTCATGGCCTGGTTCATCGACGCCTACCTGGGCGATGGCGACCGCACCCATCCCGACGCCTCCCCGCTCCTGGCCGAGGACCTGGCCGGGCTGCCGCCGGCGCTGGTGATCACGGCCGAGTTCGACCCGCTGCGCGACGAGGGCGAGGCCTACGCTCGCCGCCTGGCCGAGGCCGGGGTGGCCACCACCTGCACCCGCTACGACGGCACCATCCACGGGTTCGTGTCGCTGGCCGGTGCCCTGGAGAGCGGCCGGCGGGCCACTGCGGACGCCGTGGCCGCCCTCCGGGCCGCCCTGGCCTGAGCCGTCCCGGTCACTCGGGTCGGCCCGTCCCGGTCATTCGGGTCGGCCCGGCCCGGCCGGATCAGGCGGGGTAGCCGATGGCCTTGGTCTCGGTGTAGCTGCGCAGGCCGACCAGGCCGCCCTCCCGGCCGATGCCGCTCTGCTTGAACCCGCCGAACGGCGAGCCGCCGAGACTGGCCCCGTTGACCTCCACCTGGCCGGTGCGCATGCGGCGGGCCACCTCGAGGGCTTCGTCGTCGGGCCCCCACACGGCGCCGGAGAGCCCGTAGGCCGAGTCGTTGGCCAGGGCCACGGCATGGTCGGGGTCGTCGTAGGGGAGGACGCAGAGCACCGGTCCGAACACCTCGGTCTGGGCGATCTCGGCCGACGGCCCGACCCCGGTGAGCACGGTGGGGGCGAAGAACGACGTCCCCTCCCGCCCCGGAGGCGGACCGCCCCCGGCGGCCACCACCGCGCCCTCGTGGCGGGCCCCGGCCACCAGGCCGGCCACCCGGTCGGCCTGCTCCACCGAGATCAGGGGCCCCATCTGGGTGTCCGGGTCGAGCGGGTCGCCCACCACCACGGCCCGGGCCAGGTCGGCCAGGCCGCCGACCACCTCTTCCAGCCGGTCCCTCGGGACGAGGAGGCGGCTTTTGAGGATGCAGGCCTGGCCGGCGTGGAAGGTGCACCCGTCATAGAGGAGGCGGGGGAGCAGGGCGTCGAGATCGGCGCCCTCCAGCACCACCGACGCCGACTTCCCGCCCAGCTCCAGCAGGAGGCGGGTCAGGTTGGCCCCGGCGTCCGCCATGATCCGCCGGCCGGTGGTCGAGGAGCCGGTGAAGGAGACCATGTCCACCCGGGGGTCGGCCACCAGGGCCTGGCTGGCCTCCAGCCCTGAGGTCGTCACCACGTTGAGCACGCCGGGCGGCAGGTCGGTGCAGCGGTGGGCCAGGTCGGCCACGGCCAGGCCGACCAGGGGGGCCAGCGGCGAGGGTTTGAGCACCACGGTGTTGCCGGCGGCCAGGGCGGGGGCCAGCTTCATCAGGTTCAGGGTGTGGGGGAAGTTCCACGGCGTGAGCACGGCCACCACCCCGACCGGCTCGTGACGGACAGCCACCTGCCCGGTGGCGCCGCCGGCGGCCAGAGCCTCCTCGGCTGGGACCAGGGCCAGCTGGGATCCGCCGAGGGCCATCATCTGAGGGGCGTCGATCTGCTGGCGGTCCTCGTCGGCCGTGCAGCCCCACTCGATGCGGGCCAGGGCCACCAGGTCGTCCCGGGCGGCAGCCAGGGCCTCGCCCAGCTGCGCCAGGCAGCGTGCACGGAAGGCGGGGTCGGCCGCCCAGGAGCCGTCGTCCGCCGCCCGGCGGGCCGCGGCCACCGCCGCACCCATCTGCGCGGGGGAGGCGTCGGGCACGGTGGTGATGACCGTCCTGGCGGTGGCGCAGCGGTCGGCGAAGCGCCCGGCCTCGGGGGCCACCCAGGTCCCGTCGAGGTACAGGTCCCGCGGGGTGACGAGTGGGCCGCCGGCGCCGGCCCGGTCGGTGGTGGTGTCCATGGTCCCATCCTCGCCCACCGACGGGCGCCGTGCCGGTCCGTGGTAGACACAGCCACCGGAGGCGGGCCGGGTGCAGGTCGCCCGGCTCAGCCGGTGGACGGGGAGCGGCACGGTCCTGGGGAGGAGCGCCATGGACACCACAGAGGGAGCGGGTGGGGCGGGGGGACGGCGCCTCCGGGTGGCCATCATCGGCGCCGGCGCCGGCGGCCTGTGCGTGGCCAAGGACCTGGTCGAGGCCGGCGTCGAGGACGTGGTGCTCCTGGAGAAGCTCGACGGCGTCGGCGGCACGTGGCGGATCAACCGCTACCCGGGGTGCGAGTGCGACGTGCAGTCCGCCCTCTACTCCTTCTCGTGGGCGGCCAAGCAGGACTGGTCCAAGCCCTACGGGCGCCAGCCCGAGATCCTGGCCTACCTGGAGGGGATCGCCGACGACCTCGGCATCCTGCCCCGGTGCCGGTTCGGCACCGAGGTGACCGGTGCCACCTGGGACGAGGCGGCGGCCTGCTGGCACCTGGCCACCTCGACCGGCGAGGACGTGGACGCCGAGGTGGTGGTGGCCGCCGTGGGGATGTTCCGGGAGCCCTCGCTGCCCGACATCGAGGGCATCGGCTCTTTCGCCGGGACGCTGTTCCACTCGGCCCGCTGGGACGAGGCCCACGACCTCGCCGGCGAGCGGGTGGCCGTCATCGGCAGCGCAGCCAGCGCCGTCCAGCTGGTGCCCGAGGTGGCCAAGGTGGCCGGCCGGCTCCACCTGTTCCAGCGCACGGCGAACTGGGTCCTCCCGAAGATCGACGACCCCTACTCGGCCGACGAGCTCGCCCACCTGCGCGAGCACCCCGAGATCCAGGCCACCTTCCGCCGCCAGATCTACGAGCACATGGACATCGGCATGACCTTCCAGGACCCCGGGCCCCTGGCCGAGCGGGAGGCGGCCGGCATGGCCGCCATGGCCGTGGTCGAGGACCCCGACGTGCGTGCCCGCCTGGTGCCCGACCACCCCTTCGGCTGCAAGCGGCCCCTCTTCTCCAACGTGTACTACCCCACGTTCAACCGGCCCACCGTGGAGCTGGTCACCGACCCCATCGCCCGGATCGTGCCCGAGGGCGTGGTCACGGCCGACGGCACGCTGCGGGAGGTCGACACCATCATCCTGGCCACGGGCTTCTCGACGACCCGGTACGTCTCGTCGGTCCCCGTCACCGGGCGGGGCGGCCGGCGGCTGGACGAGGCGTGGGCCGACGGCGCCCAGGCCTACGTGGGCATCACCACCGCGGGGTTCCCCAACCTCTTCATGATCTACGGCCCCAACACCAACAACGGCTCGATCCTGACCATGATCGAGGCCCAGAGCGCCCACGTCGCCCTCCAGGTGCGCCGGCTGCGCGACGAGGGGCTGGCCTGGGTCGATGTGCGGCCCGAGGTGATGGACGCCTACAACGAGGAGATCCAGGCCGGCATCGCCGGCGTCCCGGTGTGGCAGGTCGACTGCAACGGCTACTACCGGACGGCCACGGGCCGGAACGTGACCCAGTGGCCCTTCTCGATGTCCGAGTTCGCCCGGCGCTCGGGCACCATCGACCCGGCGGCCTTCGAGAGCGCCCCCCTCGTCCGATGACCCGCTGCACGACCCCCCGCCGCCCGCCGTCGGCCCGCCCGGCCCGCACCTCCGAGGAGCACCGTCCATGACCGACGCCGCCCCTGCCCCGTCCCGGGGCGACGACCTCGAGGAGCGCCTGGCCGCCCTCATCGGCCAGCCGGTCGGCGGCCGGGGCGTCTCGGTCGCCCCCGACCCCGTCAACGTGCCCATGATCCGCCACTGGGCGGCGGCCTTCGAGGACGCCAACCCCGTCTACACCGACCCCGAGGCGGCGGCGGCCACCCGATGGGGCGGCCTGGTCGCACCGCCGCTCATGCTGCAGACCTGGACCATGCCCACGCCGGTGATCACCGGGATGGCCGAGCGGGGCGGCGCCCCCACAGAGCCCCAGGGGCCGTCGGGCCTGGCCCTGCTGGACCAGGCCGGCTACCGGGCCACCCTGGCCACCAACTCCCAGTTCGAGATCGTCCGCTACCTGCGCCCCGGCGACGAGGTGCGGGCCACCACCGTCTTCGAGTCCATCAGCGCCGAGAAGGCCACCCGCATGGGCCCGGGGCGCTTCGTCACCTGGGTGACCACCTACACCGACGCCGACGGCGAGGTGGTGGGCCGCCAGCGCTTCACCATCCTCAAGTTCGACCCGTCCGGGAGCGGCTCGTGAGCATGCGCCTGGCGCCGTCGATGACCGAGGACACCCGGTTCTTCTGGGACGGGGCCAAGGAGCACCGGCTCCTCATCCAGCGGTGCGCGTCGTGCCAGAAGCTCCGCCATCCGCCCCGGCCGATGTGCCCGTGGTGCCGCTCGACCGAGTGGGACACCGTGGAGGCGTGCGGCCGGGGCACGGTGTTCAGCTTCGTGCTGCCCCAGCACCCGGCCATGCCCTTCATGGAGTACCCCTACATCGTGGCCCTGGTGGAGCTCGAGGAAGGGACCCGCCTGGTCACCAACCTGGTGGGGACGACCCCCGAGGCCGTGGCCATCGGCATGCCCGTCCGGCTCGTCTTCGAGACCTTCGACGGTGACCTCGTCCTGCCCCAGTTCACCCCCGTGGAGGCGTGATGCCCGCTGACCCCGCCGCCATCGCCCCCGGCGACGAGCTGCCCGCCCTGGTCCTCCCGATGACCCCGACCCGGATCGTGGCCGGTGCCATCGCCAGCCGGGACTTCATGCCCGTCCACCACGACCGGGACTACGCCCAGTCCCAGGGGGCGCCGGACATCTTCCCCAACATCCTCACCGACACCGCCTACTGCAGCCGGTTCCTGACCGACTGGGCCGGTCCCGAGGCCATGGTCTCCCACCTCGACATCCGCCTCGGCGTCCCGGTCTTCCCCGGGCACACCCTGACCTTCACCGGGGCGGTGACCGCCGTGGAGCGCCGGGACGGCGAGGTCGTGGTCGACGTGGCCTTCCGGGCCGTCGGCGACATCGGCGACCACGTGACGGGCACGGCGACGGTCCGCCTCCCGGCATGACGGCCTGGCTGTCGCGCCGGGCCGCCATCTGCGGGATCGGCCAGACCGAGTTCTCCAAGGCGTCCGGCCGCAGCGAGCTGCAGCTGGCCGCCGAGTGCATCTCGGCCGCCCTCGACGACTGCGGGCTGGCCCCGGCAGAGGTGGACGGCCTGGTCACCTTCACCCTGGACTCCAGCGAGGAGATGGAGGTGGCCCGCAACGTCGGGATCCCCGCCCTCTCGCTCTTCTCCCGGGTGCCCTACGGCGGCGGGGCGGCGGCCGGCGTGGTGCTCCAGGCGGCCATGGCCGTGGCCACCGGGGTGGCCTCGGCCGTCGTCTGCTACCGGGCCTTCAACGAGCGCTCGGGCACCCGGTTCGGCGGGTTCGCCTCCCAGCTGACCTCCATGCCGCTCTTCCTCTCGTGGTACGCCCCGTGGGGCCTGCTCACCCCGGCGTCCTGGGTGGCCCTCCACGCCCGCCGCTACATGGAGACCTACGGGGTGACCAACGAGGACTTCGGGGCGGTCGCCGTGGTCGACCGGCTGCACGCCGCCACCAACCCCGATGCCTGGTTCTTCGAGCGCCCCATCACCCTGGCCGACCACCAGGCGTCCCGGTGGGTGGTGGAGCCGGTCCTGCGGCTCCTGGACTGCTGCCAGGAGAGCGACGGCGGGGTGGCCCTGGTGGTGACCTCGACCGAGCGGGCCCGCGACCTGCGCCACGCCCCGGCGGTCATCGCCGCCGCGGCCCAGGGAGCCACCTTCGACGGCGAGATGATGACCAGCTACTACCGAGACGACCTGTGCGGCCTGCCCGAGATGGGCGTGGTGGCCGACCGGCTGTGGCGCGACTCGGGCCTCGGGCCCGACGACATCCAGACCGCCTTCCTCTACGACCACTTCACCCCCTTCGTGCTGATGCAGCTGGAGGAGCTGGGCTTCTGCGGCCGGGGCGAGGCCCGGGAGTTCGCCACGGTGGAGAACCTCACCCGGGGTGGCCGCCTCCCCATCAACACCTCGGGCGGGCTTCTCGGCGAGGCCTACATCCACGGCATGAACGGGATCACCGAAGCGGTCCGCCAGCTCCGCGGCACCTCGGTCAACCAGGTCGACGATGTGGAGCACGTGCTGGTGACCGCTGGCACCGGCGTGCCCACCAGCGGCCTGATCCTCGGCCGGGACTGACTGTCGGGCCGGCGTCAGAGCCGGCCGGCCAGCACTCCCAGCCCGGGGCCGTCCAGCTGTCCGAGTGCGTCACGGCGGCCGGCCAGGGCGCCGCAGAGGGCCAGGGCCGGTCCGGCCACCTCGGCCTCCCCGGAGCCTGCGGTCATGGCGAGGTCGGTGGCCACCAGCACCAGGCCGTCCGTCCGTCCTCGGGGGACGAAGCCCCGGGCCCGGCCCGACGCCAGCCAGGTCAGGGAGGCGGCCAGCGCCTCGGCGTCGGGGGCCACGGCCCGGCCGAGGGGGCCCAGCATGTCGTCGCCGTGGATCAGCACATCGGTGAGCGGGGCCACCGGCCCCAAGCCGGGCGGGGTGAACCGGTGGGCGGCGTTGGCCCGGAGCCCGGCCACGCAGGCGGCCGGGTCGAGGCGGCCGGCCAGGTCCCGGGACAGGCGGTCGAAGGCCCGGTCGATGCCACCGGAGCGGACGACGGTGGCCACCAGCCGGGGCGTGGACACCGACCAGGGGAGGTTGAGGTGGGCGGCCACCACGTGCACGCTCCATCCGGCGCAGCGGGACGGCGCCGCCCACTCGTCGGGGTCGAGTGCGGCGAGCTCGTCGGCCAGGGCCACCCGGCCCCGGGCGATGAGGGCGAAGGTGTCCACAACCACGGTCTACCAGGGTCCGGGCCACACCGCCGTGGCGCGGCGCCCCCCGGTGGCCTGTCGCGGCGCCCTCCGGGTGGCGGCCTGGCGGCGGCGGAACCTCCAGCTGGTGATCCCCGGCAGCCGGCGGGCCCTCGTCTACCCTCGGCCCGGCCGCGGCGCTGCGCTGTCGGCCAGACGAGCACACCCGGGGGGAGCGATGAACACCGGCGACACGACGTGGGTCCTGGTCAGTGCGGCACTGGTGCTGTTCATGACCCCGGGGCTGGCCCTCTTCTACGGCGGCATGGTCCGCTCGAAGAACGTCCTCTCGGTCATGATGCACTCGTTCATCTGCATGGGCCTGGTGACGGTGGTGTGGGCCGTGGGCGGCTTCAGCCTGGCCTTCGGCCGTGACCTCGGCGGGGGCTGGCTCGGCGGCCTCGGGCTGGCCGGCCTCTCGCACATGGGCCACACCCTGCCCGGCTTCCACGGCCTCACCGTCTCGCCGATGGCTGTCATGGTCTTCCAGATGATGTTCGCCGTCATCACCGCCGCCCTGATCTCCGGCGGGACGGTGGACCGGATCCGGTTCAGCGCCTTCGTGGTGCTCATCGTGGCGTGGCTGGTCGTGGTCTACGTCCCCCTGGCCCACTGGGTGTTCAGCCCCGGGGGCTGGCTGGCCCGCCGGGGTGTCCTCGACTTCGCCGGCGGGACGGTGGTCGAGATCAACTCGGGCTTCTCCACCCTGGCCGTGGTGCTCGTCCTCGGCCGCCGCACCGGCTGGCCCCGGGACCTCATGGCCCCCCACTCGGTCCCGCTGACCCTGCTCGGGGCGGGCATCCTCTGGTTCGGGTGGTTCGGCTTCAACGCCGGGTCGGCCCTCGGGGCCAACGAGGTGGCCGTGCAGGCCTTCGTCAACACCCAGCTGGCCGCCGCCGCCGGCCTGCTCGGGTGGGTCCTGTTCGAGCGGGTCAAGGAGCGCTACCCGACCACGCTGGGGGCTGCCTCGGGGGCGGTGGCCGGGATGGTGGCCATCACGCCGTGCGCCGGCTACGTCTCGGCCATGCCGGCGCTGCTCATCGGGGCGGTGGCCGGTGTGGCCTGCTCGGCAATGGTGCGCCTCAAGTTCCGCCTGGGCTACGACGACTCGCTGGACGTGCTCGGGGTCCACGGGGTGGGGGGCGTGATCGGCATGGTCCTCCTCGGCCTCTTCGCTACCCGGTCGGTCAACCCGGCCGGTGCTGACGGCCTCCTCAACGGGGGCGGGCTCCACTTCTTCGGCGTCGAGCTCCTCGCCGTCGTGGTCTCGGTCGTCTTCTGCTTCGGGGCGACGTGGTGCATCGCCACCGTGATCGACCGGACGATGGGCCTGCGAGTCACCCCCGAAGAGGAGGACCGGGGCCTCGACCTCGTCCACCACGCCGAGACGGCCTATGCCGTGGGCGGGATGGGGCGCAGCTCGCTGTAGCGCCAGCACCGGTGGCCAGCCCCGGCGAGGCGGCCGCTCCGGTGGTACGGTCGCATCGCTGCTCATGGCAGCGCTCCTCTCCGGGGAAGCCGGTCGAAGTCCGGCACTGGTCCGCAACCGTGGGCGGTGGGCGAAGTCGCACCCACCGCGAGTCGGGATGCCGGGAGGGGCAGGAGTCCACATCCGTCGAGACACGCGGGAGGACTCGGGGCACCGGGGGCAGTTGACGACCGTGGGATTCCGAGCCGCTCCCGGCAGGAGACCTCCGTGCACCGCATCCGACTGGCTGCTGCAGCCACCGTCTTGGCCGCCCTCGCGGCCATCCCGATGTCCGGCCCGACGGCCGCCGCCACCACCGGCCCGCCGCCGCCCTCGCTGCCCCAGACGTCGGCCGCCGCAGCCGGGGCGTCCTGGCTGGCCGCCCGGGTCACGCCGTCGGGCTACGTCGAATCGACGACCTCGCCCGGCCAGGCCGACCTCGTGGCCACGGCCAACGTGGTGTTCGCCCTGGCCTCGGCCGGCACGGCCCGCACCACCGCACTCACCGCTCTGGGCTACCTGGCCGGCCACGTCGACGCCTACGCCACCGCCGGCGGCCAGGACGTGCCGGGCAGCCTGGCCCTCCTGATCCTCGACGCCCAGGCCCTCGGGGCCGACCCCCGTGCCTTCGGCGGGGCCGACCTGGTGGCCCGCCTCCAGGCCACCCAGGTGGCCTCCGGGCCCGACGCCGGACTCTTCGGCGCCCAGGACCCGACCTGGGACGGGACCTACCGGCAGGGCCTGGCCCTGGCTGCCCTGGCCGCCGTCGGGGTGACCACCGGTGGCGTCGTGGCCGCCGGCGTGGCGTGGTTGGCCGCCCAGCAGTGCCCCAACGGGGGGTGGACCAGTTACATCGCACCGGCCAACCCGTGCGACGGCAGCCCCGCCAGCTACCAGGGGCCGGACACCAACTCCACGGCCCTGGCCATCCAGGGCCTGGCCGCCCAGCACGCCCTCGGCGCCACCGCGGCCGCCTCGGCCACCCGGTTCCTGAGCAAGGGCCAGGACCGGGACGGCGGGTGGGGGTACGAGCCGTCCGCCCCCCGCGCCCCCGGCAGCACCGACCCCGACTCCACCGCCCTGGTCCTCCAGGCCCTGCTGGCCCTGCACGTCTCCCCGTCGGCCAAGGCCATCGGGCGCAAGGGCGGCGGCCCGGTGGCCTCGCTGCTGGCCAGCCAGCTGGTCTCGGGTGCCGACGCCGGCGCCGTGGCCTTCCCGGGCATCCCCGGCGCCGACCTGCTGGCCACCTACCAGGCGGTCCCGGCCCTGGCCGGGGTGACCATCGCCTATGACCTCCCGCCGGTGGCCGTCACCAAGGTGGCCCCGGCCCGGGGGCCCCTGGCCGGCGGCACCACCGTCACCATCACCGGCACCTCGCTGTACGCCGCAACAGGTGTTTCGTTCGGCGGGACCCCGGCGGCCTCCCTCACGGTGCTGTCGGACACCACCGTGCGGGCCGTGTCGCCTCCGGGCACCGGGACCGTTGACGTGACGGTCATCACGCCCACGGCGACCAGCGCCGTTTCGTCCGCCGACCGCTACACCTACCGTGGATAGCGGCTCAGGGGTCCGCTGACCCCGGGGCGGCCCGATGGTAGGGACTGCCCGGTGTACCCTGAGCCGAAGGGCTGCCCTCGTCGGGTGGCCCGGATCGATGATCCGAGAGCAGCGGCAGAGGCAGGGACGAGCGTGCAGACGAGCCCCAGAGGACCGGCGTGAGCGGGCCCGCCGCGGGCGAGCGCGCCCCGGCCGCCGCCCCGCGGTCCCGGCGCAGCCGGGCAGAGCTGCGCGACCTCCTCATCGAGGCGGGCATGGCCATCCTGATGGAGGAGGGCCTGGGCACCGGGGCCGAGAACCTGACCTTCAAGCGGGTCTTCGAGCGGGTGGCCGCCACACAGGGCATCCGCATCACCAACGCCTCGGTCATCGGACGGGTGTGGCAGAACCAGGCTGAGTACCAGAGCGCTGTCCTGGCCGCCGTGGCCGCCGAGGAGCTGGACGTCCTCACCATCGACGCCGCCGACGTGGCCCGCCGTGTCGTGGCCGACGCCGACCGGTCGACGCTCGACGGGCGCCGGCGGGCGCTGAGCGAGCTGGCCCGGCGGGCCGGGGAGGCCGATCTGCAGATGATCGCCGCCTCGGGCTCCTGGGTCGCCACGGTGGGGGTGTGGGCGCTGTCGTCGGCCGCCCCCCGCAGTGACGAAGACGACGTCCGGACCGCGCTGCGCGCCGGGTTCGCGGCCATCGCAGAGGCCAACCTCGCCTTCGCCCGCACCCTTCAGGACGACCTCGGGCTCCGCCTGCGCACCGGTCTCGAGCTCGACCATTTCGTCCTCTCGGCCACGGCGCTCATCAAGGGGTGCGCGCTGCGTGACCGGGCCGACCCGCTGGCCCTCCACGGGATCATGCGGCCCACCGGGCCCGACGGGGCCGAGCAGGAATGGACGATCCTGGGGGTCGGCCTCGAGGCGCTCTTCGACGAGTACTTCGAGCTCGATCCGGCGTGGCGGCCCGGACCCTGATCCCCGCCTGCGGCGGCACCTGGCGTCCGCCGGGGAAGGCCCGGGACGAGCCGGGCCCCCCTGTAGGCTGACTGCCGTCGGCGTGCCGTCCGGCCGCCGGCCCCGCCC
>CAXBRB010000069.1:0-11761 GCA_963977795.1 uncultured Acidimicrobiaceae bacterium
CCCCCGCCACTGCCGCCACCCCCGCTGCGTCAGCCCCTGCCGCCCCGGCCACCGGGGCCGCCTCCCGCCTGCGCTGGCTGGTGTCCGACACCGTCACGCTGACCCGGCGCAACCTGCTGGCCGTCACCCGCATACCCGAGGCGCTCTTCTTCTCCACCGTGCAGCCGATCATGTTCGTGCTGCTCTTCCGGTACGTGTTCGGCGGGGCCATCCACACCAACACCAACTACGTGAACTACCTGATGCCCGGCATCTTCGTGCAGACGGTGGCCTTCGGGGCCGTGAGCACCAGCATCGGCCTGGCCGAGGACCTCCAGAAGGGCCTCATCGAGCGGTTCCGGGCCCTGCCCATGAGCCGTGGCGCCGTGCTGCTCGGCCGCACCACCGCCGACCTCCTGCGCAACATCCTCACCGTGGTCATCATGACGGTGGTCGGCCTCCTGGTCGGCTTCCGCCCGTCCACCGGCGTCCTCTCCTACCTGGCCGCCGTGGGACTGATCCTCCTCTTCGCCTACGCCCTCTCGTGGGGCTTCGCGGTGATCGGCCTGACGGCCCCCAACTCCGAGACGGCCCAGGTCATGTCCTTCCCGCTCCTGTTCCCCCTGACCTTCGTCTCGGCAGCCTTCGTGCCCGTGGCCTCCATGCCGTCCTGGCTCCAGGGGTTCGCCACCTACCAGCCGGTCAGCGTGACCGTGAGCGCCTGCCGGTCCCTGATGATCGGGCCCGAGGCCGCCGGCACCGGGCACCCCACCGCCTACTGGGTGGTCCAGACCCTGTTCTGGTCCATCGTCTTCCTGGCCGTCCTGATCCCCCTGGCCATCCGCCGCTACCGCACCCGGACCTGAGCCCGGCCCCGGCCCGTCCGGCCGGGGAACCGGCCCTCCGCCGAGCGGGCAGAATGGGGGCATGGCACAGACCTCCGACTCCTTCGGCGCCCGCGGCTCCCTCACCGTCGGCAGCCGCACCTATGAGATCCATCGGATCGCCGCCCTGGCCGACCGGTTCGACGTGGCCCGGCTCCCCTACTCGATCAAGGTGATCCTGGAGAACCTCCTGCGCCACGAGGACGGGGTCGCCGTCACCGCCGGCGACATCGAGGCCGTGGCCAGCTGGGGCGTGGACCCGACCCGGCACGGTGTGGGCGGCGCCGACGCCGCCGAGATCGCCCTCACCCCCGAGCGGGTCCTCATGCAGGACTTCACCGGGGTGCCCGGCGTGGTCGACCTGGCCGCCATGCGCGACGCCCTCTCCGCCCTGGGCGGGGACCCGTCGAAGGTGAACCCCCTGGTGCCGGTCGAGCTTGTGGTGGACCACTCGGTCATCGCCGAGGCCTCGGGGACCGGCGGCGCCTACGACGCCAACGTCGACATCGAGTACCAGCGCAACGTGGAGCGCTACCAGCTCCTGCGCTGGGCCCAGCAGGCCTTCGACGGCTTCCGGGTCGTGCCCCCGGGCATGGGCATCTGCCACCAGGTCAACCTGGAGTACCTGTCCCGGGTGGTCTTCGCCACCGAGGACGGCCGGGCCTACTGCGACACCCTGGTGGGCACCGACTCCCACACCACCATGGTCAACGGCCTCGGGGTGCTGGGCTGGGGCGTGGGCGGCATCGAGGCCGAGGCGGCCATGCTGGGCCAGCCCCTCTCCCTGCTCCTCCCCCCGGTCGTCGGCTTCCGCCTGACCGGCACCCAGCCGGCCGGCACCACGGCCACCGACCTGGTCCTCACCATCACCAACGTCATGCGCAAGCACGGCGTGGTCGGCAAGTTCGTCGAGTTCTTCGGCCCCGGCGTGGCCGGGGTGCCCCTGACCGACCGGGCCACCATCGGCAACATGTCGCCCGAGTACGGCGCCACCTGCGCGATGTTCCCCATCGACGAGGCCACCCTGGAGTACCTCCGGTTCTCCGGCCGCGACGACGACCACGTCGCCCTGGTCGAGGCCTACGCCCGGGAGCAGGGGATGTTCCTGACCGCCGACAGCCCCGAGCCGGTCTTCTCCGAGGTCATCGAGCTGGACCTCTCCACCGTGGTGCCCTCCCTCGCCGGGCCGTCCCGACCCCAGGACCTGGTGCGCCTCGACGCCGCTGCCGACGCCTTCCGCGAGGCCCTCGGCCGGGACCGCCGCTCCCAGGACGCCGTGCTGGCCGACGGGTCGACAGCCACCATCGAGGACGGCCACGTCGTGGTGGCCGCCATCACCTCGTGCACCAACACGTCGAACCCGCAGGTCATGGTGGCCGCCGGCCTGGTGGCCGCCAAGGCCCGGGCCCGGGGCCTGACGGCCAAGCCGTGGGTCAAGACCACGCTGGCCCCCGGCTCCCGGGTGGTCATGGACTACCTCGACCGGGCCGGGCTCACCGGCCCGCTGGCCGAGCTCGGCTTCGACCTGGTGGGGTTCGGCTGCACCACCTGCATCGGGAACTCCGGACCGCTCCTGACCGGGGTGTCCGAGGCCGTCCAGGCTGGCGACCTCTCGGCCGCCTCGGTCCTCTCGGGCAACCGGAACTTCGAGGGCCGCATCCACCCCGACGTCCGCATGAACTACCTGGCCTCGCCGCCCCTGGTGGTGGCCTACGCCCTGGCCGGCACCATGGACCTCGACCTCACCACCGAGCCGCTGGGCACCGGGAGCGACGGTGCGCCGGTCTACCTGGCCGACGTGTGGCCGACCGCCGAAGAGGTGACCGCTGCCGTGCGGGCCTCGCTCACCTCGGACATGTTCCGGGAGCGCTACGCCTCGGTCTTCGACGGTGACGCCCGCTGGCAGGCCGTCGAGGCCCCCACCGGCGACACCTTCGCCTGGGACACCTCCTCCACCTACGTCCTGCGGCCGACCTTCCTGGAGGGCCTGTCCATGGCGCCCGCCCCGGTGGCCGACGTCGTCGGGGCCCGGGTCCTGGCCAAGCTGGGCGACTCCGTCACCACCGACCACATCTCCCCGGCCGGCAACATCAACCCGACCACCCCGGCCGGGCGGTACCTGGCCGACCACGGCGTCGAGCGGGCCGACTTCAACTCCTACGGCGCCCGGCGGGGCAACCACGAGGTGATGGTCCGGGGCACCTTCGCCAACGTGCGGCTGCGCAACCAGCTGACCCCGGGCACCGAGGGCGGGATCACCCTCCACCTGCCCGACGGCGAGCAGATGGCCATCTTCGACGCCGCCGAGCGGTACGCCGCCGAGGGGGTGCCCCTGGTGGTGCTGGCCGGCAAGGAGTACGGCTCGGGCTCGTCACGGGACTGGGCGGCCAAGGGCACGGCCCTGCTCGGGGTGCGGGCCGTGGTGGCCGAGAGCTACGAGCGCATCCACCGCTCGAACCTCATCGGTATGGGGATCCTCCCCCTCCAGTTCCCCGACGGCCAGGACGCCGGCTCGCTCGGCCTCACCGGCCACGAGGTCATCGCCATCACCGGCCTCGGATCGCTCAACGAGGGCGTGAGCCCCAAGACCGTCACCGTGACCGCCGTCGACGGGGACCGCTCGGTCACCTTCGAGGCCCGGCTGCGCATCGACACGCCGATGGAGGCCCAGTACTACCGGCACGGGGGGATCCTCCCCTACATGCTGCGCCAGATGGCCGGCTGAGCCGGGGCGTCCGGTCTGCGCCGGCGGGGATGATCAGACTGCGATCACGTCGACGACGCCGTCCAGGCCGACGAAATCGCTCGGATTGCGGGTGATCAACGGAACGCCTTCGGCTCGGGCGGTGGCGGCGATGAGCAGATCGACTGCTCGGCCACCCCGTGCCTTGCGCCCCTCAGAGGCAACGGCCGCGTAGACGAGACCGTAGGCACGGGCAGCCCGGCTGTCGAACGGAAGGCAGTCGAACGCCGCCTCGGTCCGCTGGAGGCGGTCCTGTCGGCGTGCACGCTCGACGGGGTCGGTGGCCACGTGCGGGCCTGCGGCAAGCTCCGCCAGCGTGAGTGCACTGATGGCAAGCTGCCGGGGAAGCTCTGCCGGGTCCATCTCCTCCAGGTCCACCACGACCGACATGTCCAGCAGGCCGCGCTCGGGAATCTCCGGCACCGGCATCAGAACCTGGGAACAGGAGATTGGTCAGCAACGGCATCGAGGTCTGCCCGCAGACGGGCCAGATCGACCGACGGCGCTCCCCGGAACTCGGCGATCACCTGCTCTCTGGTGGCCCACCGGCGCCGGTGGAGCGGGGTCAGCTCTCCGACGGGCTCTCCGTTCCGCGTCACCACGAACGACTCTCCTTCGTCCAGTCCCCGCATGATGGCCCCACTGTCGTTCCTGAGCTGGCGCTGCGTGATGGTCGTTGCCATCTGAACAGTGTAGCACGCGGTGCTACACCTACCCGGCCAGCGGCAGGGCGAAGCCGGCGATGACCACGAAGTGGAGGACGGCCCCGACCACCGTGCAGGCGTGGAAGACCTCGTGGTACCCGAAGACGCCGGGCACCGGGTCGGGCCTCTTGGCGGCGTACACCACGGCCCCGGCCGAGTAGGCCACGCCGCCGGCCAGCAGGAGGGTGAAGCCGACCGGCCCGAGCGCCCGCCACAGCTGGGGCAGCACCACCACGGCGGCCCACCCCACCACCACATACGGCAGGGCGATGACCCACTTGGGTGCGTCGAGCCACACCTGCCGGAGGGTGATCCCGATGGCGGCCCCGATCCAGACGATGCAGAGCACCGTGGTCCGGGCCCACCCGGTGAGCGACAGGCCGGCCACCGCCGTGTACGAGCCGGCGATGGCGATGAAGATGGTCGAGTGGTCGGCCCGGCGCATGCGGCGTCGGCCCACCGGCCCCCAGGTCACCCGGTGGAAGAGGGCGCTCACCCCGAAGAGCAGGGCGATCGAGCAGACGTAGGTGAGGCAGATGACCGTCGAGCCGGCTGTCGGGGCGGCCCAGACCAGCCAGGCCCCGGCCACCAGGGCCACGAAGAACGAGATCTGGTGGAGGACGCCCCGGAGGCGGGGCTTGACCGGCCCTCCCTCCCCGTCATGGCCGTCGTCGACGAGCCCATCCCCGTCGTGCCCACTTCCGTCGGCCGTGGGTGCGCCCCCGGCGGTCATGGCTGCGCCACCGTGATCGGCACCGGACCGGCGGCGGCCCGGGCCACATCCACGAACCGGCCCAGGATCCGCCGGCCGGCCGCACCCACGGCGGCCACCTCGGTGCCGCCCAGGGCCGTCCCGGCGGGCAGCAGCGGGCGCCACCGGTCGGCCAGGCCAGCGTCGACCTCGACATGGAACTGGAGGCCGTAGGCGGCGGGACCCCAGCGGAAGGCCTGGTGGGGGTAGGCCCGGGTGGCGGCCAGGTGGACAGCGCCGTCGGGCAGCGTGAAGGTGTCCTGGTGCCAGTGCACGCACGGGACGGTCGTGCCCGACAGCCCCCGGTACTCGGGGCCGAGGACCGGGTCCCTCCGGCCGGCCGGGGTCAGCTCCACGTGTCCCGGCCCCACCTCGGGAGCCGGCCCGGTGGTGACCTCGGCGCCCAGGGCGCAGGCCAGCTGCTGGGCCCCCAGGCAGACACCCAGGACCGGCGTGCCGTCGGCGACGGCGGCGGCCAACAGCGCACGCTCGTCGGCCAGCCACGGATGGGAAGGCGTGTCGTGGACGCCCATGGGACCGCCCAGCACCACCAGCCCGTCGATCCCGTCAGCCGCCGGAAGGTCCTCCCCCCGGTCGGGGCGCACGATCGACCAGTCGATGTCGGCGGCATCGAGCACCTCGGCGATGAGACCGGGGCCCTCGTGGTCGACGTGCTGGACCACGGCCCACGGGCGGGCGGTGCGCTCCTCGGGTGCGGGTGCCATCGACGGGGTCCGGGGGACGGATCCGGTCAGGCCGTCTGGACGACGTGGAAGGCCTCGGCCAGGCGCCCTTCGGGAAGGCCGGCAGCAGCGGCAGTGCCCGACATCCACCCCCGCAGCAGCTCGTCGAGGTGCCCGCCGTCGCCCACCTGGCTGACGTGCGAGCGCAGGGCCTCCAGCTTGCGGTCGTAGGCGTCGGTGGCGTCGATCACCCGGTTGACCCGCTCGGTGGCCATGACCCACAGCTCGGGGACGGTGTGGGGCTCGAGGCCCTCGGCCAGCAGCTCGGGGAAGGCGAAGGGGTTGCGGGCGTCGGGGTAGACCGCACAGGCGGCGGCCTCGCCGGCGGCCAGGTGGTCGGGGTGGCTGGCGTAGATGCGGGTCCAGTTCCGCTCGGGCGACTGGGCCACCACCCGGCCGGGCCGCACCAGGCGGATGACCCGGGAGATGGCGGCCCGCAGCTCGAGGCTCGGGGTGAGGCGCCCGTCCGGGAAGCCCAGGAAGGTGACGTCGGTCACCCCCACGGCCCGGGCGGCCACCAGCTGCTCCTCGCGACGGATGGCGGCCATCTCGGCCCGGGTGATCGAGTGGTCCGACCCCCCGGCGTCACCGTCGGTGACGATGCAGTAGGACACGTCGATGCCCCGGGACGTCCAGGTGGCCACCGATCCCGCGGCGCCGAAGTCGACGTCGTCAGGGTGGGCGGTCACCACCAGGATGCGCTCGGGGTCCTCGGACCCGTCGTCCACGGTCATGGGTGTGTCAGCCACGGGTGCTCCTCGGTGCGGTCGGTCGGTTCGCTCGGGCCGGCCGCCCGGGCCCACGGGGCCGGACGGTCGGGCCGGTCGGCAGCGGGGCCGGGGGGCGGCTCAGGAGGCCAGCGGGTCCCAGGCGGCCAGGTCGGTCAGGCGCTTGTCGTTCGAGAACATCTCGACGATGGGGAGCTTCACGCCGATCCGGGTCTGGATGCGCTCGATCTCCAGGATCTGGTTCCACTGGACCAGCGAGACCACCAGGCCGGCCGAGCCGGCCCGGGCGGTGCGGCCCGAGCGGTGGAGGTAGGCCTTGTGGTCCTCGGGCGGATCGAAGTGGATCACGCAGTCCACGGCGTCGATGTGGAGCCCGCGGGCGGCCACGTCGGTGGCCACCAGGACGTGGAGCTTCCCGTCCGTGAAGTCACGCAGCGTCTTCTCCCGCTGGGCCTGACGGAGGTCGCCGTGGATGGCCCCGGCACGCACCCCCTCCTTATCCAGCTGGTCGACCAGTCGGTCGGCCCCGTGCTTGGTGCGCACGAAGACCAGGACCTTGTCGTTGCTCCGGCAGATGGCCGCGCACACCCGAACCCGGTCCATCTGGTGGACCTCCAGGAAGCGGTGGACCATGGCCTCGACGGTCGTGGTGGGCGAGGCCACCTCGTGGAGGACGGGGTCGGTCAGGTAGCGGTTCACCAGCCGGTCGACGGCCCCGTCGAGGGTGGCCGAGAAGAGGAGCGTCTGGTGCTCCCGCTCGAGGCGGCGCAGGACCCACTCGACCTGGGGCATGAAGCCCATGTCGGCCATGCGGTCGGCCTCGTCGAGCACCAGGGTCTCGATCTGGGCCACCGAGAGCTCGCCGCGGTCGCCCAGGTCGATGAGGCGCCCGGGGGTGGCGATGATCACGTCCACGCCGCGGCGGAGCTTCTTGATCTGGCGCTCGATGTCGGCGCCGCCGTAGACGGCGACGATCCGCAGTCCGGTGGCGTCGGCCAGCGGCTCGAAGACGTCGCTCACCTGGACGGCCAGCTCCCGGGTCGGGACCAGCACCAGGGCCTTGGGCATGCCCGGCTCGGTGGCCGGCGAGGCCATGGTCCGCTGGAGCAGCGGCACCCCGAAGGCCAGCGTCTTGCCGGACCCGGTCTTGGCCTTCCCGCAGACGTCCCGGCCGGCCAGGGCGTCGGCCACGGTCATGGCCTGGATGGCGAAGGGGCGCAGGATCCCCTGCTCCTCCAGGGCCGAGCAGATGGCCGGGTCGACGCCGAGCTCGGCGAAGGTCGGCTGGGGCTCGTCGGCGGTGCCGTCGGCGTGCGACGGCGCGGTCCCGCGCTCGGGCGGGTCGGCGATGGTGGTCATGCGGTGGTGCTCGCTCTCATCTCGTGCAGCGGCCGTGCGGCCGCCGACGCCGTGCACGTCACGGTCGTCGTCGGGCCCGCCTCGGGCCTGGCACGGGGCCGTACGGCCCGGCGGAGCGATGAGGAAGACCCCGGTGGCGGGCAGTGCGCCAGCAACCGACCCCCATGCTACCCGCCGGGCGTGTCGCGGCGGGCGCCGCGGGCCAGAGCAGCCCCTGGTGGACGGCGAGGATGGCCCCTCGTTGCGCCAGTCAGGGGACGGAAGTTCAGGAGGATGTGCCCCCGGCGGCCGGGGTGCGCGACGGCTCGAGGTAGACCTCGGCACCGGAGGCCCGGAACTCGTCGGACTTCTCCTTCATCCCGATCTCCACTGCGGTGGTCACGTCCATCCCCCGCTCGGCGGCGAATGCCCGGACGTCCTGGCTGATCCGCATGGAGCAGAACTTCGGTCCGCACATCGAGCAGAAGTGGGCCGTCTTGGCCGGGGCGGCCGGCAGCGTCTCGTCGTGGTACGAGCGGGCCGTGGCCGGGTCCATGGACAGGTTGAACTGGTCCTCCCACCGGAACTCGAACCGGGCCTTGGACAGGGCGTCGTCCCAGGCCTGGGCGCCGGGGTGGCCCTTGGCCAGGTCGGCGGCGTGGGCGGCGATCTTGTAGGCGATCATCCCCTGCTTGACGTCCTCCAGGTTGGGGAGGCCGAGGTGCTCCTTGGGGGTCACGTAGCAGAGCATCGCCGTGCCGGCCATACCGATCACGGCGGCCCCGATGGCCGAGGTGATGTGGTCGTAGCCCGGGGCGACGTCGGTGGTGAGCGGGCCCAGCGTGTAGAAGGGCGCCTCGTGGCAGACCTCCTTCTGGAGGGTCACGTTCTCCACCACCTTGTGGAGGGGCACGTGCCCCGGGCCCTCGATCATCACCTGGACGTCGTGGCGCCAGGCGATCTCGGTCAGCTCGCCCAGCGTGGAGAGCTCGGCGAATTGCGCCTCGTCGTTGGCGTCGGCGATCGATCCGGGCCGCAGCCCGTCGCCCAGCGAGAAGGCCACGTCGTAGGCGGCCATGATCTCGCAGATCTCCTCGAACCGGGTGTAGAGGAAGTTCTCGGTGTGGTGGGCCAGGCACCAGGCGGCCATGATCGAGCCGCCCCGGCTGACGATCCCCGTCATCCGACGGGCGGTCATGGGCACGTACCGCAGCAGGACCCCGGCGTGGATGGTGAAGTAGTCGACGCCCTGCTCGGCCTGCTCGATGAGGGTGTCCCGGTAGAGGTCCCAGGTCAGCTCCTCGGGGACCCCGTCCACCTTCTCCAGGGCTTGGTAGATGGGGACGGTCCCGATGGGCACCGGCGAGTTGCGCAGGATCCACTCCCGGGTGGTGTGGATGTCGGGTCCGGTCGAGAGGTCCATCACCGTGTCGGCGCCCCACCGGGTGGCCCAGGTGAGCTTCTCGACCTCCTCCTCGATCGACGAGGAGACGGCCGAGTTGCCGATGTTGGCGTTGACCTTGACCAGGAAGCGGCTCCCGATGACCATCGGCTCGGACTCGGGGTGGTTGACGTTGGCCGGGAGGATGGCCCGGCCGGCGGCGATCTCCGAGCGGACCAGCTCGGGGTCGACGCCCTCCCGGGTGGCCACGAAGGCCATCTCCGGGGTGACCTCCCCCCGGCGGGCGTAGGCCAGCTGGGTCACCGGCCCGGAGGTGGCTCGCAGGGGACGGCGGCCGGTGTGGGGGAACGCCTCCCGGCTCGGACCGTCACGCCGGACGGCGGCCCGGCCGTCGTCCCGCCGGGTCACCGGGCGGCCCTCGTACTCCTCGACGTCGCCCCGGCCCGTGACCCACGGGCGGCGGAGGGCGGGCAGCCCCTCGGTGGGCACCGAGCCCGGCCCGGAGGTGTCATACAGCCGGACCGGCGCGTTGGCCTCCTCGCCGGAAGGACCCGAAGACGGACCCACGACCACCTCGGTGAAGGGCACCCGGACCCCCTGCGGCCCCTCCACGTACACCTTGGACCGACTGTGGGTCGTGCTGGCGTCGCTCATGGTCTCCGTCCCTCCGTCCGTCCTGCTGTCGTCCTGGCCCCGGCGTGCCGCTGTGGCGCCGACGTCGTGGCCCGAGTCTCCCACGACGGCGACCGGGGTCAACCGCCCGTCCGGTATCGGCACCCCGGCCGGCTGCTGTGCCATCGTGTCCCCAGTCAACCGGTCGGAGGCGCCCCGCCGTGCGCCGCTGCGACCCCGCCCTCAGGAGGACCTGCCATGGCCAAGCTCGCCGCCGGGGACGCCGCCCCCGCCTTCACCCTGCCCGACCAGGACGGCACTGACGTGTCGCTGGCCGACTTCGCCGGCCGCCGGGTCGTCGTCTACTTCTACCCCCGGGACGACACGCCGGGCTGCACCAAGGAGGCGTGCCAATTCAACGAGAACCTGTCGGCCTTCGGGGCGGCCGACGTGGCCGTGGTCGGCATCTCGGCCGACAAGGCCGCCAAGCACCAGGCCTTCCGGGAGAAGTACGGGCTCACCTTCCCCCTCCTGACCGATGCCGACCACGCCGTGGGTGAGGCCTACGGCGCCTGGGGCGAGAAGACCATGTACGGCAAGAAGGTCACCGGGGTGATCCGCTCGACCTTCCTCATCGAGGCCGACGGCACCGTGGCCCGGGCCTGGTACAGCGTGAAGGCCGACGGCCATGCCGCCAAGGTCCTCGAGGAGGCCCGGGCCCTCGGGAGCTGACCCGGGCACCGTTCGTCGATCGCCTTCCCTCGGCTCGCATGTGACACCCGCCTGGGAGGGTGGGGCATGGCCACCACGGCGGAGCCACCAGCGCAGCAGACCGAGACCGTGGCCTTGAGCGACGCTTCCGAGCGGTCCCCGGGCCTCTCGGACCGGCTGGCCGGGGCGGTGGAGGTCCTGGCCGCCCTCTCGGCCGAGCTGGACCCCGACCGGCTGTGCGGCCCCGATGCCGTCCTCCTCTACGGCGCCCTGGCCCGGGCCGAGCGCCTGGTGGGGGCGGCCAAGACCCTGCTGGCCCCCCGGATCGCCACCTCGGGCACCTGGCGCACCGAGGGCCACCGGACCTGTGCCGGCTTCCTGGCCGCCATAGAGGGCGGCACGGCCGGCCAGGCCCGACGGACGCTCGAGACCGGTGCGCGCCTGGTGGGCCTGCCGGCGGTGACCGACGCCCTCCGCCAGGGGCGCCTCTCGGGGGCCCAGGCCACCGAGATCGCCCACGCCGCCGCCCTCGACCCCGACCGGGAGGGCGCCCTGGTGCCCGGGGACGCCGGCGAGGACCTGGCGGCCACCAAGGAGCGGTGCCGGCGCTCGGTGGCCACCTCGGCCCGCCGGGACCCCCTGGCCGCCATCCGGCGCATCCACCGGGCCCGCTCCTTCCGCTCCTGGATCGACACCGAGGGGGCGTTCTGCTTCCAGGGCCGAGACACCCCCGAGCGGGGGGCCGCCCTCCTGGCCCGCCTCACCCCCCTGGCCGAGTCCCTGGCCGGGTCCCCGTCGGATGACATCGGAGGGTCTGATGACTCCCGGGTGCCCTATGACGCCCTCATGGCCGACGCCTTCTTCGCCCTCGTGACCACCGGTGCCGGGCCGGTGCCCACCGGGGGCGACCACCTGGTGGACCGGCCCGCCCCGGCCACCGTGGTGGTCCGGGTCGACCTCGCCGCCCTGCGCCGGGGACATGCCCGAGGGGACGAGCGGTGCGAGATCGACGGCCAGGGGCCCGTCCCGGTCCCCCTGGCCCGCTCGCTGTGCTCGGATGCCTTTCTGGCCCTGGTCTTCGAGGAGGCCGGCGACATCAAGGCCGTCTCCCACCAGGGCCGCACCGTCCACCGGGCCGTGCGCACCGCCCTGGTCCACCGGGACCG
>CAXBRB010000070.1:0-11740 GCA_963977795.1 uncultured Acidimicrobiaceae bacterium
CGACGCCGCCGCTGACCAGGTTCATCAGCGAGAAGATGTCATCCGTCTTCATCACCACGTTGGGCGTGAAGCCGGCCTCGTGGCAGATCAGCGATGCCAGGAGGGCGCTGGTGTTGAGGTCGTTATCCTCCATGGCCAGCTGGAAGGCGCTCAGGGCCACCTCGCCGGGGGCCGTGGTGGCGATGCCGGCGATCACGTGGGTCATGTCGTGGCCCACGAAGAAGTGGTTCAGGGCCGAGGGCACCGTCCCGGGGACGGCCAGGCCGGTCTGCTCGTAGTAGTCCAGGTACGCCCGGCCCAGGCTTCCCTCCTCCAGGTCGGCGAAGGCCAGGAGCCGCTCGGCCAGGGCCGGCTCGGCGTGGGTGGCATCCACCGGGAGGCCGGCCAGGGGAGGCTCCACCCGGGCGGCCAGCATGCCGTCGATGAAGCGGGCCGTGTCGGCCATGGCCCGCTCGGTGCCGTCGTCGACGAAGCGCCGGAACAGGGCCAGGTCGGCCCCGGGCGTGCCCATCGCCTCGGCGTAGTCCTCGACCCGGGCCACCTGCGCGGGCGTCTGGGGGTGGCGGCAGGCCTCGAGGGTGAGGTGGACCTCGTGGAACCGGCGGCAGAGGGCGGCGCTGCCCAGCGCCTCCCGGGTCGCCTCAGGTCCGGCCGGCACGACGGCGGCCAGGTCGAGGTCGGGCCGGTCCCACAGATGCACCACCAGGGCGGCCAGCACGGCCAGCTGCTCGCCCGTGGGCCCGCCGTCCACGTCGATGCCGCCCAGCAGGCCGGCAACCATCGGCTCGACCAGGTCGGGGGCCAGGCGGAGGGACACTCAGCCCACCCGCCCCTCGACGTCGGCGATGCGGCTCCGGTCGGTGGCTCCGGGGACGCCGAGGCCGACCCCGGCGGGCAGCTCGACGTGGAGGTCGTCGCAGTGGTCGACGGCCAGGGTGCCCCGCACCAGGACGCCGCCGGTGACGTGGCCGCCCTGGGTCCGGTCGTCGGAGAGGAAGTGGAGGTGGTAGCCGGGGACCTCCACGCCGGCTGTGGCGTCGGGGAACCGGAACCCGACCAGGGTGCCCCGAGCGGCGGCGACATCCCAGGTGGTCTGGTGGGCCACCACCTCGGCCAGGGGCACGTACGGGGGGACCTGGCGGGCCACCGAGCGCAGAGCCAGGTCCCGGAACTCGCCGTGGACCCGCACGGCGGCCACCGGGGCGCCGGCGTCGACGAGGGCGTCGGCCCGAGCCGTCACCTCGGCGAGGGCGAGCGGTCCGTCGAGGTCGACGGTGGCGTCCGGGACGAAGTGGCACACCACGGCGAAGGGCGTCCGGGTGGCGGGATCCTCCCGGCGGACCGTCCCGTCGGCAGCCACCACCCAGGCCTCGCCGTCGACGACCACCAGCTCGCCGTCCAGCTGCTGGACGGTGCCGAGGCCGAGGTCGCCCAGCCGCAGCACCTCGGCCAGCGTGGCGTCGCCCTCGTAGCGGCCTTCCAGGAGGGCGTCGAGGGTCCCGGCCTGGACGGCGGTGTGCTCGGCCACCGGGTCGTGGGCCAGGCCCTGGCGGTCGAGGGCGCGGAGGTGGAGGGCGCCGATGAGGCGGTCGTCGACGATGTCCCGGGCCATGCGGCGAAGGGTAGCGGGTGCCCAGCTGGACCGGAGCAGTCGACCGGGGGGCGGCGTGGTCGACCGAGGGGGCGATGGCGCCGGCTCAGGGCGCCGAGGTCTGGCCGGTCCAGGCGGTCCCGTCCCACCACCGCAGGGGTGCCTGCCGCCACGGATCGGGGTACCACCCGGCCGGCGTCGCCGGAGCGGCTGGTGCCACGGGCATCGCCGGTGCGGTCGGCGCAGGGGGAGCCGTCGGTAGCGCCGGTGTCGCCGCCGCAGCAGGGGCCGACGTGGCGACCTCGCCAGGTGCCCCCGGTGTCACCTGCGGGACCGGGACGGGCGGCGCTGTCGGCGCGCCGGTCGCACCAGGTGTCACCGCATCGTCTGCCGCCATGGCCGTCCCGGGCGCCATGGCCGTCTCTCCCGCCGGCGGGACTGCTCCCCCGGCGGCCGGGGCAGCGGGATCCGGGACCGAAGAGCCCGGCGTCAGCGGCACCCCGGCCGGCGCCTCGGGCCGAGCCGCCTCGAGCGCGGCCAGGTCGGCCTCGAGGGCGGCCACGAAGGCCGGCACCGTCCCGCTGTGGTGGGCCATGGCCAGGTCGATGCGGAACTTCACGGACTCGGCCAGCTCGGGGCCGTAGCGGAGCACCAGGGGGGTCTGGCGGTTCGCCACCGACAGCGTCGTGGTCCCCGTCGCCGGGTCGTGGTCGACAGCCACCAGGTGGCGCAGGTCGCACTGGCGGGTCTGGGCGCCGCCCTGGAACACCACGCGCGCCGAGGTGACGTACAGGGTGCCCCGGTCGATCACGGTGGGCTGCTCCTGGCCCTGGACGTAGTGGCCCTTGGAGGCGCCGACCCGGTAGCGGATCGACCGCCCGCCGATGGAGGCCACCGGGATCGAGAACCCCTGGGACCGGCCCTGCCAGCTCCCCGGCCCCCGGCGCTCCTCGATCAGCTCGGTGCCGGTGACGGTCAGGAACACCGTCTCGCCGGCCCCGAGGACCAGCGACGACGAGGCCTCGCCGGGGTAGTCCCGGGCCAGGGCGATGAGGTCCCGGTACTCGGCCACATGGTGCTGCCATGCAGCCAGGTCCTGCTCGTAGGCCTTGGCGGCCTTGTGGGCCCGGTGCTCCTCGAACATGTCGGCGACTCCCCCGTCGGACATCGGTCCGCCAAGGCTACCGGCAGGCGCCATGGACCGGCAGCCGGTCAGGGCGCGAACCGGAGGGAGGTCGTGCCGGGGGGCGGATGCCACAGGTACGCCATCACCCCCGGTCCGGCCGGCAGGCGCTCGACCCCCGGGAGGCGGGCCACCTGGGCCGCAGCCCGACGGGTCTGGTCGGGCGTGGCCAGCTCCAGGCCGTGGTCGGCCACGAAGACGAAGGCCACCGGCCGGGCGGTGATCGGCACGGTCTGCCCGTCGGCGAAGGCGTCGATGAACGGGTACAGATCCCGCCGGTCGGCGAAGCGGCCGATGACCCCCTGGGAGACGATGACCTCGGCACCGGGAGGCAGGGCGGCCTGCACGGCGGCCAGGCTGTGCGCCGTCGTGGCGTCCACCACGGCGAAGGCGGCGGGGATCCGGGGGATCCACAGCACGCCGGCCACCACCACCTGCACGAGCATGGCGGCGGCAGCCACGGCGGCCAGCGCCGGCCCGGCCCGACGGCGGGCCAGCCAGGTGCACACGCAGACCGCTCCCAGGAGCACGAAGACCACGGCGGCCAGGTTCTGGAAGGCGGCATCGGCGCCGATGAAGACGGGCGACTGGTTCAGGGCGTTGGGCACCAGCACCACCAGCGCCATGGCCGCGCCCAGCGGCGCGACCACGCCGATGGTGCCGGCCGCCGTGAGGTACTGCCAGATCCCGGGTGCCCGCACCCGCAGGACGTGGGCCACGTCGGCCGGATGGGCGGCGATGCCGCCGACCACCGCCACGGTGCCGTGCAGGCCGGTGGCCCCGGTCACATGGGCCAGGTAGCCGTAATTGCCGGCCAGGCTCGATCCCTTGCCGGAGCCGACGGCGATGACCAGCAGGATCCACAGCACCCCGACCCCCACCAGCAGGGCGCCCCGTCGTCGGAGTGCCCGGCCCGAGACGACGGCGGCCAGACCCAGGCCGATCAGATAGGAGGCGGCCACGTCGCCGCAGGCCAGCACGGCGGCCGCCCACCACCACGCCCGTCGGCGGCCCGCCCACAGGTCCCGGGCGCACAGCACGGTGAAGCACAGGGCCAGGGGCTGGAGGTGGAAGTCGAACGAGGCGGCCCAGTAGGTCCACGGGGTGACGACGGCGGCTGCCACCAGCCCCACGGCGATCCCGGTGCGCACCCGGTCCGGACCCCGCCAGTAGGTGCCGAGCAGCTCGAGTCCGAAGCGCACCGCGGCGGCGGTGGTGGCGGCCAGGGCGAGGTTCTGGACCACGAGCAGCGAGAAGGCCGACAGGCCGATGGTCCGCAGCAGGGCCAGCGGCCAGAGCACCAGCTCGAAGTGGCTCTGCCAGAACGGGTAGCCGTAGTGGGGGTACCCGTAGGCGAACGTCGTCTCGACGGGATCGAGGTGGCCGGTGCCGATGAGGTTCCAGGCCTGGGAGAAGGTGGCGAAGTCGGTGGTGAGGTCGAAGCGGGCCCAGAGGTGGGCGCTCCACACGATGAGGACCACCAGCTGCACCGCCGCAACGGCGACGCCGAGCCACCACACCCGGCGGAGGGTGCCGTCGAGCCGCCCGTGGGTCACCGGTGCACCGTAGCGGCGGCGCCTGCTCCGGGCACGACGACGGCCCACGGGATCCCCGTGGGCCGTCGTCGTTCACATCGGAACCGCCGGGCGACAGCCCGGCCGGGCTGGGTCAGGCGCCGGCCTTGTGGAGGGCCGACCGGAGCACGAAGCCGCCGATGACCTCGAGCAGGCCCATGACGATGAACCAGATGCCGAGCAGGGTGGCCAGGGCCGTCACCGACGACTGGGGGACGCTCACCACCACGATCCCGGCCACCAGGCTGACCACGCCGAAGAAGATGACCCAGGCCCGGGATCCCCGGACGTCGCTCATGGCCCCGGCCAGCAGGGCGACCACGCCCTGGACGATCCAGACCAGGCCGATCAGCAGGCCGATGGCCGCCTTGGTCAGGCTGAGGTGGCGGATCATCACCACGCCGATGACCACCTCGAGGAGGCCGGCGATGGCCACCCACGCCCGGTGCTGCTCGTCACGGTCGAGGGCCCGCACGAAGTGGAAGACGCCGCCGATGATCAGGAGGATCCCGATGAACACGCAGACCACGTTCAGGGAGGTCGACGGGTGCAGGGCCAGGACGATCCCGAGCGCCAGCGTCACCACGCCCACCAGGAGCTCGAGCTGCCACACGGCCTTGGGCGGCAGGCCGCCCTCCACCACGACGACCTGGGTGTCGTTCTCAGCCATGGCATCGTCCTTTCGTCGGGTCCGCCGCAGCCGGCGGAGCACCCGGGACGGTAGCCCTGGCCTCGTGCCGGCCGGTGGATGCCGGGGTCCGTCACGGCCTCGCGCCCTGCGGTCCGGTAGCGTGTCCGCATGCGCATCATCGCCCGTCGTTCCCGCCGGTCCGCCGCAGCCGTCGTGGCGCTGGCCGGCCTCCTGCTGGCCGCCTGCTCCTCGGGCGGATCCTCTGCGCCGGCCACCACGGCGGCCCGGGCGTCGGTCACCAGCACCACCGGCACCTACGGGCTCGATGCGGCCTTCACGCCGGGCGCTGCGGCCGCCAACGGCTCGACGGACGTCTACCACTGCTCGCTGGTGGACCCCCACCTGACCACCGACCGGATGCTGGTGGCCAGCCAGTTCCTTCCCGGGTCGCCCGCCGAGGTCCACCACGCCATCTACTTCCTGATCCCGCCCGACCAGGCGGCCAAGGCCCGTGAGCTCAACGCCTCCGGAGGGGGCTGGAGCTGCTTCGGCGCCCCCCTCAACCCCACGGGCACCTTCGACAACACGGAGTGGCTGGGCGGATGGGCCCCCGGTCCCACCACGCTGCGCCACCTGCCGCCCGGCACGGGCATCTCCATGCCGGCGGGCAGCCTGGTGGTGATGCAGATCCACTACAACCTGCTGGCCGGGAACGAGCCGGACAACAGTCGGGTCCGCCTGGTCTCGGTGCCGGCCGCCGGCTCGGGCCTCAAGGAGCTCCAGACCACCAAGTACGTCTCCCCGCCCGACCTGCCCTGCCCGGCCGGGGTCACGGGACCGCTGTGCGACCGCCAGGCGTCGATCGCCGACCTGGCCGCCCGCACCGGCCAGCAGGCCCAGGTCTTCCTCGGGGCCATTGAGCGGGTCTGCGCCCCCTACCACGACCCGGCGGCTCCCCAGGTGGACGGGAACCTGGTGACCACCACCTGCACCTGGAACGTGAGCCAGCCGATGCACCTGCTCTTCGCCTCGCCCCACATGCACCTCCTCGGCCGGTCCGAGAGCATCGTCCTGGTCTCGGGCGCCAAGGAGACCACCCTGGCCTCGGTGGCCAACTACAACTTCGACAACCAGGGGGCGGACCCCGTGCCGGCCGGGCTGGTGGCCCAGCCCGGCGACAAGATCCGGGTCACCTGCACCTACGACCCCACGCTCCGCCAGAAGCTTCCCCAGCTGCGCAAGCTGCCGCCCCGGTACGTCACCTGGGGCGACGGCTCCTCCGACGAGATGTGCCTGGGCACCGTGGGGTGGACGGCCAGCTGAGCCCGTCCGGGCCGGCGCCTACGGTCCGTGTCACACCCCTCCCCTAGCCTGGCGGTGCAGCGGCCGGACGGGCTCCCGCCCTGACGGGCCCCGTACGGAACGGTGCGGCGGACAGGCCTCTCGGGCCGCTGACCAGGGAGTGCCGACGGTGCTGGCCTGGGCGGAGCGTGCCGGAGGGATGCCTGCCGCAGGACAGCCTGCCAGCGCGGTCCGAGATGCGGCGTCGGAATCGGATGCCGCCACCGGTGACCGACGGTGGGCCCTGTCCTTGCAGCGAAGCGGGCGGATCCCGCGGACCGGGCTGACCCGTGGCCGGGGCACCGCCGTCCGCGATGGCAGAGGGAACGGCGAGATGAGGAGGACGATGGGAGCACCACTGGGACCGATGGAGCTGGACCGGGCAGCCGGGGTGGTCGTGGCCGCCGCCGCCGGGGATGCGCTCGGGGCGGCCTACGAATTCGGCGGACCGGTCGACCCCGCCGCCGTCCGCATGGGGGTCGGCGCCCTCACCGGTCGGCCGACCCCGCCGCCGTCCGCATGGGGGTCGGCGCCCTCACCGGTCGGCCGGCCGGGTCGTGGACCGACGACACCGACATGGCCGTCGCCGTCCTGCGGGCAGCGGCCACCGGGGCCCGCCTCGACGACGGTGACGGCCTCGACGCCGTGGCCGCCGGGTTCCTCGAGTGGTACCGGTCCGGACCGCCCGACATCGGCATCCAGACCCGTGGGGCGCTGGGTGCGGCAGCCGCCGACTCCGGGGTCGAGGTCGCGCCCGGAGCAGTGCTGACCGGCTCGGCCCGCTCCTACCAGGACCGGCATCCTGAGAACGCCGGCAACGGCAGCTTGATGCGCACCGGCCCGGTGGCCCTCTCGGCTCTGGGTGACGACCGCCTCCTGTGCGACTCGGCCGCCGCCGTCTCGGCCCTCACCCACCCCCATGAAGACGCCGTCATCGCCTGCCAGCTGTGGTGCGTGGCCATCGACCGGGCCGTCCGCACCGGTCGGCTCGACGGGCCCCGTGCCGGCCTCGATCTGCTGGATCCCGTTGCCCGGGCCCGGTGGGCGGCGTGGATCGACGAGGCCGAGACCGCCCCGCTGGCCGCCCTGCGCGACAACGGATGGGTGGTGCGGGCCCTCCAGGCGGCATGGCGGTCCGTGGTGGACACCGTCGGGGACGGCGGCGCCGCCCACGTGGAGCGGGGGCTGCGGGCCGCTGTGGCCATCGGCGGCGACACCGACACGGTGGCTGCCATCGCCGGCGCCCTCCTGGGCGCCCTCCACGGGGCGAGCGCGGTGCCCTTCGCCTGGCGCCGGCGCCTGGCCGGCTGGCCCGCGGAGGTCACCCACGCAGACCTGGCCCCGCTGGCCGTGCTGGCGGTCCGGGGCGGCCGGCCCGACGACCTGGGCTGGCCTGCCGCACCCGACCTCCTGGCCCGCTATCGGCAGGATTGGGCGCCGGCCGGGATCTCGGTCGTCCTCCCGGGCCATGAGGACGTGCGGTGGGGCGACGTGGCGGCCCTGGCCGATGCTCCGGCCGAGGCCTTCGTCTCGCTGTGCCGGATCGGCCACGGGCAGCGGCGGGGTGCCGAGCACCACGAGGTGTGGATGACCGACGGGCCGGACAACATCGACCTCCCCCGGTTGCTGGCCGACACGGCCGACGCCGTCGAGGCCCTGCGCCGGGACCATGGAACGGTCTTCGTCCACTGCGTCGCCGCCCAGAGCCGGACGCCGACGGTGGCCGCCGCCTGGCTGGTCCGTCACCACGGGTACTCGGTGGATGCCGCCCACGAGGCCGTCCTTGCCGCCCTCCCCGACGCGGCTCCCCGCCCGGTGCTGCGTGACGCGCTCCACGCCATCGACCCGGCACGGTCGGGCGGACGGTGACCGCGAAAGGGTGCATCGTGCCCGCCGGGTGCCGTTTGGACCGATGGGCACCCGGGGCGCCCCTGACGCCGTAGCCTGAGGGAGTGACGCCACCCACCGCCTTCACCCGCGCCTCCATCTGGAGCGTGGCACACGCCGAGGCGCCGGAGGTGGTGTCTTCTTCGGCCATCGACGAGCAGCTGGAGGAGACCTTCGCGCGCTGCGGGGTGCGCCCCGGGCTCCTGGCTTCGGTGGCGGGCATCATCGAGCGCCGGTGGTGGCCGGCAGACGTCTCCTACGACGAGGCCGCAGCCCGGGCCGGCCGGTCGGCCCTGGAGGCCGCCGGCGTGGCGCCGGCCGAGGTCGACCTCCTGCTCTCGACGTCGGTGTGCAAGGACCACCTCGAGCCGAGCGTGGCCTGCGCCGTCCACTTCCGCCTCGGCCTGCCCGAGACGTGCGCCAACCTCGACATCGGCAACGCCTGCCTGGGCTTCATCAACGCCATGCAGCTGGCGGCGGCGGCCATCGAGTCGGGGCAGGCCCGGGTGGTCCTCATCGTCGACGGCGAGGGCAGCCGCCAGCTCCAGGAGACGACCATCGCCCGGCTGCGCCGGCCCGAGACCACGGCGGCCGACGTGTTCGACAACTTCGCCTCCCTCACCCTCGGCTCCGGGGCCGCCGCCATGGTCCTCGGTGGTCCACGGTCCGGCGGGCACCGGTTCCTGGGCGGCATCACCCGGGCCGCCACCAAGGATCACGACCTGTGCGTGGGCAACCTGGACGGCATGCGGACCGACACCGCCGCCCTGCTCAGCGAGGGCCTGGCCCTGGGCCGGCGGACCTGGGACGATGCCGCCGCCGCCGGCTGGGGCTGGGACGCCTGCGACCGCTACGTCATGCACCAGGTGTCCGCCGTGCACACCGCCCGCCTCTGCGAGCTGCTCGAGGTGGATCCGGCCCTCGTCCCCCTGACCTACCCCCGGTTCGGCAACATGGGCCCTGCTGCGGTGCCCTACACCCTCTCGACCGTCGCCGACGACCTGGCCGAGGGCGAGCGGGTGCTCCTCATGGGCATCGGCTCCGGGCTGAACTGCGCCGGCGCCGAGCTCGTCTGGTAGCCGGCGTGGCCACCACCACGTCCCGGCCCTTCGGCGCAGCCCGCCACGTCCCGTCCCCGGCGGTGCGGCCATCGGACGCCGACCTGCGCTCGTGGGGCCTGGACCCGTCCTGGTCCCGGCTGGTGACCTTCGACGGGGCCGAGGGCCGACCGGTCACCTGGCACGTCCTCGACACGGCGCCGAGCGCACCGGAGCCCAAGGGGACGCTGGTGTGCGTGCACGGCAACCCGTCCTGGGCCTACCTCTGGGTCGACGTCCTGGCCCGGCTGGGAGCGACGTGGCGGGTGGTCGCCGTCGACCAGACGGGCATGGGCTTCTCCGAGCGGACCGGTCCCCGGCGGCTGGCCCAGCGGATCGAGGAGCTGGTGGCCTTCTGCCGCCAGGAGGTCGCCGGCCCCCTGGTCCTGGCCGCCCACGACTGGGGCGGACCGGTGGCCGTGGGGGCGTCGGCCCACCTGGAGATCGAGGCCATGGTGCTGGCCAACACGGCGGTGGCCAAGCCCGACCGGGTGGCCGTGCCGCCGCTGATCGCCGCCGCCCGCTCGCGCGTCGACCTGGCCTGCCGGCGCACCCCGGCCTTCGTCGCCGGTGCCGCAGCCATGACCGCCCGGCACCACCGGCGGGCCCTGCGCGCCCCCTACGCCACCGCCGAGCGCCGTTCGGCGGTGGCCGACTTCGTGGCTGACATCCCGGTGGAGGCCGACGATCCCTCGGCCGAGGCGCTGCGGGGCGTGGCCGCCACCTTCGGGGCCCAGGACCACCCGCTCCTCCTGGTGTGGGGCGGTCGGGATCCCGTCTTCCACGACCGGTTCCTCGCCGATCTGCGTCGGCGCCGGCCCGACGCCGCCGTCCACCGGTTCGCCGACGCAGCCCACTACCTGCCGCTCGACGTCCCCCTCGGCTCCCTGGTGGCCGACTGGCTGGACACGCTGCCCGGTGTCGGCTCGACGTCACCGGCGGCCGAGGGAGCAACGGCACCTCGGGACGCCGGGGCGACCAACACCGGGGCGACCGACGGCGGGGTGCTCCCGCCGGGAGCAGGACCCGGGCTCCTGGCCGAGCTGCTGTCCCGGACCGAGGACGCCTCCCCGGTGGTGACCGGGCCGGACGGGACGCTGTCCTGGCGGGACCTGGCGGCCCGCTCGGGGGCGGTGGCCGCACACCTGGCCGCCGCCGGCCTCGTCCCGGGTGACCGGGCGGTCCTGCTGGTCCCGCCCGGTCCGGACCTGCTGGTGGCGGCCATCGGCGTGTGGCGGGCCGGAGGGGTGCTGGTGGTGGCCGACGCCACCGCCGGCCTCGGCCCCCTCCGGCGCCTGCTGCGGGCCTCGGGTGCGGGGTTCGTCCTGGGCACCCCGGCCACCCTGGCCGTGGCCGCCAGCACCCGCATGGTGCCCGGGGCCACCCGCCTCTGCTTCGGCCGCCACCCTGCGGCGACCAACCTCCATCTCCCGGCCCCGGGACCGGTGCCCGAGCCCGCGGTCGATCCGGCTGCGCTGGCCGCCGTCGTCCACACCTCGGGCGCCACCGGGCCGGCCAAGCCGGTGCGCTACACCTTCGGCGCCCTGGCCGCCCAGCGGGACGTCGTCCTGGAGATGCTGGGCGGCCGAGAGTCCGACGGCTTCACCACCTCGTTCGCCCCGTTCATGCTGCTGGCCCCGGTGGTGGGCCTCCCCTGCCACCTGGCCGACTTCCCCGTGGCTCATCCCGGTCGCCTGGACTTCGACCGGCTAGATGCTGTGGTGCGCCACCGTGGCGTGGCCACGGCCTGGCTGGCCCCGGCGGCTGCCCGGTCCGTGGTGGCCACGGCGGCGGGACGGCGCACCCCGTTGGCCACGACCATGCTGGCCGGGGCGCCCATCCCTGCCGACCTGGTGAGCGCCGTCAGCGCGGTCACCGGGGGCGCGGTGCAGACCCCGTACGGGATGACCGAGTGCCTGCCGGTGACCGACGGGCGGGAGCCCCGCCGACCGGGACCCCGGGGCGGCACCTCGACCGGTGCCCCCCTCCCGGGCTGTGCTGTGGTCATCGAGCCACTCCCCGGCGGCGACACCCCCGATGCGCCGGCCGACCGGCCCCTGGTCGGCCAGATCCTGGTCTCGGCCCCGTGGATGTTCGACGGCTACGACGGCCGCTGGGGCAGCGACCACGAGGCGCGTGTCGTCCTCGACGGGCGGCGCTTCCACCGGACCGGCGACGTCGGCTACCTCCACGACGGCCTGCTGTTCCAGCTCGGCCGCCTGGCCCACGTGCTGCAGACGGCCGAGGGGCCCATCGGCTGCCTGGCCGTCGAGGTCCCGGTGGCCGACGCCTGCGGCCGTGCCGTGGCCGCCGTCGGCATCGGCCCGACGGGCACCCAGGTGGTGGCCGTGGTGGTGGACCGAGATCGGAAGAGCACACGTCTGAACTCCAGTCACGGCTACATCTAGTATGCCGTCTTCTGCTTGAAAAAAAAAA
>CAXBRB010000071.1:0-11739 GCA_963977795.1 uncultured Acidimicrobiaceae bacterium
TTTTTTCAAGCAGAAGACGGCATACGAGATGTAGCCGTGACTGGAGTTCAGACGTGTGCTCTTCCGATCTGGGCCGGGTCGGATCGTCGACTCGACCCTCTTCTTCGACGACCTGGCCAGCGGGCAGCTGCCCGACGTGTCCTACGTGGCCGGCACGGTCAACAGCGAGCGTGCCCCGCTCAGTCCGGCGCTGGGCGAGTTCTACGTCCGGACCCTGGTCAACGCCGTGCTCCAGAGCCCGGCGTGGAAGCACACGGCCATCCTCATCACCTACGACGACGCCGGCGGCTGGTACGACCACGCCGTGCCGCCGGTGATGGGCGGGGTGGCCCAGGGCCTGCGCGTCCCGGCCATCCTGGTCTCGCCGTACGCCCGGGCCGGAGCCGTCGACCACCAGGCCTTCAACACGGCCTCGATCCCCGGGATGATCGACAAGGTCTTCGGCCTCCCGGCCCTCACCCCCCAGGTGGCCTCGGCCGGCGACCTCCTGACCGGCGCCGACCTGGCCCAGACGCCCATCGCCCCGCTGATCGCCCCGTTGGCCAAGGGGGCGACGGCCCCGCCCCGGCCCAACGTGACCATCATCTACGGCTGCTACCTCGCCGCCTTCGTCTTCGCGCTGGCCCTGATCGGCCTGGCCCTCCGACGGAGCCGCCGGTTCGGGTCGGTGGCCGACGAGGCCGGGCTCCCGGCCATCGCCGGGGTGGAGGACGACCTGGCCGCTTACCGGACCGGAGCCCTCACCGAGGCGTCACTCTTCCCGCTGGCCAGCCGGCCGAATCCGCATCCGGCAGGCTCCGCCGAGCATGCGGCATGGCAGGACGGTCGGGACGGCGTGCCGGTGAGCGCGGCGGGCGAGGACGACCGGGCCCGGGTGGCGCTGGAGCTGGCCCTCGAAGCCGGTGCCCTGGAGGCCGCCGGGAGCACGGTCGAGGCCGCCCGCGTCCGTGGGGCCGAGGCCGCCCACCTCGATGCCCGGGACGACCTGGTCGAGGCGGGCCGGATCAAGGCCGCCGTCTTCGCCGACGACCCTGCGTTCGCCCCGGTCGCCATCGACGGGTCCGCCCTGCGCGGCCCGAGCCGGACCCGGTACGTGCAGGGGTATGCGCTGGGCCGGAACGCTGCGGGCCACGCCGACGACGCCGAGGCCTTCCTCGAGCAGGCAGTGACGCTGACCGACGGCACGTCCCGGCTGGCCCGGGGCGAGTATGCGTTCGCCCGGGGGCTCGCTGACGGTGCCCGCCAGTGGGCCGCAGACACGGGGACGCTCTTTGCCGAGGGGGTGGCGTCGGCGCCGTCGGGTCCGGCAGGTCGGTCATGATCCGCCGCCGTCGACGAGCCGTGCGGCGCCTCGCTGCCGTGGTGTTCGCTGCCGCCGTCGCGGCGGGGCTGCCGGCGACGGCGGCACGTGCGGCCACGCCCCGGACGGTGACCATCCAGGTGGTCCCGGTCGTCCCCGGCGTGCTCGTGGGCCTCGACGGCGCGGTGGGGGCGACCGATGCCGCGGGCATCGCCACCCTCACCGTCACCGACCTCCACGGCGTCGACCAGCGCGTCGTCCTTCCGCCGCAGGTGATCGGCACCGATGTGCGCGTCTCGCTCGACCGCGTGGCGGTCAACCCGGACCATGGGGCGTTCACCCGTGTGCTGGTGGCCGAGCTGGACGTCCAGCGCCTCGTGTCGTTCTCCTTCCGGACCCCGGAGCACCGCCCCTACCCGGCGGACCGGATCACCTCGATGGTCCTGAAGGACAGCCTGGGCCGGCTCACCGTGTGGCGGGGCGCCCAGCTGGCCGGCCCTGACTGGATCACGGCCAGCCGACCGGTCCAGGTGGCCGGCGGTATCAAGAACCAGGAGGTCCGGTACTCGGTCCAGTCGGTCACGATCGACGGGACGAACGTGGTCCACCAGGGGCAGGTCCGCTTCAGCGCCAGCGACCCGTCACCCTGGACGATCCCCCTGACCCTCTACGACCTCACGGTGGTCGGGACCGGCTTCCTCTCGGGGAAGCCGCTGGGGAAGAACCTCAAGATCACCTTGCCCAACGGCGTCGTCTCGGTGCTGCCCCTGGGCCCGACCCACGCGATCACGCTGACCGACATCCCTCCCGGTGACTACAAGGTCCGGGTCACCGGAGGCGCCCTGCCGGTCGTCACCACCACTCACCTGTCCACATCGCTGACGGTGACGGGCATCGTCATCACCGGCGGCGACCTGGCCACCCTGGCTGGCGTCGCCCTCGTCGGTGCGGTCCTGCTGGTGATGGTCGGGGTGCTCATCCGCCGGCACCGTCGCCGCCGTCGGGCTGCCCGGATGGCGGCCGGCGGCGGGCCGCCCGCAGGCCCCGACGGACCGGACGGTGCGCCGGACCCAGAGGCGGAGCAGGACCCGGACGCGGTCCGGCCCACCGAGGCGGCCGGGGTCCATGCCGGCTGACCTCCGGCCGTCCCGGCGTGTGGTGCTGGGCCTGGCCACGGCAGTCCTGCTCGCGTCGGGGTGCGGCTCGTCGACCGCGCCGTCCGGCGGCACCTCGACCACCGGCGCGGCGTCCTCCGGCTCGGCGTCCCGGTCGGCCGCCACCGCCCCGCCGGGCACCTCGCGGACCGCGTTCGCCTTCTACTACCTGTGGTGGGACACCGCCCACTGGCACGCCCGGCTCGGCCCGAACTACCCGTACGGAGCCTCGCCGCTGCCGCTCCCGGCCACCCTCCGGGGGAACGGGTGCACGGTCATCAACGACTATGTGGGCAACCAGCTGACCGACGTCCCGGCCGCCCTGTGGACCCAGGACGACCCGGCCCGCATCCGTGCCGACGTGGTGCAGGCGGCCGCAGCCGGCCTGGCCGGGTTCGCCGTCGGATGGGCGGGGACGGGCCAGCCGGGGCAGACGGCCGCCTCCTCCGCCTTCGACCGACGCCTGGCCGAGGTGGTCGACGCCGTCCACCAGGTCAACCGGGCGGGGACGCCGTTCACCCTGTGGATCGCCTACATGTCCTCGGCGGCCATCCGGACCCGGACGGCCATGGACAACGACCTCGCCTACCTGCAGGCGACCTATGGCGGCGACCCGGCCTTCACCCGGGCCAACGGTGGCCGCCCGACCTTGGTGATGATGGGCTCCCGGAAGTACCCCCAGGCGTTCCTCGACGAGACCAGCACCCGGTGGCGGCCCCACTTCTACCTGGTGGCCGACGAGAACTGGCGCACCTGGGACGCCGCCAAGGCGGCCGACTTCGATGCCGACCAGTACTACTGGTCGAGCCAGGATCCCGAGCGCAACCCGGCCTCCTTCGCCAAGGTGGCCGACCTGGCCCGGATGGTGCGCGCCACGAAGAACCCCGACGGCTCGGCCAAGCGGTTCTTCGCCCCGATGGCGCCGGGCTACAACAAGGTGCTGGGTGGCGGCACGAACTGCGTGCCCCGGCTCGGTGGGCGGACCATGCGGTCGCTCTTCGCCGGGAACGCCCGGTCGGCCCCGGACGGCTGGACGGTGATCAGCTGGAACGAGATCGACGAGGGGACCTACCTGGTCCCGATGACCCGCTACGGCGGCCAGGGCCTCCAGACCCTCCGGTCGCTCCTGGCGGCCCCGACGGGAGGTGGACGGTGAACCGACGGACCGTGGTGACGACGGCCGGCGTGGCCGCAGCGGTGGTGGCCACTGTGGCCGTGACCTCCGTGCTGACCCAGCAGCGCAGCGTGGCGCTGCCCCGCCCCCAGGCCGTCACCGGCCAGGACATCAAGGCGCTGCGCACGGCGCCGACCACGACGACCACCCGTCCGGTCTCCGTCCAGCTGGTCGCGCCGGGTCCCGGGCCGCACCAGCCCCTTCCCGTGGTGGACCAGCAGACGGGCGCGGTGTCGCCGGTCCCGCCACCGGTGGATGGTGCGACCTACCGGCTCCCGGCCACCGCCACCTTCGCCGGCTGCACGGTGACGGTCTCCGATCCGCACCCGCCGGCTGGCCACACCCAGGAGACGGTGTCGGTCTCGACCACGGCCGGCGCGGTGGTCCGCGTCCGGGCCACCTATCCGAAGACGGTGGTGGCGCGGAGCGGCATGGCGGACCAGCACGGATCGCTGACCGTGTCCCTGGGCATCGCCTCATCGCCCGTGGGGGTGCCGGTGACGGTCACCGCCTCAGCGACGTACCGGAACCACCTCGGCACCTGCCAGACCGCCTTCACGCCGGCCTGACCGGGCGCTGCCGAGGTCGGGCCGGGCGGAGGAGCCGCCTCGGCCCCCCTGGGCCAGGCGCCGGCCCTGGCCGGCTGCCGGGAGCGCCCGGCGGTCATGGGAGCCGGGTGCTGCGGCCCCGGCCGACCAGGAACCGGGGCGGTCAGAAGCCGAGGGCGCTGCGGAGGTCGCCGGCCGTGGCGGCGCCGCCCAGCTCCGACACGCCGGCCACGTCCTCGGCGGCCTTCAGGAGGGAGTAGTGGGTGAGCGGCGTGCTGGAGGTGGCGCCCTTGGCCACGAAGGGGGAGATGGCCAGGCAGGCCACGGTGCTGGGGACGTTCCCGCTCCCTGAGCCCTCGTCCCACACCACCACGATGGCCAGGTGGCCCGACTGGTAGTCCGGACCCGAGACGAGCACGGGCAGCCATGAGCCCAGCCAGCTGTCGCCCTGGGCGATGGTGCCGTCGTGCATGTCGTTGTTGGCGTTCGGGGTGACCGTGGCGAAGGTGGGGAGCGCCCCGGTGGCGACGTCGGTGGCCAGGGCCCCGCTGGTCGGTGTGCCCAGGGGGACGTCGTCGGTGGCGCACGCCGATCCCAGGTCCGTGTAGTAGAGGGCCGGGTTGTGCCGGGCCATGTAGCCGGCCCCGCTCACCCCGCTGGACGAGCAGTTGGCCGCCATGGACTCGGCATAGGACTTCCAGCGGGAGGCGCCGAGCTGGTGGAAGACGTTCTCCGCTCCGGTCAGGCACGAGCCCGACGGACCGCAGTCCGAGGTCCAGGGGCTGGTGGCGTAGGAGACTCCCGAGGTGACCGAGAGGTAGTTGGGCAGGGACGGGTGGGTGAGGGCCTGGTAGGCGGTGGCCGACCCGCAGGCCTGCAGGTAGCCGTTGATGACCGGCGCCGAGCTCGAGCCCACGATCGACGAGTAGCCGTGGTTCTCCTCGAAGATGACGAGGAGCTTGGTCGTGGTCGGCGTGCCCGTGCGGACGCCGCAGGTGGCGGCCAGGGACACCGTCCCGGTCACCGTGAAGGTCACGGTCTCGGTGGCCGTGCCCTGGCTGTTGGTGGCCTCGAAGGTGACAGGGAAGGTCCCGGGAGCGGTGAACGTCCCGGCGAGCGAGAGCCTTCCGTTCCCGAGGTCGGTCAACGTCATCCCGGCGGGAAGGGCCGAGGTGGCGTGGACGGTGGGCACGGGGTAGCCCTTGCCCTTCACGGCCAGGTGGTAGGGCTTGCCCACCTTGACGGTCTTGGCCACGACGCCCTTGAAGAACGGGGCGGCAGGGGTCGGGAGCGCCCCGGCGGGCCCGTCCGGTGCGGCGGTCACCACGGCGGCACCGCCGAGGAGCACGGCGACGGCCAACGCCACGGTTCGGAACCTCTGCATCCTGCGCCCCTTCCCTCCGGCCCTCGGGGCCGCTGCACGGCAATTCGCTACCACAGGCGACCCCGGCCGACCAGCGCCCACCGCGCCCCGTGGCGGCGCCGCCACGTCGACGGGCGGGGCCGCCCGTCCCATGCCAACGGCGGGCCTGCCGGGCGGCCCGGGCCCCGGCCTAGACTCCGGGCGTGACCGACGTCCTGGCTGTTGCCAACCAGAAGGGCGGCGTGGCCAAGACCACGACCGTCCACTCCCTGGGCGCGGCGTCTGCCGAGCTGGGTCGCCGCACCCTGGTGGTCGACCTCGACCCGCAGGCGTGCCTCACCTTCTCCCTGGGCTTCGACCCCGACGGGCTCGAGCGGTCGGTCCACGACGTCTTCGTCCGCCGCCACCCGGTGGCCGACGTGGTCCGCCCGGTCCCCGGGGTCCCCGGCCTGGAGCTCCTGCCGGCCACCATCGACCTGGCCGGCTCCGAGGTCCACCTCCTCACCCGGACGGGCCGGGAGCACGTCCTGGCACGGGCCCTCGAGCCCGTGCTCGACCACTACGACCTGGTCCTGATCGACTGCCCGCCCTCACTCGGGGTGCTCACCATCAACGGCCTCACCGCGGCCCGGTCCGTGCTGATCCCCCTCCAGTGCGAGGCCCTGTCCCACCGTGGTGTGGGCCAGCTGCTCGAGACCATCGAGGACGTGCGGGCGTTCGCCAACGCCAGCCTCACCGTGCGCGGGGTGATCGCCACCATGTACGACGACCGGACCAAGCACGCCCGCCACATCATCGAGGAGGTCGAGACCCGCTACGGGATCCCGGTCCTCCAGCCTCCGGTCCGCAAGTCGATCCGCTTCGCCGAGGCGCCGGCCCGGGGCAAGTCCATCCTCCAGCACGCCCCCACCTCGCCGGGGGCCGAGGCCTACCGGGCCCTGGCTGCCGGCCTGCTGGGCCCCGTGGCCCTCACCGGGGCCGCCGGCTGATGGCCGAGGGGCCGGACCCGCTCGGGAAGCGGGCCCTGTTCTGGCGGCCGGTCGACGCCGACGAGGTGGAAGAAGATGTGGTCCCTGCGGCTCCTGCGGATGCCGTGCGGGACCACCACGGTCCGGTGCGCCACGCCCGCCCGGCCGGCCGTCACGCCCTCTTCTCGGACGCCACCCCGGCCGGGGAGGCAGACCGGGAGGCCGCCGTGGTCACCGCCGACGATCCCGCCCACGCCCGGGGCGTGCTGACGGTGGCCTGCTCCCGGTGCGGTTCGGTGAGCCGGGTGGGGCTCCTCGAGTTCGCCCTCCTCCACCTGCCGGTGGCCGCCTGGCTGCCGGGCCGGACGTTCGACCGGTGGATGACGTGCCCGGTGTGCCGGGCCCGTGCCTGGACGAGCGTCACCGTCTCACGGTGAGCCCGGCGGACCTGGTCGCAGCAGCGCCCCCACCGAGCCCCGGTGGGGTGACCGGGTGGGTGCTCCACACCTTGGAGCACGTCCCGTCGCCGGTGGTCTACGCCCTCGTGGGGTTCCTCGTCTTTGCCGAGGCCGCCCTCATGGTGGGGTTCGTCTTCCCCGGGGAGACGGCGGTGGTCATCGGGGGGGCCTTGGCCGGGCTGGGCCGGGTCAACCTGGGCCTCCTGATCGGGGTGGTCGTGGTGTGCGCCGTGGTCGGCGACTCGGTGGGGTTCGAGATCGGCAAGAAGGCCGGGCCCTGGCTGCTCGAGCGGCGGCCCCTGCGGGGGAGAGCCGCCGTCCGCCGGACCCTGGTGCTCCTGGAGCGCTACGGCGGCCCGGCGGTCTTCCTGGGGCGCTTCACCGCGTTCGCCCGGGCGGTGATCCCCGGCCTGGCAGGCATGAGCGGGATGGCGTACCGGACCTTCCTGCCCTGGAACCTCCTCGGCGGCGCAGTGTGGGGTGCCGGGTTCGCCGTCCTCGGCTACGTGGTCGGCCTCTCCTTCGAGGCGGTCCTGACCGCTATCGGCCGGTGGGCCCTGGTGGTGGTGGCCGTGGTGGTGGTCGGCATCGTCATCGTGGAGGTGGTGCGCCGCCGCCGGGAGCGGGCCCGTCTGGCCGAGGAGTTCGCCGCCCCCGACCCACCGGGTGCGGGGCTGTCGGAGACGAGCGGCCCCGGATCCATCCCGCCGACCTGAGCGGAGGGGCGGACCGGCACCCGGGGCGGGGCCGACGATGTGGTGCGGACCCCGTCGGCCGGGGTCAGCCCGTGACGCCCTGGTGGGTGGGCGTCGTCCCGTCGGCCAGCAGGTTGTCGAAGCCGTCCGGGGTGTTGAGCATGCCCGGCGCCGTCCCGGGCACGTCGGTCAGCCCGTACTGCCAGACGATGGAGTTCGTGCCCGGGTCGATGCCCACCAGGCGGTGGCGGTAGTCGTCGTTCACCATCACCACGCCGCTGGGGTAGCGCTCGGCCAGCGACGGCTTCTTCAGCCGGGCGTCCCCGGCGGTGGCGTCGTAGACCCACGGTGTCGACCCGGACCGGGTGAAGGTGAGGACCTTGCCCTCACCCGGCGGGTTGTAGTCGGTCATGAGGTACAGGTCGGGCCCGAGCTGCTGGGGGTCGGAGGGGTAGTTGACCCCGGTCATCTGGACCGCCCACACCATCTTGCCGGCCGGGGTGTACTCGCTGATCCAGGAGCCGTCGATCTCGGACACCAGGATGTTCCCGTTGGCCAGCGGGGTGTCCCCGTTGGGGTAGGCGACGGACACCCCGGGCACGTGGGCGTCCTTGCCGTTCCCGATCTGGCCGGTCACCTGGCCGGACGGCGAGAGGAAGACGATCCGGTTGTTGGAGGCGTCGGCCACCGTGACCGTGCCCGAGGGGAGCAGGTAGGCGTCATCGGGCTGGTTCAGGAAGCCCGGGGTGCCACCGGAGCGGAGCGGGTGACCGTACTGCCACAGGAGCTTGCCCGACGGGTAGGCGATCTGGACGATGGTGTGGTTGTCCTCCTGGTTCGAGATGATCCCGGTCCCGTGGTGGATGAAGAACGAGTCGTCGGGGAAGTAGAACCCGCCCGGCGGTGCGGGCATGGTGGGGGAGGGGTAGACCCAGGTCTGGTTGCGGGACCGGTCGAGGGCGATCAGGCGGTTGTTCCCCCGGTCGGCGATGAGGAAGGTGCCCCGGTAGGGGGCGCCGGCTCCGGGCACGCCGGCCGGCCCGCCGTAGGGGCTGGGCTTGAGCCACAGCACCTGGTCGAGGGTGCCCGAGGCGATGCCGGCCTGGTCCTTGCCGGCCTGGGCGGCGACCTCGCCCCCGACCATCCACCCCACGGCGTGGGCGCCGGTCCCCACGGTGGCGTAGCCGGCGAAGGCCGTCGCCTGGGGGAGCAGGCCGGCGTTCAGCACGGCGTGGGTGGCCGGGACGAAGGCGTCGATGGTGGTCAGCGTCGGCCCTCCGGGCACCTGCCCGCCGGCCACGTAGATGGTGCCGTCGATGACGAAGGCGGCGGAGCCGTAGCACGACTGGGGGAGGTGGCCCACGACGGTGGCCCGGTGGGTGGCCGGGTCGATGGCCTGGATGGCATCGGTGGCCGTGGTGGCCGTGCCGGCCGAGGCCGTCTGGCCACCGAAGGCGTAGATGATCCCGCCGGCGGCCACCACCGCCGGGTAGCGGACGGGGACCGGGAGGGTGGCCACGGTGCGGTAGCGGGTGCCGTCGGTGGTGGCCAGGACCGAGGGCTGGTACGTCGTCCCGTCGTAGCCGCCGACGATGTAGGCCGTCGAGGACCCGTGGGGGCCGGGGACGGTGGCCACGGCGAGGTCGGACCGGGGCCGGGGGAGGGCGCCCACCACGGTGCCGACGGGCGGTGTCGCAGGCGCTGTCGGTGGGGTGGGGACCGACTGGATGGTGGCCACCGTGTTCGGCGAGCCCCCGCCGAGGACGTAGGTCGACGATCCCAGGGCGGCTGCGGCGGCGTCGTGCACCGCGTCCGGGAGGGTTCCGGCCGGCGTCACCGTCCCGGGGGCGGTGCCCTTGCCGGGGGTCACGGTGTAGACCGTGGCCACCGAGGCCTGCCCGGCGGTGAGCCCGCCCAGGACGGTCAGCCCGGACCCGTGGGCCACCACGGCGGTCCGGGACAGGGCCACGGGGAGCTGCCAGGACGACACGCCGGCTTCGAGGGACGCCGGGCCCGACGCCGTGGTCCGGGCCCCGTGGGACGCCGCCGGCGCGCCGGCCGCCGGGGCAGTGGTGGCGTGGGAGATGGTGGATCGTGCGGTGCTCCTGGCCGCCGTGCCGGACCCGGACGAGCACGAGGCGAAGGCGATGCCGCCGACGATGACGACCACCAGGCCGGCCACCGTGGCCGCCCGCCGCCGCTGGCGCCGGATGCGGCGCTCCCGGAGTTCCCTGCGATCCACGGTGTCGTCTGCTCCTCGTCGTGTCGTCGTGTCGTCGTCTCGTCGTCCGGCGGCCCGGAACGGCTGCGCTCTATCCTGCCTGCTCGACCCTAGGGGTGTGCGCGCACGGCTCGGCCGGACCGGCCGCCGCCCGGGGTCGATCGCCGGTCACGCACCGGTGGCCCAGAAGCGGGCCGGCCGGTCGCCCTGGCGCTCCATCCGCCCGGCCAGCTCCAGCACCACGCAGTGGGCCAGGGTCTCGCCGTTGGCCTGGCGCTGCATGAACGGCTCGATCTCGTCCCACGGGCGCGACCACTGCAGCGCCACGGTGATCTCCCAGGCCGTCGATCCGGGGTGGGCCGACGCCAGGGCCAGGATCTCCTCCATCCGGTCCCCGTGGTGGGCGACGATCTCCGCCACCCGGTCAGCCAGGCCGGCGAAGCGGTACTCGTGGGCGGGCAGCACCTCGTCGGCCGGCAGGTCGGCCACCTTGGCCAGGCTGGCCAGGTAGTCCCCCAGGGGATCCGGGAACTGCTGGGTGTGCACCGAGATGTTGGGGGTGATCCGGGGGAGGATGTGGTCCCCGGAGAGGAGCAGGCGCCGGTCGTCGCTGTAGAAGCAGACGTGCCCGGGGGAGTGGCCCGGCGTCCAGATGGTCCGCAGGTCCCATCCGGGGAGGTCGAGCCGGCGGCCGTCCTCGAAGAGGACGTCGGGCTCGGCCATCGACACCATCGACTTCAGCACCATCGAGGCGAAGGCCAGGTCGGGCAGCTTGTCGTCGGGCACCCCGGAGTCGGCCAGGAACTGGAACATGTCGGCCAGCAGGGCGTCGGTGTCGCCGTAGCGGGACTCCACCATCACGGCGTCGTCGGGGTGGAGGCCGATCCACGCCCCCGAGGCCTCCCGGACCCGTCCGGCCAGGCCGTAGTGGTCGGGGTGGATGTGGGTCACCAGCACGGCCCGCACGTCGCCGATGCTCCCGCCCGCCCGGGCCAGGCCGTCGTTGAGGGCGGCCCACGCCTCGTCGGTGTCCCAGCCGGCGTCGACCAGGGCGACCCCGCCGCCCCGCAGCTCGAGGGCGTAGACCAGCACGTAGCGGAGCGGGTTGTCGGGGATGGGCACCGGGATGGACCACAGCCCGGGGCGCACCTGCTCGACCGGTGGGAGGACGCGGTCGTCCCAGGCCTGCTTCTGGCGGGTCCCGGTCACCTCGATCACCCCGGCACGGTACACGCCGCCCGGGTGTGGCCCCTCCGGGGATCCTTGTGCCCGCGCGCCCCCCTCCCTACGATCTGCGGAGGTGGTGTGGGCCCCGTCGGGAGGGTCCGCCCCCACGACCGCGGTGAGGACCACGCCGATGCACGCAGACGACCGACGGCGGGGGCGCCGGGACACGGGCACCACCCCGTGACGGCTCGGCTCGGCCCGGAGCCGGTGGACACCGTCACCGCCGAGGTGGCGGCAGGCGACGTCGACCCCTGGACGCCCCACCGTCTGGCCCGCCTGGTGGCCTCCTGCCCGGACGCCGTCGTGGAGATCGACCGGCGCGGCGTCGTCGTCGAGTGGAACGGCCGGGCCGAGGAGTGGTTCGGCTGGAGCCGCCAGGAGGTGCTCGGCGGGTTCGCCACCGACACCGTCCTGCTCGGTCCGTTCGCCCGCACGCCCTTCGCCCTCCTCCTCCACGACGTGGCCGGATCGCCGCCCGCCCCGCTGGTCGGTGTCGTGGAGGACGACGGTCCGGCCGGCCGGACCGCCGACCTGGTCGTCGAGCTGCTCCACCGTGACGGACACCGGCTGCGGGTGGATGCCCGGCTGTCGGTCGTCTCGGCCGGCCGGCAGGGCTCGGTGCTGGCCTTCC
>CAXBRB010000072.1:0-11659 GCA_963977795.1 uncultured Acidimicrobiaceae bacterium
ACTTCCCGGGCACGCCCATCACGACGCACTTCCTCGGCAGCTCGCAGCGCGGCGACTCGTCGCTCACGAAGGGCGCCACGTTCGACCGCGACGACGTGCACCGGGTGCTGACGCTGCTGGACAGCACGGGCATCGACGCCGCCCGCACCGGGCGCGGGGTGCTGGTGGCCACCACCGACGGCGGGGGAAGTTGGGCTGCCGACCCGGTGCCCGCCTCCGTGGCCGCCCTTCGCGCCGTGACCTGCGACGGGGGCCCGTGCCTGGCTGTGGGGACCACGGTGGCGTCCTCGGCCCCGGCCGGGGTGGCCCTCCTGGCCGCCCGGAGCGGCGTCACCGCCGGGGCCTGGCGCCAGGCAGCCGCAGTGACCGTGGCCCTCCCCCTGGCCGGGGTGGACTGCACCGGCCCGACATCGTGCGTGGCCGTGGGCCGCCTGGTCTCCCTCCGGCTGGCCGGCGGCTGAGCGACGGGCGGCCCCGCCCATCCCCGGCGGGTCCCAGGCTCGCCGATAGCGTCGGGACCCATGGGAGCACGCCGTCCCACCTCTCCCACCACCCCTCCCGCCGCACCAGCCGCTGCACCGGCGGCGGACGACAGCCGGCGGCGGACCACCACCACCTCGGCCTTCGGGGTCGGCCGCCGGGAGAGCCACGACGCCTCCGGCTTCTATGCCCGCTTCACCCCGCCGGTCCTCAGCGACGACGACACCGTGGCGCCACCGGCCGCCGTCGACCAGCTGTGGGTGGGCGACGCCCGGGAGATGGACCGCTTCGGCCAGGTGGCCGACGGCTCGGTGGCCCTGGTGGTCACCTCGCCCCCCTACTTCGCCGGCAAGGAGTACGAGGAAGCCCTCGGGGTGGGCCACGTGCCGGCCGACTACGCCGAGTACCTGGCCATGCTCCACGACGTCTTCGCCGCCTGCGCCGCCAAGCTGGAGCCCGGTGGCCGGATCGCCGTGAACGTTGCCAACCTGGGACGCAAGCCGTTCCGGTCGCTCACGGCAGACGTGGTGGCCATCCTCCAGGACCTGGGGCTCCTGCTCCGGGGCGAGATCGTCTGGCGGAAGAGCCAGGCCGCCGGCGGATCGTGCGCCTGGGGCACGTACCAGCGGCCGGGCAACCCGGTGCTGCGCGACGTGACCGAGCGCGTCGTCCTGGCCTCCAAGGGCCGCTTCGACCGGGCCCGCTCCGCCGAGCAGCGCCAGGCCGAGGGCCTGCCGCACGAGGCCACCATCACCATGGACGAGTTCGTCGACGCCACCACTGACGTCTGGGACCTCCCCGCCGAGTCCGCCACCCGGGTGGGCCACCCCGCCCCCTTCCCGGTGGAGCTGCCCCGGCGCCTCATCGAGCTCTTCACCTACCGGGGCGACCTGGTGCTCGACCCCTTCTGCGGTTCGGGTTCCACCGCGGTGGCCGCGCTGCGCACCGGGCGCCACTACGTCGGCTTCGACACCGACCCCGGCTACGTGGCCCTGGCCGAGGAGCGCCTGGCCGCCGAGCGCCTGGCCCCGGCCGCCTACAGCCGGCGTCCCGCCGTCACCGTGGGGCCGGGCCGGGCCGGTCCCCGCGGGCCGGAGGTGCCGGAGGCCGAGCTGCTGGCCTCGGGGCAGAAGGCCCGGGACGTGGCCGAGCTGGCTCTGCGGCGGGCCGGGTTCGTGGAGATCGAGCGGGGCGCCGCTTACGGCGACCTGGGCACCGCCGTGGACTACCGGGTCCGGGACGCCGCCGGGCGCACCTGGCTGGTCCTGCTGGCCGGCGCCTTCAGCGCCACCCGCCCGGGCCTCCGACGAGCCGAGGTCCTGCTGCGGACCGTGGGGACGGCCGCCGTCCTCCACGCCGCCGCGACAGCCGACCCCGGCCGGGACGACCTCGGTCCGGTGCTCGTCCTCACCACCGACCGGCCCCCGACCCGGAGCGCAGGGGCCAAGGCCCTGGCCGCCGCCTGTGGCCCGGGCGGGCCGGTCTTCGGCGTGGTCGAGCTGACCGATCCCGCCGGTGCCGACGTCCTGGCCCGGTGGGCTTCGGGCACATCGGAGGGATGACGACCGGCGCCGGCGGCGCAGACGGACAGCACAGGGACGGCCCCCCGCCGGCCGACCTCCCCTGCGGCGGCCCCGCCGGTGAGACCACCTGGGACGGCGAGGCCTACCAGGCCCGGGTGGACGCCCTCGGAGCCTCGGGCACCTACCTCCACGGCGAGGCCGACCTGGTGTGCTCGTTCGCCCCCGCCGACGTGCTCGATGCCGGGTGCGGGACCGGCCGGGTGGCCGCCGAGCTGGCCGCCCGGGGCATCGAAGTCGTCGGGGTCGACCGGGATCCCTCGATGGTGGCCACGGCCCGCCGGCTGGCCCCCGGGGTCGACCTGGTCGTCGCCGACCTCGCCACCCTGGACCTCGGGCGGACCTTCGCCGTCGTGCTGCTGGCCGGCAACGTGCCCCTGTTCACCCCGGCCGGCACCCAGGCCGCCCTGGTGGCCCGGTGCGCCGCCCACGTGGCCCCAGGCGGGCGCCTGGTGGCCGGGTTCCAGACCGACCAGGGCTACGGCCTCGACGAGTGGGACGCCGCGTGCGCCGCCGCCGGCCTCCGGCTCGAAAGCCGGTGGTCGACGTGGGACCGTGCGCCGGCCACGCCGGCGGCGGCCTACGCCGTCTCGGTGCACGTCCGCCCCGGCTGAGCCCGCCCGGGAGCGGGCCCGGCCGCACCCCGGGGCCGGCGCCGTTCCGGGACGGGGGCCCTCTGCAAGCATGGGCCCATGGACGTCCCGGCCGGCCGCAATCCGATGTTCGTCTTCGACGAGCAGATGACCGATCTGATCTTCGACTACTGCCGGTGGCGGCTCTCGCTGGACCCGGTGCCCCTCGACTACGGCGGCGCCTGGCGGGAGCCCCTGTCCCGGTCGATCGCCGGGCTCATCACCGCCGAGGGGACCGACCCGCGCCGGGTGATGGAGGTCTTCGACACGGCCCTGGCCAACGCCGTGGTCTCGGTGGACAGCCCCCGGTTCCTGTCGTTCATCCCGGCCGCTCCGTCCAAGGCCGCCCTCCTCTTCGACATGGTGGTGGCCTGCTCCTCGCTGCACGGCACCTCGTGGATCGAGGCCGCCGGGCCGGTGGCCGCCGAGAACCAGGCCCTCGAGGTGCTGGCCCGGGTGGCCGGGCTGCCCGAGGGGGCCGGCGGCTGCTTCGTCTCCGGCGGCTCGGCCGGCAACCTCTCGGGCCTCATGGTGGCCCGGGACACGGCAGCCCACCGGATGGGCGACCGGGCCCCCGAGCGTCCGGTGGTGGCCATCAGCGAGGAGGCCCACTCCTCGGTGGGCAAGGCCCTCCACGTCCTCGGGGTGGAGCCGCTGCTGGTGCCCTGCGACGACCACCGGCTCACCGGGGCGCTCCTCGAGCACACCCTGGCCACCCACCCCCGGGGGGCCGACGCCGTGGCCGTGGTGGCCACCGGCGGGACGACCAACGCCGGGATCATCGACGACCTGGCCGGCGTGGCCGACGTGGCCGAGGCCCGCTCCCTGTGGTTCCACGTCGACGGGGCCTATGGGTGCGCCGCCCTCTTCGCCCCCTCGGTCCGGGACCGCTTCGCCGGGATCGAGCGGGTGGACTCCTTCGTGGTCGACCCCCACAAGTGGCTCTTCTCCCCCTTCGACTGCGCCGCCCTCCTCTACCGCCAGCCGCGGCTGGCCAAGGCCGTCCACAGCCAGGACGCCTCCTATCTCGAGGTCATGCACACCGATGCCCCCGAGGAGTGGAACCCCAGCGACTACGCCTACCACCTGACCCGACGGGCCCGGGGCCTGCCGCTGTGGTTCTCGCTGGCCGTCAACGGGACCGACGCCTACCGGGACGCCGTCGAGGAGGTGCTGGCCACCACCCAGGCCGTGGCCGACCTCATCGAGTCCCTGCCCCAGCTCACCCTGGTGCGCCGGCCCGAGCTCTCGGTGGTCCTCTTCGAGCGGGTCGGGTGGGGCAAGGAGGAGTACGAGGCCTGGTCGTCCCGGCTGCTCGAGGCGCAGCTGGGTTTTGTGGTCCACACCACCTGGGAGGGCCGGCCGGTGGGCCGCCTGGCCCTGCTCCACCCCGACACCACCGTCGAGATGGTGGCCGAGATCCTGGCCACCACGGCCTGAGGCGCCGGCGCCCGCAACGGCGGGCCGCCCCCGGCACCTGAAGAGGAGGCCGGCGGGGCCCTACTGGTAGCCCTGGGCTACGTGGTCGATCCACCAGGCCGGGGCGGCGTTCATCAGCGTGGCCAGGTCCCAGTAGTCCCACCACCGGGCGATGACCCCGTCCCGGACCTCCTGGACCGAGACGAACGGCAGGGTCACCTGCTCGCCGGTCTCCCAGTGCCACGTCTCGGCGTGCTCGGTCACCACCGTGCCGCCCTCGGACACCATGAGGCGCAGGTCGTGCTCGTACCCGGCCAGGCGCTCGAGGCCCAGCCGGAGGCGGGCCACCACCTGGTCGGGGCCGACGGCCACGTCGTCGGCCGGCGAGGGCACGTCGGTGTACTCGCTGGCCGGCCCGAAGAACGAGGCCACCCGCTCCCAGTCCCGGTCGTAGAGGGCGGACCAGAAGGCCGTGACCAGCGCCCGGTCCGCGTCGGGGGTCCCCGTCGTGTCGTCCATAGGGCCATGGTGGCACGCCCCGGCCGGCGTCGGGGCGGTTCCGGGGCCCGCCAGGGGTTCCCCTACCATGGGCACCAACCGTGCCGCCCCTGGGCGGTGCCCACGCCACCTCCGGAGGACCTGATGACCGACGGGATCAAGCTCGACGCCCATCACCGCAAGACGATCGAGAAGCTCTTCACCCACCCGACCAGCCACAACATCCAGTGGCACGACGTGCGCTCGCTGCTCGAGGCTGTGTCCGACGAGTGCGAGGAGCTCCACGACGGCCGGGTCAAGGTCACCCTGGGCGGCGAGACCCAGACCTTCGATCCGCCCCGGCGGGGCGACCTCGACACCCAGATGGTGGTCGACTTCCGGCGCATGCTGAAGGGCGCCGGCCTCGAGCCCGCACACTGAGGGCCCGGGACGGCCGACGGCCGTCCCATCCCCCGCCGCCCGGACGACGGGACCGCCTCAGCCCTGCTGGGACGACCCCCGCTCGATGATGGCGGACCGGCGCGCCGAGAGGGCGGCCGGGTCGAACCGCTCCCGCATCCACCGTCGGGACCAGCGGGCCTCTTCGGTGTAGGCGTCGGGGTCGCCCCGGTGGCCGAGGGCGTCGTACATGGCCCGCAGCTCGGTCACGGCGGCCGGGTCGCACTCGGCGATGGCGCCGGCCACGGCCAGGGTGCGTCCGAGCAACTCCTCATGGGGCACGACCTCGTTCACCAGCCCCCAGGCGCACGCCGTGGCGGCATCGATGAAGTTCCCGGTGAGCGAGAGCTGGCGGGCCCGGTTGATGCCGATCAGCTGGGGCAGCCGGAGCGTCATCCCGCCGGCCGGCATGACCCCCACCCGGGCGTGCGTGTCGGCGAAGGTGGCCCGCTCCGAGGCGATCAGGAAGTCGCAGCCCAGAGCCAGCTCCAGGCCGCCGGTGACCGCCGGGCCGTTGACCGCACCCAGCACCGGGGTGGCCACGGCGGGCAGCAGGCCCCGCACGATCCGGACCGGCGTGCCGCCCCCGCTGTCTCCGTCTTCGCCACCCGGGCCGCCCCCGCTGTCCGGACGGGGCGCCGACGCCACCTCGTCGTAGGTGCGGGCCAGGTCGGTCAGGTCGAGGCCGGCGCAGAAGGCCGGGTCCCGGCCGGTCAGGACGATGGCGCGGACGTCGGGATCGGCGTCGGCCGCCGTCACGGCCTCGGCCAGGCCGGCGATCATGGCCCCGGTCAGGGCGTTGCGGGCCTCGGGGCGGTCCAGGATGACGACGTTGGTGGGACCGTGGCGTTCGACGGTGAGCATGTCCCTTGCTACCACCCCGCTCCGGCGGCCACCGGACCGGGAGGGGCTGGCATGATGCAGGGCCGTGCCCCCGCCCGACCCCACCGCCCCCTACGTCGTCCCGGCCGACGCCCCGGCGTGGTTCCACCGGGCGCTGGCCGTGCCCTGCGAGGACCTGACCTTCGACGTCGACGGGGCGGCCATCCACGCCCTGGCCTTCGGCCGGGCCGGGGAGCGGGGGCTGGTCTTCGTCCACGGCGGCGGGGCCCACGCCCACTGGTGGACCCACGTGGCTGCGGCCTTCGCCGGGGAGTTCCGGGTGGTGTGCGTCGACCTGTCGGGCCACGGGGACAGCGCCCACCGGGAGGCCTACACCCTGGAGCGGTGGACCGACGAGGTCATGGCCGCCGCCGCGGCGGGCGGGATCGCCGGGCCCCCGGTGGTGGTCGGCCACTCCATGGGCGGCTTCGTCACCATCGCCACCGCCGCCCGCCACGCCGAGCGGGTGGCCGGAGCCGTGGTCTGCGACTCGCCGGTCAACCAGCCCGACCCCGAGGTGGCCAGCTACCGCCTCAAGGAGGCGTTCGGCCGGCCCCGCACCTACCCCGACCTCGACGACGCCTTCGCCCACTTCCGGACCGTGCCGGCTCAGGACCACTACCTCCCCTACGTCATGGACCACGTGTTCCACCGGTCGCTGGCCGCCGTGGACGGCGGATGGCAGTGGAAGTTCGACCGGGACGTCTTCGCCCAGTTCGGCGGGGGCATGCGGGCCGTCGCCCTTCCGTACCTGCCCGAGGTGCGGTGCCGCTTCGCCCTGCTCCGCTCCGAGCACGGCCTGGTGACCGCCGACATCGGGCGCTCGATGTACGAGGCCCTGGGACGGGTGGCCACGGTGGTGGAGCTCCCCGAGGCCGGCCATCACGCCATGCTCGATCAGCCCCTCATCCTGCTGACCGCCCTGCGCACCGTGCTGGCCGATTGGGACCACTCGGCGCCCCTCGAGCGCACCGGTGCGCCCCGGTAGGGACCAACGGCCCTGACCGTGCCGTGACGGCGGCCGTATCCTCGCCGAGGACGGGCCGTGCTCCTCGCCGAGGACCGGCGGTGGTCCTCGCCGAGGACCGGCAGTGCGTCCGGAGGAGGGTGCGGCCATGGACCGGCTGAGCGCGCTGGACACCGAGTTCCTCCTGCTGGAGGACGACAAGGTCCAGATGCACATCGCCGGAGCCTGCGTCTTCGGCGGCCGGCGCCCGGACCTGGCCGAGCTGGCCGACCTCATCGCCGCCAAGCTCCCGCAGATCCCCCGCTACCGCCAGCGCATCCAGCGGGTCCCCTTGGACCTGGGCCGGCCCGTCTGGGTCGACGACCCCTGCTTCGACCTGGCCCACCACCTCCACCGGGCCGCCCTGCCCGCCCCGGGCGGCGACACCGAGTTCGCCGCCCTCATGGGCGAGCTCATGTCCGACCGGCTCGACCGGGACCGGCCGCTGTGGCGGGCCTGGCTGGTCGAGGGGCTGGCGAACGACCGCTGGGCCATCATCTTCCAGGTCCACCACGCCATGGTCGACGGCATCGCCGGGGTCGCCCTGCTCACCGCCCTCCTCGACCTCTCCCCGATGGCCGACCTTCCCGCCCCCGTGGAGTGGGCGCCGGCGCCGGCGCCGCGGGCCACCTCCCTGGTGGCCGGGGCGTGGGCCGGGCTGGCCGAGGACCTGGCCGGGTGGGCCCGGGCCGTCCCCCGGGCCGCCGTCCACCCGGTGGCCACCGGACGCTGGGCCCTCGGCGAGGTGGAGGGCGCCGTCCGGCTCCTCCGCCACCTGGTGCCCACCCCGGCCGCCTCGGTGGAGGGGCCCATCGGCGCCGAGCGGGTCTGGGCGCACGCCACCATCGACCTGGCCGAGGTGAGCGCCGTCCGCCACGCCTTCGGCGGCACGGTCAACGACGTGGTGGTCACTGCCGTGGCCGGCGGCTTCCGGGCCCTCCTCCGCTCCCGGGGCGAGGACCCAGCCGCCGTGGTCGTCCGGGCCCTGCTGCCGGTCTCCACCCGGGGGGCCGACGGCCGCGGGGTGCCCGACAACCGGGTCTCGGGCCTCCTCTACGAGCTCCCCGTGGACGAGGAGGACCCGGTGGTCCGGCTGCGGCGAGTCCACCAGGACCTGGTCAGCCTCAAGTCGGGCCACACCGCCGAGACGGCGGCCACCGTGGCCGCCCTGGCCGACCTGGCCCTCCCGGCCGCCGTCCACGCCGGCACCCACCTGGCCATGCGCTCGGCCGAGCGGCTGGGCCAGCCCGTCCTCTCGACCGTGGTCACCAACGTGCCCGGGCCCCAGGTGCCCCTGTGGTGCCTGGGCCGGGAGCTGCTCGAGTACCGGCCCTATGTGCCCATCACCCACGGCCTGCGCATCGGCACGGCCATCCTCTCCTACAACGGACAGCTGTCCGTGGGCTGCACCGCCGACGCCGCCTCCACCCCCGATGTGGCCGTCCTGGCCGGGGCCATCGGCGACGCCGTGGCCACCCTGGCCGACCGTGCGACCGCCGCCAGGGCCGCCGGTCCGGCGCGCCGCTGAGCGGCGACGAGCCCGGGCGGCCGGACCGTGGCAGACTTCCCGGCGTGGGGGAGGACCAGGGGGACGCACCGAGGATCAGCCGACGCGACCTGCTGCGCCAGGGCGCGCTGGGCGGGCTCGCCCTCGGGGCGGTGGCCGCCGGCGGCGGCGCCTTCCTGGCCGCCTGCGGCGCCAGCCCGACAGCGGTCCGGCCCCGCTTCCCCACCACGCCCACCACCGCCCCGCCCGACACCGGGGCCGAGAAGTGGTGGCTGCAGGGCAACTTCGGCCCGGTCCACACCGAGACGACGACCACCGCCCTCGAGGTGACGGGCTCCCTGCCGGCCGAGCTGACCGGCCTCTACGTGCGCAACGGGTCCAACCCCGTCCAGGGCATCTCGCCGCACTGGTTCCTCGGCGACGGCATGGTCCACGGGGTGCGCCTGGAGGCCGGGTCGGCCGCCTGGTACCGCAACCGGTGGGTCCGCACCGGCTTCTACGACCAGGGGGGCGGCATGCGGGCCACCGGGGCCCCGGGGGGGACGGCCACGCTGTCCAACGTCTCGGTGGTCCAGCACGGCGGCATGGCCCTCAGCCTCGGCGAGGTCGGCGTCCCCTACCGCCTCGACCCCGCCGACCTCTCGACCATGGGCCCGGTGACGGCGGCCGGCGGCACCAACACCAACATGACCGCCCACCCCAAGATCGACCCGGCCACCGGCCTCATGCACTCCTTCGGCTACGGCTTCACCGAGCCCTACCTCGAGTACCGGGTGCACGACGCCACCGGGGCGGTCGTCACCAACCAGCCCGTGGTCCTGCCCCGGTCGGTGATGATGCACGACTTCGCCATCACCGAGCGGGACGTGATCTTCCTGGACCTGCCCGTCCTCTTCGACCTGCCCGGCGCCATGCGCATGACTCAGGACCCGGCCTCGGGGGCCCTCCCCTTCCGGTGGGACCCGACGAAGGGGGCTCGGCTCGGCGTCATGCCCCTCGGGGGCCCGACCACCGACATCCGGTGGGTGGCCATCGAGCCGTGCTACGTGTACCACACCATCAATGCCGTCCGGCACGGCGACGACATCGTCCTCGACGTCTGCCGGCTCGACTCCACCTTCGCCCCGGCCTCCCAGCCCTCGGCCTCGTCCCGGCACCGGTGGACCATCGGGACGGCCGGCGAGCACCTCACCTTCCGGGACCAGGTGGTCGACGTGCCGCCGGCCGACCTGCCCACCATCGACCCCCGCCACCGTGGCCGGGCCTGGCGCCACGCCTGGCTGGCCGAGGTCACCTCGTCGCCCGGCGACCTGTCCTTCACCGGGTGCCAGCACGTGGACATGGCCACCGGCCGGCTCGACCGCTGGCAGCCCGGGCCGGGCCGGCACGCCGGCGAGTGGCTCTTCGTGCCCGCCGGCAAGGGTGAGGGCGAGGGGTGGGTCATGGCCTTCGTCTACGACCGGGCCACCGATCGGTCGTCCCTGGTGGTCCTCGAGGCCCAGGACGTAGCCAAGGGGCCGGTAGCCGAGGTCCACCTGCCGGTCCGCGTGCCGTACGGCTTCCACGCCTCCTTCGTCACCCTCTGAGCCCCGTCACCCTCTGACAGGCGTCGGCACACCCCGCAGCGCCGGCCGCCGCACCGACGGCGGGCCCTCCGGTCGGGCACACCGGACTGCACCCGACGACCCACCCGGAAGCACCGATCGGGGACCTCCTGCCCTGCCATTTCGCGCACCCGTGTCCGAAGATGGAGGACGTGGACGCACCGGGCACCGACACGATCGAGACATCCCCCGATCTCGACCTCAGCCGGCGCACCGGTGCGCCCGCGGCGAGCACCTGGGTCCCACCGGATACTGCGGCGCTCACCCGAGATCCCGCCCCGCAGGCCGCCGCGTCCCCGCCGGTTCCCGACGATGCCGATGGCGTCGAGAGGGCCGCCTCGTCCGAGGGACGGCCAGCCGGTACGGACGGCGCCCGACCGGGACGGGTCGACCCAGACGCCGGCCGGGGGACGCTCCCCCTCGCCGTCGAGCTGGCCTCCTACGCCGCCGTGGCGGCCATCGCCCTCGGTCTGGCCGGTCTGGCCGGGGCCGCCGGTCCGGCGCTGGGCACCGGCGGGAAGGCCGGCCTGGCCGGTCTGGTGGCCCTGGTCGGCCTGTCGGCCGGCGTCGGCGTCATGGCCATCGGCGACCGCGGGAGCCGACGGCTCGGCGGCTTCCTCGGAGCGCTGGGCACCCTGGGCGCCGCTGCGGCGGCGGGCGTGGTCACCGACGGCGCCCTCGCCTCGTCCACCGGCCCGTCCGGCACCCCCCTGGCGCACGCGACGGTGGCCGGGGCGTCCTGGCTGGCCGGGGGCGCCACCTGCCTGGTGGTCGGTGCCGCCCTCTGGCGGAACCGCCCGCTCCCGATGCAGCTGTGCACCGTCGTGGCCGGGGCGATGGCAGCGGTGGTCGGCGCCTTCCGGATGGTCGGCCTCCATCCGGCCCCGGGCGTCGAGGCCGGGGTGATGTGGGTCGCCGCGATGGTCCTGGCCGGGCTGGCCGCCAGCGGCCGGCTCCGACCGGGAACCACCGCAGCCGTGCTGGCTGCCGCCGGCGCCGTGGCCGCAGGGAGATCCGCCGCCGGGACGAACCTGGTCGTCGGCCTGGCCCTCGGGATGGGGGGCGTCGCCGTGGCAGCCGGTGCTCTGGCGGTCCTGCACGGTCCGGCCCGTCGGACGGTCCGTGCCACGACGGCGGACGTGGCCAGGCACGGCAGCGGCGCACCAGCCCGCTGACCGGCCCAGGGACCGGGAGCCCTGCCCCGTCCTGGCAGGCTGGTGACGTGCGCACTCCCGACCTGGTGATCCTGGTCCACCACGACGAGCCCGGACCACAGGCCCGCGCCCTGGTGACCCGGGCCGAGGAGTCCGGCGCCGCCGCCGAGCTGTGGTCGCCCCGGGACCTGGCCGTGGAGATCGACGGCGCCGGCGCCCGCCTGCTCCACCGGGGTGACGAGGTCCTCCCAGCCGTCATCGTCCCCCAGGGCATCAACCGCTCGTTCGCCTTCTGCGCCGAGGCCCTCCGGGTGGCCGAGGACCGGGGGACCGTGGTGGTGAACCCGGTGGCGGCCAGCGCGGCGTGCGTCGACAAGCTGGCCACCACCCGGATCCTGGCCGCCGCCGGCGTGCCGGTGCTGGCCACCCGGGCCCACCCCTGGGGCGCCCGGGGGGCAG
>CAXBRB010000073.1:0-11612 GCA_963977795.1 uncultured Acidimicrobiaceae bacterium
TTTTTTTTTTAATGATACGGCGACCACCGAGATCTACACTCTTTCCCTACACGACGCTCTTCCGATCTGGGGCGGTGCCCCATGTGGCGTGACGCCGTCCTGGTGGCCGGCAAGGACCTGCGCATCGAGGCCCGCTCCCGGGTGGCCCTGGCCCAGGTGGCGCCCTTCGGGGTGATCGCCCTGGTGCTCTTCGCCTTCGCCCTCGGGCCGGACCGGGCGCCCATGATCAAGGGCGCGCCCGGCCTGTTCTGGGTGGCCGTGCTCTTCTGCACCGTCCTGGCCGTGCAGCGGAGCGTCTCGGTGGAGTCGGCTGACGGGGCCCGCGACGGCCTGCGCCTCTCCGGCCTCGACCCGGCCGGGCTGTTCCTGGGCAAGGCCGCCGCTGTGGCCGTGCAGCTGGTCGTCCTCGAGGCCGTCCTGACCGCCGGCGTGCTCGTCCTCTACGGGGCCCGGGTGGCCTCGGTCGGCCTGCTGGTCGCCGCCTGCCTGCTGGGTGCCGTGGGCCTGGCCGTCTCGGGCACCCTGTACGGGGCGCTCTCCTCGGGCCTGCGGGTCCGAGAGACCCTGCTGCCCTTCCTCCTCCTTCCCATCGCCGCCCCGGTGCTGCTGGCCGGGACCCGGATCTGGCAGGCCGCCCTGGTCGGCGGGACCCCCGCCTACGGCACGCCGTGGCTCCGGCTCCTCCTGGTCTTCGACGCCGTCTACCTGGCCATGGGCGTCCTGGTCTTCGGGCCCATCGTGGAGTCGGCGTGACCACCGCGGACGATCCGGCGACCGGCCCGGGCACGAACACCAGGATGATGGATGCCGATGCCTTCGCCGCCGCCACCGCCGAGGCCCCCGCCGATCCCGTGCGCCCGCCGGCTCGGACCCGGCGGGCCCGACGGATCGAGCAGGCCATCGGCCTCCTGGCCCTGGCCGGGGTCGTGGCGACGGTGGTCCTGGGCCTGTGGGTCACCCCGGCCGACCAGGTCCAGGGCGATCTGGTCCGCCTGGTCTACGTCCACCCGGGGGTGGCCTGGGTGGCCCTGTATGCGGCCTTCGGCCTGGCCGCCGTGGCCAGCCTCCTCTACCTCTGGCCCCGCACCCGCTCCCTGTTCTGGGACCGCCTGGCCGCCGCCTCGGTCGAGGTCGGTGTGGCGTTCAACATCTGCACGCTGGTCTCGGGCTCCATCTGGGGCCGGCCGACCTGGGGGGTGTGGTGGGTGTGGGACGCCCGCCTGACCAGCACCGCCGTGCTCCTCGTCCTCTTCCTGGGCTACCTGGCCCTCCGCCGGGTGCCGGCCGAGCCCGAGGTCCGGGCCAAGCGCAGCGCCGTCCTGGCCCTCCTGGCCGCCGTGAACATCCCCATCGTCCACTTCTCGGTGCTGTGGTGGCGGACCCTCCACCAGGGCGCCACCGTCCTGAACGCCGACCTGTCGCCTCAGATCCACGGCTCCATGGCCTGGACGCTCCTGCTGGGTTTTGTGGCCCTCACCTTGGTCTTCGTCTGGATGCTGCTGGTCCGCTACCGCATCGGGGTCCTGGAGGACTGGCTGGAGGGCAACGAGCTCGACCTGGCCCTGGCCGAGCGGCGGGCCGAAGCCGCCGCTGACGCCGTGCCGGCGGGGGGTGCCTGATGGGCTACGTCTACGCCGGCTACGCGGTGATCCTGGTCGTCCTGGGGGCCTACGCCGCCTCGCTGGTGGTGCGCCGCCGTCGGCTGGCCGCCACGGTGGACCGCCTGGCCGCCGCCGGGCCGAGCCCGGTCGATCCCTCCCGATCCGATGCCCGGGGGACGGCGTGAGCTCGGTGCCATCGGAGGCTGGGGCCACGAAGGCCGGCACGGACGTGCCCGCCGCGACGTCCGGTCGCTCCCGGCCGCGTCACCGGCTGCGCTTCGCCGTGGTCGCCCTGGTGCTGGTGGGGGCCTTCGCCTTCCTCATCACCAAGGGCATCGGCTCGGCGCTCGACTTCTACCTCCCGGCCGACCAGGCCCTGGCCCAGGAGGCGTCGCTGGGGAGCAAGACGGTCAACCTGGAGGGCGTGGTCAAGCCGGGATCGATCCACGCCACCCCGGTCGGCGTGGACTTCACCGTGACGGCCAACGGCGCCGAGGTGGCCGTGCGCAACACCGGCAGCCCGCCCGACCTCTTCCAGGCCGACATCCCCGTCATCGCCGTGGGGCACTTCGCCTCGGGCGCCTTCGTGTCCGACCAGATCCTGGTCAAGCACTCGTCCACCTACGTGGCCAAGCACCCGGGACGGGTCACCGCACCCGACGGGTCGACGCGTTGACCCGTCCCCGACGGGTCCATTGGTTGACCCGTCCACGACGGGCGTCCGGGGCGGTCAGGTGAACGGCGCACTCGGCCACACCGGGGTCCTGCTGGGCTTCGTCGCCGCCGTGGTGGGCATCGTGGTCCTGGCCGTGGGCCTGGCCCGGGGACGCGAAGGGGCGCTCAGCGGCGGCCGGCTCTATGCGCCGCTGGTGCTGGCCGGCGGCGTGGTGGCCGTGGTGGCCATGCAGCGGGCCCTGGTCACCCACGACTTCACCCTGGTCTACGTGGCCGACAACAACAGCCGGACCACGCCGCTCCTCTACTCCATCACCGGGATGTGGTCGGCCCTGGCCGGCTCCATCCTCCTGTGGGGCGTCATCCTCGGGGGCTACACCACCGCTCTGGTGGTCCGGTTCCGCCGCCGGGCCGCCGACCCCCTGGTGGCGTGGGCCACCCTCGTCCTCTACGCCGTGGCCGCCTTCTTCTTCGCCCTGATGCTGGGGCCGGCCGACCCCTTCCGCCATGTGGCCGGCACCCCGCCGACCGACGGGCTCGGACCCAACGTCCTCCTCCAAGACAACCCGCTGGTCCTCTTCCACCCGCCGATGCTCTACCTGGGCCTCGTCGGGTTCACCGTGCCCTTCGCCTTCGCCGTGGCCTCCCTGGTCACCGGCCGCCTCGACGAGGACTGGCAGGGGGAGACCCGGCGGTGGACCCTGTTCGCCTGGACCTTCCTGACGCTCGGGATCGTGCTGGGGGCGTGGTGGTCCTACCAGGTGCTGGGGTGGGGCGGCTTCTGGGCCTGGGACCCGGTGGAGAACGCCTCGCTCCTGCCGTGGCTGGTCGGCACGGCCTACCTCCACTCGGTCATGGTCACCCAGCGCCGGGGGATCCTCCAGGTGTGGAACCTGGCCCTGGTGGTGGCCACCTTCAGCCTCACCATCCTGGGCACCTTCCTCACCCGCTCCGGGGTGATCCAGTCGGTGCACGCCTTCTCGACCTCGACCGTCGGTCCCCTCCTGCTCGGCTTCTTCGGGGCGGTGATCCTGGTCGGGGTGGGCCTCATCGCCTGGCGGGGCGACCGCCTCCGGTCGGCCGGGGGGATCGACTCGGCCCTCAGCCGGGAGGGGGCCTTCCTGGCCAACAACCTGCTCTTCGTCCTCTTCACCTTCGTGGTCCTGCTGGGGACGGTCTTCCCGCTCCTGTACGAGGCCGTCTCGTCGGGTGCCCAGGTGGCGGTGGGCGCCCCCTACTTCAACCGGCTCACCATCCCGCTGGCCCTGGCCCTGCTCTTCCTGATGGCCGTGGCCCCGGCCCTGCCGTGGCGCAAGACGTCGGCCGCCGTGCTGCGGGGCCGCCTCGCCGTCCCGGCCACCCTGGGCGTGCTCGTGGTGGTGGTCTGCGTGGCCGCCGGTATCCACGGGATCGAGCCCCTGCTGGCCTTCGGCCTCGGGGCCTTCGCCGCCGCCTCGGCCGGCCGGGCCCTGGTGCTCTCGGTGCGGGGCGCCTGGCGCGGTGCCCGGTCCGCCGGCCAGCCGCCCGCTCGGGCTGCCCTGGCCGGGTGGCGGGGTCTGGTGGGGCGGGCCAACGGCGGGATGGTCGTCCACATCGGCATCGTGGTCATCGCCGTGGGCATGACCGGGGCCACGGCCTTCGGCCACCGGGGGACCGTCGTCCTCGACCGGGGGCAGTCCGGGACGGTGGCCGGCCACACGGTCCGGTTCGCCGGCACCCGGGTCGTGCGCACCCCTTCGCACGTCTCCCGCCAGGCCGTCCTCTTCGTCGACGGGGGCGGGCCCTTCACGCCGGCCATCAGCCAGTTCGGTGCCGGGACCCAGCCGGTCGGCACCCCGGCGGTCGACTCCGGCTGGCGGTCCGACGTCTACCTGACGATCAACTCCATCCCCGACCGGCCCGGGCCGTGGACCTTCGGGGTCGTGGTCCAGCCCCTGGTGATGTGGCTGTGGATCGGCGGCGGCCTCGTCGTGGTGGGCTCGGTCCTGGCCGCCGTGCCGGGTCGTCGTCGGCGCCCCACCGACCCTGTCTCGGCCCCGGTGGTGGCCCCGCCGGCCGCCGTGGCGGGCCCGGGGGGCGACGCCGCTCCGTCCTCGGACGGCGGCCGGGTGGCCGAGGAGGTCCGGTGACGGACGGCCCCGAGGTGTCCGACGGTCCCGCCGCCCCGTCTCCGTCTCCGCCCCGCCGGCGCACGGCCCGCTGGGCCGCCCTGGCCACGCTGGTGGTGGTGGCCGGCCTCATCGCCGTCCTGGCCACCCGGCCACCTGCTGCCGTGACCGAGGTGCGCAGCCCCCTGGTCGGACAGACGGCGCCGCCGGTGCAGGGGACGACCGTCCACGGGCTGCCCTTCGCCCTGCCCCGGCCGCCCGGCAGCTGGGTGGTCCTCAACTTCTTCGCCAGCTGGTGCCAGCCGTGCCAGGAGGAGGGCCCCGAGCTGGTGCGCTTCGCCTTCCAGCACGCCCAGAAGGGCGACGCCCAGGTGGTCGGCGTGGTCTTCGACGACACCGTGGCCGCCGCCCGCGCCTACCAGGACCAGCTCGGGGCCGGCTGGCCGACCCTGGCCGACCCGGGCGGCGCCCTGGCCCTCAGCTACGGCGTGCGGGCACCGCCCTCGACGTTCCTGATCGCTCCCGACGGTCGCGTGGTGGCCTACATCGTCGCCCCGGTGACCGCCCGGGGGCTGGACGCCCTGATCGCCCGGGCCCGGGCGCAAGGCGCATGAGCACCGGGACCGCTCCGGCGCCCGACACCGGAACCTCCGCCGTCGACCCGGCGCCTCCCGGACCTCCGGGCGACGGACCCGGGCGCTCCCGGCGGCGCCTCCCGCTGTGGACGGTCCTGGTGGCCGTGCTGGTGGCGGCCCTGGTGGTGGGATCCGGTCTCCTCGGCCGCTCGGCCCCGACGCCGGCCCAGCGGGCCGCCGCCATCGAGTCGGCCCTGCGCTGCCCGAGCTGCGAGGACCTGTCGGTGGCCGCCTCCAGCGCCCCCACGGCGGTGGCCGTGCGGGCCACGGTGGCCCGTCTGATCGGCGAGGGTCGGAGCGACCAGGAGATCACGGACTTCCTGACGGCCCGCTACGGCTCGTCCATCGTGCTGGCCCCTCCGGCCCGTGGCTGGTCGGCCCTGGTCTGGGTGCTGCCCGTGGCCGGCGGGGTGGCTGCAGCTGCCGTCCTCGCCGTGGTGCTGGTGCGGCGCCGCCGGGCCGGGGACCCCGACCTGTCGGGGGCCGACCGCTCGGTCCTGGAGGAGCGCCGCCGCTTCCTCGAGGCGTCGCTGGCCGACGCCGACGCCGAGCTGGCCGCCGGCGACCTGGCTCCGGGCGATCACGCTGTGCTGCGCCGCCGCGACGAGGCCCGCCTGGCCGCCGTGACCGCGGCGCTGGACGACCTGGACCGGACGGCGGGGCCAGCTGCCGCCGACGGGTCCGCTTCCGACGGGACCGCTGATGGGGGTGCCGCCCCGGCGCCCCGACGCCTCCGGATCCGCCGCAGCCGCTGGTTCCTGGTCGGCGCCCTGGCCTGCTTCGCCCTGGCCGCCGCCCTGGCCGTCCCGGCCTTCACCTCGGGCCGCCTGCCCGGCCAGACTCCCACCGGGTCGGTGGCCCTCAGCCCGAGCCAGCAGACGGCCCGCACCCTGGACCAGGCGGCCACCCTGGCCGATCAGGGCCAGGTGGGCCAGGCCGCCGCCCTCTACCAGTCGGTCCTGACCGCCCACCCCGACAACACGGTGGCTCTGGCCCAGCTGGGCTGGCTCGAGTACCGCATCGGCCGCCAGGGGGCCAGCGCCTCGCTCCTGGCCGACGCCCGCCAGAAGCTGGATCGGGCCGCCACCCTGGCCCCGGGCGACTGGGCACCCCACCTCTACCTGGGAACGATCCTCCAGGAGGACGGGGACCCGTCGGCGGCGGTGGCCGAGTTCCAGCACTTCCTCGACGGCCGGCCGCCGGCCTCGGTGGTGGCCGAGGCCGCCCCGGTCCTCCGCCTCACCTACGCCCAGGCCGGGCAGCCGCTGCCGGCCGGGGTCCCGGCCGGCTGACCGCCCGGGTCAGGGGACCAGCACCGCCTTGCCGGCCAGCGCCCGCTCGAGCAGCGCCGTCATCACTGTGGCGGCCTCCTCCAGCGGGTGCTCGGACGGAGCGGTGGGGTGGAGGCGGCCGTCGGCCACCATGGCCATCAGCTCGTCGAGGACGGCGCGGTTCCCGGCCGGGTCGCTGAAGCTCCACCCGCCCCAATCCACCCCGACCACCGTGCGGTTGTTGAGCAGGACCAGGTTCAGGGGGACCGAGGGGATGGGCCCCGAGGCGAAGCCGATGACGCAGAACCGTCCGAGCCTGCCCAGCGAGCGCAGGGCCGGCTCGCTGTGGGCGCCGCCCACCGGGTCCACCACCACGTCGACCCCGCCGCCGGTGAGCTCCCGGGCCCGGGCCTTCAGGTCCTCGGACTCATAGGCGATGGTGGCCTCGGCACCCATGGCCCGGGCCGCCTCGAGCCGCTCGGGCGTGGAGGCGGCGGCGATGACCCGGGCCCCGAGGGCGCAGGCCACGTCCACGGCGGCCAGGCCGATCCCGCCCCCGGCCCCGAGCACGAGGACCCACTCGCCCGGAGCGACGGTGGTCCGCCGGGTCAGGGTGAAGAGCATGGTGCAGTAGGACTGGACCAGGGCGGCGGCGCGGGGCAGGTCGAGAGCGTCCGGCACCCGGACCAGCGACAGCGCCGGCACGACGACCTCGGAGGCGAAGCCGCCGAAGCCGCAGAACACCAGGGCCCGGTCGCCGACCGCCCAGCCCTCGACCCCCGGTCCCACGGCGTCCACCGTGCCGGCCACCTCGGAGCCGGGGACGAAGGGCGGCTGGGGCTTCAGCTGGTACTTCCCCTGGCAGATCAGGCCGTCGACGAAGTTCACCCCGGCGGCGGCCACGGCCAGGCGCACCATGCCCGGTCCCGGCTCGGTCCTCGGTCTCGCCTCGACGGCCAGGTGGGCCAGGGGACCGAGGTCCGGGCACACCACCGCCCGGACCGGGCCGCTCGGGCCGTCGGGTGCACCGGTGCCTGCGGACGGGGGTGGGGGAGGTGCGGACATGGCCGGACCCTACCCCTGGCCGTCCCAGGGGAGGCGGGTCAGGTGCGGAGCGACCGGAGCCCGGCCACCACGCCGGCGAAGGACTCCTCGAACGCCGCCACGTCGTCGTCGCTGGTGGACCACCCCACCGAGAGGCGCAGCGAGCGCTCCCCGTCGACGCCCATGGCGGCCAGCACCGGGGAGGGCTCGAGGGACTCCGACGAGCACGACGAGCCCGAGTGGGCGGCCACCCCGGCCTGGTCCAGGCCGAGCAGGACCGGCTCGGCCTCGACCCCTGCGACACCCACGCAGACGATGTGGGGCACCCGGTCGTCGGTGTCGCCATAGGGGGTGACCTCGTCCACCGCCGTGGCCGCCGCCAGCAGCCGGCTGGTCTGGCGTCGGGCCCGGTCGGCCTCCTCGGCGAGGCGGCCCCCGGTGGCCAGGGTCTCGGCGGCGGCCCCGAAGCCGATGGCTGAACGGACGTCCTCCAGGCCGGCCCGCCGGCCCCGCTCCTGCTCCCCGCCGACCAGCAGCGGCTCGATGCGCAGGCCCCGGCGGAGCACGAGGGCCCCGATGCCGGCGGGGCCGCCGAAGGTGTGGGCGGCCACCGAGATGAGGTCGGCGCCGGCCTCGCCCAGGGCGCCGAGGTCGCAGGGCAGGTGGCCCACGGCGGCCGAGGCGTCCACGTGGAGAGGCACGCCGGCGGCCCGGCAGACGGCGGCCACCTCGGCCACGGGCTGGACGGTGCCGACCTCGTGGTTGGCCCACTGGCAGTGCGCCAGGGCAGCCGGCCGGCCGTGGACGGACCGGGCCCGCTCCAGGGCCGCGGCCACCGCATCCGGGTGGATGCGGCCGAGGCCGTCCACGGCCACGGCCACCGGTGCGCCCAGGCGGGCCGAGGCGTCGCCGACGGACGAGTGCTCGACCTCGGCCAGGACCACCGGGGCACCGGGGGCGGCCCGCAGGATGCCCCAGACGGCGGCGTTGACTGCCTCGGTGGCCCCCGAGGTCAGGACGACCTGGCGGGGCCGCACCCCCAGGAGGCCGGCCACCTGCTCCCGGGCGCTCTCCAGGGTGGCCCGGGCCATGCGGCCCTCGGTGTGGACCCGGCCCGGGTCGGCGGCGATGCCCAGGTCGTCCCAGGCGGCCATGGCGGCGGCCGCCTCGGGCCGCAGCGGGCTGGTGGAGGCGTGGTCGAGGTAGTGGCGGGTGGCGGCCATGGCGGCGCCGACCGGCTCAGACGACCGCGGCGCAGGCGTCGTCGCCGCGGGCCCGGGACGACGAGAGCACCACCGGGACCGCCCCGTCGTCGGGGCCGCACAGTCCGGCCAGGAGGCCCTTGACCATGCCGCGGTCCACTGCGCAGAGGACCGGGTGCTGGGAGGCGGCGTCGCCGAAGGGGCAGTTGTCGGCCACCACGGCGGTGGTCGCACCGTGGTCCTCGGCGTGGGCGGCGAACCCGTGGGCGGTGAGGGTGTCGGCGATGGCGTGCATGGCCGTGCGCAGCGAGCGCTGGGTGTCTCCAGGGGACATCTGGCCGGCCAGGGTGCGTCCGTACTCCTCGCCCACCCGCTCGGCCATGGCCTCGGCCGCCGCCGGGCCCAGCAGGTGGAGGGCCTCCTGGAGCAGGAGGACCAGCAGGTCGTCCCGGCGGGTGAGGAGGTCGAGGGTGGGGTCCTCGCCGATGGCGGAGAACCGCTTGGACGGGCGCCCGGCCCCCGATCCCGTGCCGGCCGGGCGCTCCATGGTGACCTCGACGTAGCCGCCGGCGGCCAGGCGCTCGAGGTGGTGGCGGGCCACGTTGGGGTGGACCGAGAAGCGGGCGGCCACCTCGGAGGCGGTGGCACCCGGGTGGGAGCGCACGAAGAGGTAGATCTCCCGTCGGGTCGGATCGCCGAAGGCCGAGGTCACGGCGGTGACCGCCGCCGCGAACTGGCTGTCCGGATCGTCCTGCACGTCCCGTAGTCTACCGAGAGCCCGCAGAACCCCTCAGGAGCGCCCCATGTCCATCGACGAGACCCAGGTCGTCGCCGCCGTCGCTGCGGTGGTCGACCCCGAGCTGCGCCGACCGCTGGGCGAGCTCGGGATGGTCGGTCCGGTGCGCACCCGGCGCCGCCGGGCCGAGGTTTCGGTGGCCCTCCCGGTGGCCCACTACCCCCGGGCCGACGAGCTCGTGGCCCGGGTCCGTGACGCCGTCTCGGCCGTGGCGGGCGTCGGCGAGGTCGAGGTGGAGACCACGGTGATGGGCGAGGAGCCCCGGGCCCACCTGCGGATGCTGCTGCGGGGCGACGCCGTGCCCATGGGGACCATGCACGCCCAGGACGACGGCCACGGGCACAGCCACGGCCACGGGGGTGGGTCCCTCGGCCACGAGGAGGGCCGGCCCAACCGGTTCATGGACCCGAAGAGCCCGACCCGGGTGATCGGGATCTCCTCGGGCAAGGGCGGGGTGGGCAAGTCCTCGGTCACCGTCAACCTGGCCATCTCGCTGGCCCGGGCCGGCTACGACGTGGGCATCCTGGACGCCGACGTCTACGGCTTCTCCGTGCCGAAGATGCTCGGGATCGACCAGGATCCGGTGATCATCGGCGACCTGGTGGTCCCCCCGACGGCCCACGGGGTCCGGTGCCTCTCCATGGGCTTCTTCGTGGCCGACGACACCCCGGTGATCTGGCGGGGCCCGATGCTCCACAAGGCGCTCGAGCAGTTCCTGGTCGACGCCTTCTGGGGTGAGCCCGACTTCCTCCTCGTCGACATGCCCCCGGGCACCGGCGACGTGACCCTCTCGCTGGGCCAGTACCTGTCCAAGACCGAGGTCTACGTGGTGACCACCCCGCAGCCGGCCGCCCAGCGGGTGGCCCAGCGCTCGGCCTACGCCGCCCGCAAGCTGAAGCTGGCCGTGCGCGGCGTCATCGAGAACATGAGCTGGTTCACCGGTGACGACGGCACCCGCTACGAGCTCTTCGGGGCCGGCGGCGGGGCCGAGCTGGCCGGCGAGCTGGGCGTGCCCCTCCTCGGCCAGGTGCCCCTGGTGCCTGCGCTGCGGGCCGGCGGCGACGACGGCGTCCCGGTGACGGCGGCCGACCCGGGTTCGGAGGCCTCGGCCGCCTTCGCCGCCCTGGCCGAGCGCATCGCCGGCCTCGGCCCGGCCCGGGTCTACCGCCGGGAGCTCTCGCTCAGCTGACGCCTGCCGACCCGGGTCGGCACAGGCCCGGGTCCGACCACCCCCGGTCCTCAGCCCCGGGGATGGCCGGGCCCCGGCCCGCCCCCGGGGACCGTCGGCCGGCCCACCCCCCTGTGCTCGTGTGCTCGTGCGGCGACGGCCTGGCGGTCAGCCCCAGGCCTCCCGGGTCCGGGGCATGCCGCTCGTCCCGTCGGCCTCGGGCACCACCCCGAGGACCTGGTGCACGGCGATGCCGCCGTCCTCGAAGCCGATGGCCGAGGCGGCCATGTAGAACCGCCAGATGTCGGCCCGGGCCCGGCCCACCAGGGCCACCGCCTCGTCCCAGGCCGCCTCCAGGTTGGCCACCCAGCGCTCGAGGGTCCGGGCGTAGTGCTCGCGGAGGGACTCGACGTCGCGGACCTCGAAGCCGGCCCGCTCCATGGCCAGGACGACCTCCCCGACGTCGATCAGCTCCCCGTCGGGGAAGACGTAGCGGCCGATGAAGGTCCGGCCGCCGATGCGGGAGCCGCCGGGCGACGAGATGGCGTGGTTGCAAAGGCGGCCCCGGGGGGCGAGGAGCTGGCGGAGGGTGGCGAAGTACTCGGCCGTCCGGGCCGATCCGACGTGCTCGAACATGCCGATCGACGAGATGGCGTCGAACTGCTCGCCGGCCAGGTCCCGGTAGTCCTGGAAGCGGATCTCCACCTGGCCGCCCAGGCCGGCCTCGTCCACCCGACGCCGGGCCATGTCGACCTGCTCCCGGCTGAGGGCGATGCCCACCACCTGGGCCCCGTGGAAGCGGGCGGCGTGGATGGCCATCGATCCCCAGCCGCACCCGACGTCGAGGAGGCGAGCCCCGGGACGCTCCTCCAGGCCCAGCTTGCGGCAGATCAGCTCGTACTTGGCCGCCTGGGCCTCCTCCAGGGTGGTGGCCGGGGTCACGAAGCGGGCGCACGAGTAGGTCCAGCTGGGCCCGAGGACCAGCCGGTAGAAGTCGTTGCCCACGTCGTAGTGGTGGCTGATGGCCCGGGCGTCGCGACCAGGGGAGTGGAGGCGGCCGGCCCGGCGGGCCAGATCGGAAGAGCACACGTCTGAACTCCAGTCACGGCTAC
>CAXBRB010000074.1:0-11464 GCA_963977795.1 uncultured Acidimicrobiaceae bacterium
GGTGGGTATCGCCCGGGCGATGCTGCGCAACCTGCGGCAGGGCTCGGTGGAGGAGGGGGCCAGCACGATCACCCAGCAGCTGGCGCGCACCGTTTTTCTCACCCAGGACCGCACGATCCTGCGCAAGCTGAGCGAGGTGCTGCTCGCCGGCAAGCTCGAGCGCCAGCTCAGCAAGCAGCAGATCCTCGAGCAGTACCTCAACTATGTGTATCTGGGCTCCAGCGCCTATGGCGTGGCTGATGCCGCCTGGATCTACTTCTCCAAGAGCCCCGATCAGCTCACCCTTCCGGAGGCGGCCCTGATCGCCGGTCTGCCGCCGGCACCTTCGGTGTATTCGCCGCTGGTGAACCCCGACCTGGCTCTGCAGCGACGCGCCACGGTGCTGCGGCGCATGCGCGAGGCCGGCAAGCTGGTGACGGTCGACTACGGCACCACGCTCATTCCGTCGTTCCAGTTCGACACCCAGTACCACCTCGTGCCGGCCGTCTCCGAGGCCGTGCAGTCGCTCACGGCCTCCGGCATGTCGGGGTGGGCAGTGTGGCGATGGTTCTGCACCACCAACCCGTGGCTCGACCACGCACCCACACTGCTGGTGGCCCGAGGCGACCTCACGGAACTCCACACCCTCGTGCAGCGGTTCCTCGGCAGCGCCAACGGCGGATGACCTCCACCTCACCCTGTGGCCGCCCCGACTGCCCCGTGGTGGCGCTCACCCCTCACCTGTTGAACGCCATTCGCCCAGTGGTGCTGCCAGCAGGCACACGTTGGTGGCGAGGTACCACCTACCCGGCAGCTGAATTGGTGCCAGGGGCCGGCGACACCCGGTTCGCCCCGCTCGCCAACACGGCGCACGCCTACTTCGGCGGCACGAAGACCGTGGCCCTGCTCGACCACCTGCAGCGCGCGACGGCCTACGTGCCGGTGATCGCAGCGCTTGATGACCCCATTGACATCGTGCACCTCGGCCTCGGCGAGGACGGCCGCCTTCTACGTCCCGCCCCGGCCCCTCCCGGCCGCCGCCCCCGGGACCCTCATCCGCTCGGCCGTCGTACGGGGCGTGCCCGGCGTGCCGTCCGGGGCCACGGTGTGGCGCATCCTCTTCCACTCGACGACCATCACGGGGGCCGATGAGGCCGAGTCGGGGTACGTGATCGCCCCGCCGGCCAGCGACCAGCAGCCCGCCGGCGGCCGCCCCGTCGTCGCCTGGGCCCACGGGACCAGCGGGTTCGCTGCGCCGTGCGCGCCCTCGCTCCTCCCCACCAGCGGCGCGGCGCCGTATCTGCTGCCCGGCCTGGACCGCTTCCTGGCCGCCGGCTTCGTGGTGGCGGCCGCCGACTACCAGGGCCTGGGCGTGGCCGACGGGGTCCACCCCTATCTCTTGGGCGACAGCGAGGGACGGGCCGTCCTCGACGCCACCCGGGCCGCCCGGCACCTCCTGGCCTCGTCCACGGCGGACCGCATCCTCATCTACGGCCACTCCCAGGGGGGCCACGCCGCCCTGTTCGCCGGCGAGATGGCCCCGACGTACGCCCCCGACCTGCACGTCCTGGGCGTGGTGGCCGCCGCCCCGGCCACCGGCCTCAGCACGCTGATCTCGGTAATCGCCACCCCGGTGGGATCCCAATTCCTCCCCTATTCCATCCCCACCGCCTGGTCCTGGTCCCAGACCTACCCCGACCTGCCGGCCGCCACCATCTTCACCCCGGCCGGTGAGGCCTTCGCCGCCCGGGAGGTGACCCACGGCTGCTCTGACCAGGTTGCGGCGGCCATCGCCGCCCAGAAGCTCCGGCCCACCGACGTCTTCCGTCCCGCGGCCGCCGCCGACCCCCACGTGGTGGCCCGGGCCCGGGCCAACGACCCCGGACGGGTGCGGACCACGGCCCCGGTGCTCATCGTCCAGGGCACGGCCGACGGGACGGTCCCCCCGGCGCTGACCGACACCTTCGTCACCTCCATGGCCTGCCCGGTCGGCGACACCGTGGAGTACCTCCACGCACCCGGTGCCACCCACGAGACCGTGGTCCTGGTGGCCGCCCCGACCATCGTCAGCTGGATGACGGACCGGCTGGCTGGCGTGCAGCCACCCTCGACCTGCAGCGCGCCCGGCGCCGTGGGCGTGCTGGGCCAGCCCGCCGCCTGAGCGGGACGCCGGTCCGGGCGGCGTCATCAGTGTGGCCGCGGCGCCCGTGATCTCGGCCCGCCGCTGCCAGCCGCCCGCCCCTTTCGTCCAACGTGCTTCCCTCGGGCAGGCGGGGTATCCCTCGGCGGGCACCCGGGTGTTCCCTGGACGAGCCAGAGGGGCGACCCTCAATGACACCTCGGCACGCACTTCGGCTCGCATCTGGTCCGTTCGCAATCTATAGTTGCACCTGACGGATGCAATCACTGCTCGCCAGGCCGGGTTGCAGGTCGTTCTAGGTGCCCCCCCAAAGTGCAAGTGACCCCTCGCTCGACACAGATGCCTGCGCCCGCCGAGCCGATCACCGTGGTGTTCCTGGCGGGCAGCCCGCTCCTCGGCGCCGGCTTCGCCTCGCTCATGAAGGACCGCCCCGAGGTGTCGGTGGTGGCCAACGTGACCTCGGCATCCGAACTGACCGAGACCGTCGAGCGGCTCGAGCCCCAGGTCGTGGTCCTCTCCGTCGTCGCCAGCGCCCCTGAGTCCCTCGAGCTCCTGGCCGTCGCACGGGACCTGCGCCAGTCCCGGCCCAGCCTCGGCCTCCTGGTGGTGACCGATGCCGTCGACGGCCTGGCGCTGACCCTCCTGCGCGGGGGCGCCTACGGGACCGGCCTGCTGGTCCGGGAGCACATCGACGACCTGGGGTCGCTGATCACGGCCATCGCCGACGTCGCCGCCGGTCGTACCGTCCTGGATCCCCATGCGGCGAACGCCCTGATCCAGCGCAGTGACGCTCCCGGGGTCGACGATCTGACGACCCGGGAGTCCGAGGTGCTCGAGCAGATCGCCCTGGGCCGCTCCAACCGGGCCATCGCCGACGAGCTCTGCCTGTCGATGAAGTCCGTCGAGAAGCACATCACGGCCATCTTCCGGAAGCTGGACCTGGTCGACCGACCGGCGGTCGACCGCCGGGTCATGGCGGCGCTGGCCTACCTGCGCTCCGAGGTGGGGCGCAGCATCGCACCCGGCCGGGGCGCCGACGACGCCTGATCGCCCCGTCCCTGGCCCGACGCCCCGGCGGCGCCGCCCCGGCGTCGCCTCAGGCCCCGTCGAAGATCCGCCGGGGGTTGTCGACGAGCATGGTGGTGATCTGCTCCTCGGTGACCCCGTGGTCGAGCAGGTAGGGCAGGACCCGCTCGGCGATGTGGAGGTAGTGCCACTCGGGCAGGAAGGCCAGCACGTCGGGGTCGATCCAGTCGATGTAGCAGGCGGCGTCGTGGGCCAGGACCATGCGGCCGGCATAGCCCCGCCGGCACAGCTCGACCACCGTGTCGGCCCGGGCCTCGAAGGTGGTGGCCAGGTTGATGCCGAAGCGGTCCATGCCCAGCCAGAACCCGGCCTCGGCCAGCGCCGAGAGATGGTCGACGTCGGTGGAGTCGCCACTGTGGCCAAGGACCACGGCAGCCGGGTCCACCCCCTCCTCGGCCAGCACCCGTTGGACCACCAGGCCCTGATGGCTCTCGGGGTGGGTGTGGACGGTGACCGGCGTCCCCGTGCGCAGGTGGGCCTGGGCCACCGCCCGCATGATCCGCTCCACCCCCGGGGTCAGCCCGGGCTCGTCGATGGCGCACTTGAGCATGCCGGCCCGCACCCCGGTCCCGGCGATCCCCTCGGTGATGTCGCCCACGAACAGGTCCACCATGGGATCGGGCACGGGCACGCCGAGCGCGGCCTCCAGGGCCGGGCCCCGGTGATGGAAGAAGAACGGGACGTCGTGGTACGTGTAGCAGCCGGTGGCCACCACGATGTTGAGGTCGGGGACGGCGTCGGCCACCCGCTGGATGCGGGGGATGTAGCGGCCGAGGCCCACCACCGTGGGGTCGACGATGGTCCGGACCCCCGAGGCGGCGAGCGCCGAGAGCTTGGCCACGGCATCGGCCACCCGCTGGTCCTCGTCGCCCCACTCGTCGGGGTAGTTCTGCTGGACGTCGGGGGTGAGCACGAAGACGTGCTCGTGCATGTAGGTCCGGCCCAGTTCGGCTGTGTCCACGGGTCCCCGGACGGTCTCGACGGTGGGCATGGCGCTCCCCTGCGGCTCGGGCCCGGCCCGGCACGGGCGCCGGCGGACCGCCCGATGGTAGCGGGGCCGACCCGTCCCCGACGGGCCGGCGGCGGCCTCAGCCTCCGGCGCTGGCCACCGAGCCGAGGAGGTCGTCGATCACCGGGGCGATGACCACGATGACCTCGTCGTCCACCCCCTCCGCTCCGGCCAGGTCGGCCGGCCCGATCCCCTCCAGGCGCACGAACCGGACGTCGCTCCACGTCCGGCCGTCTCCCAGGATGACCCCGTCCACGGCGAAGTGCCCGAGCGGCACCACCCCGATGGGATCGGGTCCAGGAACGGCGTCCTCGGCCAGCCGACGGACGTGCATGACCATCGGACCTTCGCCCGCTGACCCGGGGTCGGCGGCGGCCACGGGGACGCACCCCATCACGATGGTCTCGGCCATACCGGCCTGCTTATGGACGTACTTCTCCTGGAAGTCCTCGCGCCGCTGCATGGCGAAGAACGTGGCCCGACTGGGATAGCGGACGATGCCGATCCGGTCCCATGCGGTACCGGGAGTGGGCTGATCGGTCACGTCGCCGAAGAGGGCGACCGGGGCACCGAGGGCGTCCAGCACCTCGGTGGGGGCGTAGCGGTCGTCGGCCTCCCGGCCCGAGATCCCACGGTCGTCCCCGTCGCCGTAGTCGGCCGCCTCCTTGTACCGCATGAGGTTGAGCATCCACACCTCCCGGTCCTCGGACGGGTCGAGCTGCATCCACCGGGCGGCGGTGTCGACGTGGATGGTGCCGAAGGGATACTCGAGGCGGTCGGCCATGGGGGTGCTCCTGTGGTGCTCTGGGCCGTCGGGGTGCCCGGCGGCGGTCCGAGGTGGTGCTGACGGGTGGTCGGTCCGGCCTAGCGCCCGAACGCCGGGTTGCGCAGCTGCTCGAGGCGCTCGTTGCGGCGGTGGACGCGGGCCATCGTGCTCTGGTGCGGGAGGATCCAGAAGACGCCGGCCCGCACGGCGTAGGCGACCATGCCGGCCACGTCGGCCGGCGGCATGGCCGTCGACGCCATGAGCTGTTCGATCTGGTCCATCGGGATGGCCGGCGGCGGCGGGAAGCCGAGGGCGGCCGGGGCGTTGCGGGTCGACTCGAAGATCCGGGTGGCCACCAGCTCCGGGCACAGGCACGACACGCCCACCGGCGTGCCTTCGAGCTCCATGGCCAGCGACTCCGAGAGGCCCACCACGGCGTACTTGGTCGGGTGGTAGGGGCCGAGCATGGGCGACGCCGTGAGACCCGCCTCGGACGCCGTGTTCACCACATGGCCCTCTCCCTGCTCGAGCATCAGCGGGACGAAGGTGCTCACCCCGTAGGCCGGACCGAGGAGGTTGACCCCGGCCACCCAGTCCCACTCGGCCGGCCGGGTCTTGTGGTTGGGGCGCCCGTTGGCCACGCCGGCGTTGTTGCAGAGGAGATGGACGGCGCCGAAGGCCTCCAGCGCCCGGTCACGCAGCGCAGCGACCTGGTCGGCATCGGACACGTCGCACGTCACGGCGTGCACCGTGGCGCCGGCCCCGGCGAGGCGGGACGACTCACGTTCGAGCGCCGCCTCCTCGATGTCGGCCATCACCACCGACATCCCCTCATCCAGGAAGCGCTCGGTCAAGGCCAGGCCGATGCCCGATGCTGCGCCCGTCACCACGGCGGTGCGTCCTTCCAGCTCCATCTGTGCTGCTCCTCATCTCGGAGGCCAGGGCCTCGTGGGTCTCGGAGGCCGGGGCCTCGTGGGTCTCGGAGGCCGGGGCCTCGTGGTCGTGCCGCCCGGTCGCTCGGGGCGCCCGGGCGGGGACGGTCAGGACTTGGCGATGACCTGCTCGCCGAAGGCGGCCAGCGAGGCCGCCGGGTCGTTCCAGAACAGGAAGGCCGGGACCACCACCCGGTCCACCCCCAGGTCAGCCAGCGCCTTGACCTCGTCGAGCTGGTCGGGTCCGAAGACCCCTCGGCCGCCGCTGGTGATCTCGATGGCCCCCGGGTCCCGTCCGGCCTCGACGGCGCTCGCGCGCAGCACCTCCAGCAGGGCGGCCAGCTTGGCCCCGCCCACCGCCGGGAAGTACCCGTCGCCCAGCCGTCCGGCCCGGCGCGCCGAGGCCTCGGAGTGGCCCCCGATGTGCACGGGGACCGACCCGGCGGCCGGGCGGGGCTCGGAGTGGCAGGCGGCGAACGAGGAGTACCGGCCCTCGAAGGTGGCCGGGCCGCCCGCCCACAGGGCGCGCAGCACGTCGATGGCCTCATCCGTGCGCTCGGCCCGCTCGTCGAAGGGCACGCCGATGGCGTCGAACTCCTCCCGGAGCCAGCCGATGCCGACCCCGAGATCGAACCGGCCGCCCGAGAGGCGGTCCAGGGTGGCCACCTCCTTGGCCAGGACCACCGGGTTGCGCTGGGGCAGGATCAGGATCCCGGTGGCCAGCCGCAGCGTCGTGGTGGCGGCGGCCAGATAGGCCAGCCAGATCAGCGGATCCGGCACCGGCGAGTCGTCGCTCCCGGGCATCCGGCCCGACGGGTCGTACGGATAGGTCGACGCATACCCCGCCGGGACCACGGCGTGCTCGACCGTCCACAGCGACTCGAACCCGGCCTGCTCGGCGGCCCGGGCCATCTCGGCGGCGGGTCCGGGCTCCACGAAGGGGCCGGTGTTGGCGAAGATGATGCCGAACTTCATGGGCGGTGCTCCTTGCCGGTCGGTGGTGGTGGTCGGTGCGGTGGGGGGCGGGTGGATCGGGAGGCGTTCAGTCGCCGGCGGCCATGGTGCAGACGGTGCCCACGGAGGGGATGACCCGGCCCGCCAGATAGGTGCGGAAGACCTCGATGACGGCGTCGGGACCGGCCAGGTGCTCGACGGTGAGCCATCCCTCGGCCCAGGCGGCGAACGCCGTCCACGCCTCGGCCATCCGCGCCGCCAGCACCTCGGCACCCCAGTCGCCGGACCGCTTGGCGATCTGGGCGGGGGCGAACAGGAACGCCGGCGCCGGCCCGGGGCGATCGGCTGCGGCGGCGGTCGCCTCGTGGTCCCAGTGGGTGTCCCCGACGACCATGGAGTGGGCCAGGACGCCGTCGAGCCGACGGTGGACGGCGCTGACCACGTCCTGGTTGCCGGAGACGTCGACCAGCACCGACGGCACGAGCTCGAGGGCGTCCACCTCGTCGTAGGTCCGGACCTCGTCATAGGTGCCGAGCGACCGGCAGAAGGCGACGTTGGCCGCCGAGGTCAGCCCGATGGTGCGCACCCCCCGGCCGTGGAGGAGGAAGGCGGCCCCGACCGCCGTCTTGGCCGAGGCGCTGGTGATGACCGCGGTGGAGGCGCCGAAGTCGCCGTTGTCGGCGAGGAAGTCGTCGATGACGTACGACGTGAAGAACAAGGGGTAGAGGAGCATGTGGACGTCCTCGCCGCCGGGTCGGTAGGCCGGGTCGGCCGCGCACCGCAGGTAGCCGTTGTAGGCCCCGGCCATCTCGGCCCGGTGCGGCGAGACGTCGACCACCCGGGCCGCGTCGGCGTTGCCCACGGTGATCACCAGCTCGGTGGACATCGGGAGGTAGCCGAAGAGACGCTCGCCCACGGCCAGGTCGTCGCTGCGCGTCTCGACCACCTCGGCAAAGCCCCACACCGGCACCCGACCCCACCGCGTGGTGTCGCCCGCTGTGGCCGGCGCCGCCGGGAAGGCGCTCCAGTAGCGGAGCATGTCGCCCACCACGGCGTAGGTCACGTTGTTGGAGGAGAAGCCGAAGTGGTCGATGCGCAGCCGGGCCTGCTCCTCGGCCAGCGGCTGCTGCGGCAGGTCGACGGTGCGCCACACCGTGAAGTCGTCCCTCGACACCTCGACGTCCATCAGGTTCCGCTCCTCTGCTCCGACGTGCCCTGTGGGCTCACATCTGTCACTCTATCTGACAGAACATTCCCGGTGGGGAGCACGTCCGCCGGCACCACATCATGACCATGCCGATCTCCGCCCTCCCCGCCCCCGATGGACCCTCCGCCGACTCGGCGGCCGATCTCCGGTGGGCGGTGGCGACGCCCCAGGCCCGCCGGGCACCGCTCGGCCCCGAGGAGGTGCGCCGGCGGATCGCCGCGGCCTTCGTGCCCGCCGGGGCGCCCTCGAGTGCCGTGGGCCTCGAGCTCGAGTGGATCGTCATCGATCGGTCGGATCCCGGCCGACCCGTCCCCGGAGCCGAGGTCCTCGCCGCGGCCGGCGGACCACTCCCCCGTCGCGGCACCGTCGGCGTGGAGCCCGGAGGCCAGCTCGAGCTGTCCACCCGGCCCCACCGGGAGGCTGCGGCCGCTCTGGAGGCAGCGGCAGAGGACGAGGCCGTCCTGGAGGCACGGCTGGCAGCCGCCGGGCTCGGTCTCGTGCACACCGGCCTCGATCCGTTCCGTCCGCCGGTCCGCTCGGTGGACCTCCCTCGCTACCGGGCCATGGAGGCAGCCTTTGACTCCGACGGGCCGGCCGGCCGCCTCATGATGTGCTCGACGGCCTCCCTCCAGGTCAACCTCGACTTCGGCGACGATCCCGTGGACACCGCCCGGCGCGCCGACCTGGTGGGCCCGGTGCTGGCTGCGGCGTTCGCCAACTCGCCGAGGCGGTCGGCGACGGGCGCGGTGCTGGCCTCGGCCCGCTCGGCGGTGTGGGCCGCCATCGACCCCACCCGGACCCGACCGGTGCCTGCCGGTGTGGACGGCTGGGTCGCCTACGCGCTCGACGCCCGGCTCCTCGGCGGCGGGCCAACGGACACGGCGATCCCCGACGGCTGCCGCACGCTGCGGGACTGGGTCGACGGGAGCGGCGGCCCGGCCGCCGGGGATGTGGACCACCACCTCTCCACCCTGTTCCCGCCGGTGCGGCCCCGGAGGTGGCTCGAATGCCGCTTCCTCGACGCCCTGGCGCCGGCGGACCGCCGTGTCGCCGTGCACGCCCTCGTGGCCCTGGTGGGCGACGGCGCACCGCTCGACCAGCTCACGGACGCCTGCGGCCCGGCCGGCGGCGCCTGGGAGCGCGTCCCGGTCGGCACCGCCGACCCCGTCCTGCAGGCCGGCGCCGAGCGGTGCCTGGCCCTGGCGGCCGACCTCCTCGACGAGACCGGCGTCCCGGCAGCGGCCGCCGAGGTCCGCACCTGGGCCGCCGGGCGGGCCGGGCAGTCGTGGCGCCCACCGCCACCGGACGGCGATCTACCCTCCCTGGACCCGAGCGAATTGGAGACCCCGTGACGGACCGCTGCACCCTCTACGCCATGCCGGCATCGCTGTACTCGGCCAAGGCCCGCTCCTACCTGCGCACCCACGGCATCCCCTTCACCGAGGTGGCTCCGGGGAGCGCCCGCTTCACCGAGCACGTGGTCCCCGCCGTCGGCCGGTGGATCATGCCGGTCCTCGAGCTGCCCGACGGCACCCTGGTGCAGGACTCCATCGACATCATGGATGTCCTCGACGCCGACGAGGACCCGGCGCGCTCGGCCTACCCGGCCGGCCCGGTGCTGCGGGCGGTGGCCCACGTGCTCGAGCTCTTCGCCGGGGAGGGCCTCCTGCGGCCGGCCATGCACTACCGGTGGAACTTCGACGACGCCAACCTCGCCTTCCTCAGCCGGGACTTCTCGGCCGCCCTGGCCGTGGGGGCCGACGACGCCACCCGGGAGGCGACGTTCGCCTTCGCCAGCGACCGGATGCGCTCGGCCACGGCGGCCTTCGGGGTGTCCGAGGAGCTCATCCCCGAGATCGAGCGGTCCTACCTCGAGTTCCTCGACCTCCTCGACGCCCAGCTGGCCCACGCGCCCTACCTGCTCGGCGGCCGCCCCACCATCGCCGACCACGCCTTCATGGGCCCCCTCTACGCCCACCTGGCCCGTGACCCGTATCCGTCGGCCCTCATGAAGCAACACGCCCAGCGGGTGTGGCGGTGGACCGAGCGCATGCACCTCCCCGAGGTGGACGCGCCGGAGTTCGTCGACCCGATGGTGGACCTGTTCGCCGACGACGCCCTGCCCGACACCCTGCACGCCCTCCTGGCCTACATCGGCGAGGAGTACCTCGACGAGGCCGTCGCCCAGGTGGCGGCGGTGGACGCCTGGCTGGCCGAGCACCCCGAGGTCGAAGAGGGCGAGGTCGTCCTGGGCAAGCCCAGCCGCCGGTTCAGCGGCACCACCACGTTCCCCTGGCGGGGCCGGCCCATGACCGTGGTGGTCGTGCCCTACCGGCTGACCCTGATCCGGCGCCTCCAGGACGCCGTGGCCGCGGCGCCGGCCGACGCCCAGGTCGCCATCCGCCAGGTGTTCGCCCGGGCCGGCCTCGATCCCCTGCTCGACATCCGTCCCCGCCGGTGGGTGGCCCGGGTCGACAACCGGGAGGTGTGGGGACCGCTCGGCGAGCCCGTGCTGCCCGCCTGACCTACGGCGTGGAGGCTCGGCCGCTCCGCCTCAGCCCCCGGCCGCCCGCTCCAGCCAGTCCACCACCTCGAGGTCCGGCCGCGTGCGGGTCAGGGCGGCCAGCTGGCAGAGCCCGGTCGGGCTGGTGACGTTGACCTCGGTCAGCCGCCCGCCGACCACGTCGATGCCGACCAGGGCCAGCCCGTCGGCGACCAGGGCGGGAGCCAGGGCGGCGATGATGCGGCGGTCGGCGTCGTCGAGCTCGCACCGCTCGGCCCGGCCGCCGAGCCCGAGGTTGGCCCGGAACTCCCCCGGAGCGGGCACCCGTCGCACCACGCCGAGCGGTGCGCCTTCGAGCAGCAGGATCCGCCGGTCGCCCTCGGCCACCGCCGGGAGGAACTCCTGGGCCATCACCGGCACCCGGCCGCCATGGGTGAGCCGGCCGAGGAGGGCGGCCGTGCCCGGCGCGCCGGCCACCACCCGGACCACGTCCCGGCCGCCGTGCCCGTCGAGCGGCTTGATAACCGCCTCGCCCACCGCCCCGGCGAAGGCCGTGAGGCGGTCCGGGTCGGCGGTCACCAGGTGGGCCGGCATGAGGTCGGGGAAGCGGGCAGCGTAGAGCTTCTCGTTGGCCTCACGGAGCGCCCGGGGGTCGTTCACGATCACCGTGTCGCCTCGGGCCTGCTCCAGGAGGAGGGTCATGGCCAGGTAGGCGGCATCCACCGGCGGGTCGGGCCGGACCAGGACCACGTCGTGGCCGTCGCGGCCCTCGTTCACGAACGGCTCAAACACGCCTTCGGAATTTCCGCGGCCCCGGCAGTCGACGAGCGCAAAGGCGTAGCCATGCTGCGCGAAGTAGGCGGCGCGGGCGTGGTAGCTGTCGGCGAT
>CAXBRB010000075.1:0-11346 GCA_963977795.1 uncultured Acidimicrobiaceae bacterium
ATGCCGTCGGACGGGATGGCCATGCGGGCCTCGATCTTGCGGTCCTCGAGGTCGACCAGGTCGAGGACGGCCGGGGCCGCCTCGAGGCCGCCGGCCAGCAGCCACGGGCGCATCCCGAAGTACCACACCAGGTCGTAGCCGCCGTGGGCGAAGGCGGTGAGCTGCGCCAGGACGGCCCCGCCGTCAGGACGGGGGGCCTCGAAGGGGAGCGACGGGGTGGCGGCCACGCGGGCCCGCCCCAGGCCGGTGGGTGGGCGGTCGTCGTAGGCCACATGGGCCACCCGGGCCAGGCCGGCGTCCGCCGGGGCGGGATCGATGTCGGTGCGGGCGGTGGGCAGGGCGGCGAACAGGTCCACCGGACCGCACCGGACCAGGCCCCGCAGCACCGAAGCCAGGCGCAGGCGGGAGCCGCTGTTGACCGGCCACGGGTACTCGCCGGCTACGACCAACGTCCTCATCGGGGGTCCTCTCCGCAGGGCCTCGGGAGCCGACCGCAGCGCCCCGCGATGCTACCCGGCAGCACCCGGTCGGCGGAGGCCCGGCTGGTAGGTTCGGGGCCGGCGTCCGAGGACCCGGCGGAATGCAGGGAGGCAGCGTGGGAGACGAGGTCGACGGCACCGGGCAGCCCGGCGGCCGGGCACCGACCCCCGAGGAGTGGGCGCCGACCGGCGCCCCGCTGGTGCTCCACGTCATCCCCACGCCGCTGGCCCGGGGCGGCCAGCGGGAGGCCCGGGCCCTGGCCGATGCGCTCGACCGGCCGGGCGTCCGCACCCACCGCGTCCTCTGCCTCTTCGACGGGCCCGATGAGGTGCGGACCGACCTCGCCCTCCACCGGTCTGACGGGGACGTCCCGGGGGTCGGCTTCAACCTCGGTGCGGTGCGCGCCCTGCGATCCGCGCTCGCCCGGCTCGACCCGGTGGCCGTGGTGGCCCACGGCGGCGAGCCGCTCAAGTACCTCGTCCCGGCCATGGTGGGCCGGCGGCGGCCGCTGGCCTACTACGCCATCGGCACCTACGGCGCCTCGGCCGACCGCTGGCTCCAGGTCGCCCTCTGGCGGACCCTGCTGCGCCGGGTCGACGCCGTGGCCGCCGAGGGGACCGAGGTCGCCGACGAGCTCACCTCGCTGCTGGGTGTCCCGCCGGCCAAGGTGACCATGACCCCCAACGGACGGGATCCCGCCGTCTTCCACCCCCGCCCGGACGGCCGGACCGACGACCGGTGCGTGGTCACCTTCGTGGGGGCGCTGACCGAGGGGAAGCGGCCCCTCCACTTCATCGCCGCCGTGGCCGCCGCCCGCGCCCGGGGGGCCAACCCGCGGGCCGTGCTCATCGGCGACGGCCCCCTGCGCCCCGCCGTGGACGCCGCCGCCGCCGAGGCCGGTGTCGAGGTGCTCGGCTCGCGCAGCGACGTGGCCGAGCTCCTCGGCCGCTCCGACCTCATGGTCTTCCCCAGCCGGCCCCAGGGAGAGGGGATGCCCGGGGTCCTCATCGAAGCGGGGCTCTCGGGCCTTCCCGTGGTGGCCACCGACGTGGAAGGGGTGCGCACGGTGATCGAGGACGGGACGACCGGGTCGGTGGTCGGGGTCGACGACCTCGACAGCATGGTCGACGCCCTCGTGCGCCTCGTCGAGGACGGCGATCGGCGGCGGGCCATGGGGGATGCCGCCCGGGCCCGGTGCACCGAGCAGTTCTCCATCGGCGCCGTGGCCGACCTCTGGCTCCGGGTGCTCACCCCCCTGCTCCCCCCGGGCCTCGGTCACCCTGCGGGCTGACCGGGAGCCGCCCCGGCACCTGCCTCCCGAGCGAGGTCGGCCTGTCCGCCCGGCGGCCGGGCCTGTCGGTCAGGCGCCGTCCGGGTCGCCCAGGGAGGCCTCGGGCTCCGGGCCTCCGTCGGCCGGTGCGCCGGCACCGACCGGCACGGGGCGGCGGCGGGAGGCGCCGGCCCGCTCGGCGGCCAGGGAGAGCCGCAACGCCCGGGCCAGGGCCTCACGGCGCAGGACCGCCTCCCGGAAGGCCTTGCGGTCCTTGCGCCGGTACTCCCACTCGAACATGTTGGGCTTGCCCTTGGGCGATCGGGGGATGGCGAAGAGGACCAGGAGGAAGGGCAGGAGCATCGCCCGCTCCCGGTAGATGAGGCCGAGGTTCCCCAGGCCCGCGAAGGCGTACATGAAGCCGAGGCTGTAGACCAGGCACATCATGACGTAGGGCCGGCAGAACGACGTCCGGACCAGCATCCGCAGCTGGCGGTACGAGCTCACGGCGATGCCCAGCAGGATGAGGTTCTCCAGCGAGGCGACGTACTCACCGGTGCCGTGCGCATTGAAGCCGAGCGGATCGAACAGGACGGTGTAGATGTCGACCGGGAGGTACAGCGGGCTCGAGTGGTAGGCGACGCCGCTGCTGCCGAAGCCGGCACCGGAGCCGGCGCTGTTGTTCTGGCCGATCTTCTGCAGGTTGAGCTGCCCGGCCCCGTTCCCGATGTGGAGGTAGTGGACGGTCAGGTAGACCGAGATGCCGACCAGGAGCCCCATGAAGAGCAGGCCGCCGATGCGCCGGAGTCCGCTGAAGCGCTGGCCGCTCGACCCAGAGCGGACCATGAGGGCCACGGCGAACCCCCCGAGCAGGACCATGAGCTCGTTGGGCCGCACGAAGTAGCCGGGGATGACCCCCAGGGCGAGCAGGGTGAAGCCACCAGGAGCGTGGCGCAGGACCTTGGCGATGCCGTACGCGCAGATGCCCAGCGACACCATCATGATCGACTCCTTGCTGGAGTCGGCCGTCCAGAAGAGGAGCGAGGGCAGGAAGAAGATCAGGTAGGCGTACCGGCGGTGGCCGGCGACAGCCGACGGGAAGGTCAGCGTGAAGGCCTTGTAGAACAGGATCGCCCCGAGGAACGACAGCCAGGCGAAGACCATGAACGTGGCCACCAGGTTGGTCCCGACGATGGCCATGACCACCCCGGTGATGATGCTCACCGACCCGTCGTTGACGATGCCCCGGACGTTGGCGTGGGCCAGGGTGAAGTTGAAGGACCGGAAGTCCGGCGCCAGGAGCGACCCCTGGATGGTGTAGCGGTGCCAGTCCGAGACCCCGTGGTAGAGGGTGGTGACGACGACGACCTGGGCCAGGGCGGCCAGGAGGTGGAGCAGCAGGCTGGCCGTCAGGATCCGCTCCAGCCAGGGGCTCTCCTCGGTCTCGGCCACCCGTCGGACGATGGGGCGTGAGATGCCGATCAGCACCAGCGCCACGATGACCACGGCCACCGGGCTCGACTGGAGCTTGACGGCGATCAGCATGTCATCCCCTCACCCCGGGCCGTCGGCTCAGGAAGGATGGAGCTCGGCCACGGCGTCGGCGGCTCCGTCGTCCGCTCCCCCGGCCTCCCCCGACCCCATCGGCGCATCTGAGGGCTCGTCGCCCGCGCCGTCCGTCGTCGTGGCGGGCTCGTCCCCGGTCGGCCGGGCGATCTTGCGCTTCTTGGCGTTGCGCGCCTTGGGCGGCTTGGGTCCAGCCAGCGCCGCCCGGACGCCGGCGGCGAGCTCCTCGCCGGTGAAGACGACGCCCAGCACCGGGGCACCGAGCCGCCGGAGCACGTCGCCCATGTCCTGGGCGTCGGGGACCTGGGTGGCGCCGTTCTCGCACACGATGACCACGGCGTCGACCGAGTGCACCAGCGCTTCGGCATGGTGGTAGGCCAGGAAGCCCGGGGTCTCCACCAGCACCACGTCGGCCACCTGGCGGGCGGCGGCCAGCACCTCGCCGCCGCGGTTCACCAGCCGCCCGCTGTTGGCCATGAAGTGCCCGAAGGAGAGGAGGGAGACGCCCTCGGGCGAGGCCGCCACCAGGGCCGCCTCGATGTCGGCCGGCGTCACCGGGTCCTCGAAGCTGCCCAGCGCGGCGGTCGGCAGGCCGGAGTCGAGGTCGCTGGTGCTGATCACGATGACCCGCTCCCCGGCCTCGGCGTAGGTGGCGGCCAGGTTGGCCACGACCTTGGGGCGAGACGGCTCGGTGGTGGTGGACGTCACCAGCAGGACGCTCCGGCTCCCGGGCTCGGGGACGGCATAGGCCTCCTGGGTGGCCACGCTCACGCCGATCAGGTCGGCCAGGGGGTCAGCGCCCGACGCCGACGTGCCGGAGGCCGGCGCCAAGGGCTCGAACAGCACCGACATCCGCAGCTTGCGGTACGACTCGGCAGCGGGCGAGGACGGTCGGTCGACCACGTCGACGATGCTCGGGGCAGGCGGATAGGTCTCGGGGATCTCGGCCACCACCGGGTACTTGAAGTGGAACCGGGCCCGGGTCGCCCGCCGGATCGACTTGTTGAGGATCTCCCGGACCAGGAGGATGGCCAACGCCAGGAGGACGCCACCGAGGAGGCCGAGCAGCAGGCGGACCTTGGTGCTGCCCAGCGTGGAGACCGTGGGCCGGTTGACCCGGGTGGCCAGCTGCGGCGTGCCGGGGAAGATCACCTGGTAGCCCGTGTTGGGCGAGGACGAGTCCGACGAGCTGGACCCCTTGCCGATCCCGGTCCCGCTCGCCGACCGGGACGCGACGATCCCCTCGAGGGTGTTGCCGAGCTCCTGGGCGTAGGCGTTGGCCAGATCGGCCGCCAATGTCGGCGTCTGGGCCGAGGCGAAGAGGAGCACGTTCCCGCCGACCGACTTCTTCGACGCCGAGGCCGTCGTGGCCTTGCCGTCGGTCCCCTGCAGGGCGCCGTACATGCTCCCGGCGAAGAGGTAGGGGTTCCCCTTCAGCCCGACGTCGCTGACCGCGGCCAGCTTGACCGGGAAGGTGTTGGCGTAGAAGAGGATCTGGGAGCTCGACACGGTGCCGGCGATCAGCCCGCTGGAGGCGGGGGCGCCGACGATGGCGGAGGTCTGCCACTTCAGCGCGGTGCGGGGGTGCTTGGACGCCGACGCCGGGTACAGGACGCCGATGATCGCCCCGATGACGGCGCACACCACGATCAGGCGCCACCGCTGGCGGACCGCCTCGAGGAAGTTGATTGGCTCGATCATGCCCCGTCCGTTCTGTCGGGTCGTGGGTCTGGAGTCCGGCTCTTGCACTGCGGCGAGCGATCCGCCGCACCGCAGATCGATCGTACACCGGGCCTTCTGCGATTCCGCTAGCACCTTCCGCATGAATTCCGGTGCCGAGCGGTGCTGGTCGGTAGCCGTCATGACCCGGACTCCCGAGGTCCGATCGAGGCCTCGAGCGGACGGGTGGCGCGGCGCCCGGGTGGCGCGCGTCGCCGTGATCCCCGTTCGACCGGCACCGGCTCCCCGGACGGCGACGGATCCCGGCGCGCCTGCACCCGGCCACGGGCTGCGGTGTGGACAGTGCGGAGGACGAACCTCGACGGCCCGCCGAGACGTCCGGCGCCCGGGTCCCGACGGGCGACGGAAGACCCGGCCTTCAGTTCGCACCATCACCGATCCGATAGATCCCCCATGGAATGGAGAGGGATGACGGCGTACCCACCCGTCGTGGCACCGGTCGTGCCGGCGGCCGGGGCCGGGCGACCCCATGGGCCGGGTGCAGTCCGGTTCGCCGCCGAGGCGGGTCCAGGTCCCCTGCGGCCCCACCTGCTGCGGGATCGCCTCCAGCGCCGGGGATTGCCGCACGGTTGCCCCGGCCAATACCCAAATCTGATGATGCCCGCTACACCTGTTGGGGGTAGTGTGAGGGGCGACGCATCAGGGCAGTGTTTGACGTGCATGATCTGCGGTACGGAGGTGCAGGGGCACCTTCCGGCACCGGACGGATCGGCGCCCGTCCCGGGTCACCCCGGGGCCGCCGGACCGGCGTGCACACGAACTCGAGGGGCGAGCAGATGAGTGGGGCAGGGACGAGGGGGTATCCGGATGCCGTGGGCCCGCAGGCCGACGGCGAGGTGCAGCGGACGGATCTGACCAGGGTCGCTACGGCGGCCAGTCGGATCCGGGCAGCGCTGCTGTTCGTGGTGCTGGATGCGCTGTGGATCGTGGTCGGCTACAGCGTGGCCGAGATCGCCTACTTCCACAACAAGGCGCCCGCCCACTATTGGCTCCACTTCTTCGAGTTCCTCCTCATCGCCGTGGTCGTGACGGTGACCTGCAACCGGCTCTTCGGCCTCTACGGCCGGATGTGGCGCCACGCCGGCGCCGACGAGGCACGCCAGCTGCTGCTGTCGGTGGCCACGTCGCTGTGCATCCTCATCGCCTTCTGGCCGGTCGGCACGTGGCTCGGCATCGAGCTCGTCCCGCCGGTCGTGGTCATGGTCGGCGCCATGTTCTCGGCGGTGGGCATGGGCCTGCTCCGGTTCCACTCCCGGCTGTTCGCCTGGCAGCGGGGCTCCAAGCGGATGGGCCTCCGGGTCGCCGTGATCGGGAGCCGTGACGCCGGGGCGGCTGCCATCCGGGAGATGCTGCGGAGCCCAGGGGCGGGGCTCGTCCCCGTCGCCGTCTTCGACGACGACGAGCGCTCCCACGGCCTCTCGCTGCTCGGCGTCCCCGTGGTCGGGTCGATCGCCGACATCCCGTCGGCCGCCAGCCGCTACACCATCCAGCAGGTCCTCCTGGCCATCCCCAACCCCTCCCCCGAGCTCGTCGAGCGGTCGCTCCGGGCCGCCGAGGAGGCCGAGGTGTCCATGAAGATCCTCCCCGGGGTCCGGGACATGCTCAATGAGCCCAACCACCTCGCCGCCCTCCGCCAGGCCCGTGCCCCGCAGATCGAGGACCTCCTGGGCCGGACCCCGGTCCCCACCGACCTCGACGCCGTGCGCCAGTCCATCGAGGGCCGCCGCGTGCTGGTCACCGGCGCCGGCGGCTCGATCGGCTCCGAGATCTGCCGCCAGGTGTCGATGATGGGCCCGTCCATGCTGGTGCTCCTCGACCACGACGAGACGCACCTCCACGACACCGCGGCCACCCTCTCGTCGCCGGCCGTCCAGGCGCTCATCGACATCTTCGACCGCGAGGCCGTGTTCGACATCTTCGACGAGTTCCGTCCCGAGGTCGTCTACCACGCCGCCGCCCACAAGCACGTGCCCGTGCTCGAGCAGTACCCACTCGAGGCCGCCAAGACGAACGTGCTGGGGACCCGCAACGTCGTCGACGCCGCTGCCGTGGTGGGCGTCGAGCGCTTCGTGCAGATCTCGACCGACAAGGCCGTCCACCCCTCGAGCGTCATGGGCGCCTCGAAGCGGATCGCCGAGCAGACGGTCCTGGCCCACACGCCGGCCGGCGCCGCCTACTGCACGGTGCGCTTCGGCAACGTGCTCGGCAGCCGGGGCAGCGTCATCCCGACGTTCACCCGCCAGATCGCCCAGGGCGGCCCGGTCACCGTGACCGATCCCCGCATGACCCGGTTCTTCATGAGCGTCGAGGAAGCGGTGCAGCTGGTCCTGCAGGCTTCGGTCCTCTCAGAGGGGGGCGAGATCTTCATGCTCGAGATGGGCGTCCCGGTCCGCATCCTCGACCTTGCCGAGCGGATGATCCGGCTGTCGGGGTGCCAGGTCGGCATCGACATCCCGATCGAGATCACCGGCATGCGGCCCGGGGAGAAGCTCAACGAGGTGCTGTGCACCCCGGACGAGGAGATCCTCGGGACGGCCCACCCCTACATCAACCGTCTCGTCCCGCTGCGGGCACCGGCCGAGCGCTTCGCCGCCGATCTCGACGAGCTCGAGCAGGCGACCGCCCTCCGCGACAAGGAGGCGGTCCGCACCCTGCTGTTCACCGCCGCCATCGCCGAGGGCGCCTCGGCGGCGCCGCAGCCCGAGGCGACGACCAACGGCAACGGCCACCTGGCGCACAGCGGCGCGACGGAGTCCTTCCTCTGGCCTGAGCTCGATGACGCCGAGCACGACCTCCGGCTCCGGTCCGTCCTCTCCGCCCAGCACGGCGAGACCGCCACCGGCCCCGACCAGGTCCCGGCGTGACCGCCATGGGCGAAGGAGCGCAGCGTCGATGACGGAGAACCGGTCCGTGGAGAAGCTCGTCGTGGTCGGGCAGGGCTACGTCGGCCTCCCGCTGGCGCTGCGCGCTGTCGAGGTGGGCTACGAGGTGGTCGGGTTCGACCTCGACGTCGACCGCATCAAGCGCCTGGCCGATGGCGACTCCTACATCGAGGACATCACCGACGAGCGGCTGCGTGCCGCGCTCGACTCCGGCCGCTACCTCCCCTCGCTGGACGCCGCCGACATGGCCGGGTTCGACATCGCCGTGATCGACGTGCCCACCCCCCTCGAGGAGGGGAATCCCAACCTCCGCTACGTGGAGGAGGCCGCAGCGACGCTGGCCGTGCACCTCCGACCCGGCGCCACCGTCGTCCTCGAGTCCACCAGCTATCCCGGCACCACCGAGGAGCTGGTGGTGCCCATCCTGGAGTCCGGCTCGGGCCTCGTCGGCGGGCGCGACTTCCACGCCGGCTACAGCCCCGAGCGCATCGACCCCGGCAACCCGACCTTCCAGCTGGAGAACACCCCGAAGGTCGTCTCCGGCATCGACGCCGCGTCCCTGGCGGTCGTCGACGGCTTCTACAGCCGGCTGGTGGAGCGGACCGTGGCCGTCTCGGGCACCCGGGAGGCCGAGCTCACCAAGCTCCTGGAGAACACCTTCCGCCACGTGAACATCGCCCTGGTCAACGAGCTGGCCATGTTCGCCGCCGACCTGGACATCGACGTCTGGGAGGCCATCGACGCCGCCTCCACCAAGCCCTTCGGCTACATGCGCTTCACCCCGGGTCCCGGCGTGGGCGGTCACTGCCTGCCCATCGACCCCAGCTACCTCTCGTGGAAGGTGCGCCGGAGCCTGGGCCAGCCCTTCCGCTTCGTCGAGCTGGCCAACGACGTGAACGAGCACATGCCCGACTACGTCGTCCGCCGGCTCATGCTGGCCTTCAACCGGATGGAACGGTCCGTCAACGGCGCCCGGATCCTCCTCCTCGGCCTCGCCTACAAGCGCAACACCGGAGACGCCCGGGAGGCGCCGGGAACGGTGATCGCCCGCTCGCTCACCGCGCTGGGAGCCCAGGTCCGGGTGGCCGACCCCCATCTGGAGGGCGACGCCCTGGCCTACCCCCTGGTCGAGGCCACCGCCGACGAGCTGGCCGCCGCCGACGCCGTCGTGCTCATCACCGACCACGACGCCTTCGACTACGAGCGCATCCAGGAGCACTCCCGGTACGTGCTCGACACCCGCAACCGCCTGGACGGCCCGTCCATCGAACGGCTGTAGGCCCGCCGTGCGCGTCGTCGTCACCGGGGGGGCCGGCTTCATCGGCGCCAACCTGTGCCGGGCGCTGGTGGCCTGCGACGCCGTGACCGAGGTGGTGGCCCTCGACGACCTCTCCACCGGGTCCAAGGAGAAACTGGCGGGCGTCGACGGCGTGGAGCTGGTGGAGGGATCGATCCTCGACGCCGACCTGCTCGACGAGGTCGTCCCCGGGACGGCCTCGATCGTCCACCTGGCCGCCCGGCCCTCGGTCCCCCGCTCCCTCCTGGACCCCCTGGCCAGCCACGAGGTGAACGCCACCGGGACCGTCCAGGTCCTCGAGGCGGCCCGTCGCCACGGCGGCCCCCAGGTCATCGTGGCCTCCTCGTCGTCGGTCTACGGGGCCAACCCGGCCCTCCCCAAGCGGGAGGACATGACGCCGATGCCGGTCAGCCCGTATGCCGCCTCGAAGCTGGCCACCGAGTCCTACGCGCTGGCCCACGGGTCCTCCTTCGGCCTCCCCGTCCTGGCCTTCCGGTTCTTCAACGTCTTCGGCCCGCTGCAGGCGCCCGGCCACGCCTATGCCGCAGTCATCCCGGCCTTCCTCGACGCCGCCCTGGCCGGCCGCCCCCTCACCGTGCACGGCGACGGAGGCCAGACCCGGGACTTCACCTTCGTGGGGACGGTCGCCGCCACCCTGACCGACGCCGTGGTGCGGCAGGTGGCCGACCCCCGGCCGGTGAACCTGGCCTTCGGCACGCGGGTCTCGCTCCTCGAGGTCATCGCCCGGATGGAAGCCCTCCTGGGCCGACCTCTCGAGCGCACCCACACCGACTCCCGGGCCGGCGACGTCCGGGACTCCCAGGCCGACCGGACCCGCCTGGAGGCGCTCTTCCCCGACGTGGACCCGGTCCCCCTCGACGACGGCCTGCGGGCCACACTGGCCTGGTTCCAGGAGCGACGGTGACTCCGCTCGGCGCCGGCCCCGCTGCCGACGCCGACCCGCCCGGGACGACGGGCGGCTCCGCGGTGCTCGTGGCCGGGTGCGTCCTGGTGGCCTGGACCCTGGTGGCCGCCGTCCTCATCCGCCTCCACCCCGAGGCCAACGCACTCGACCGGTGGGGCACCTCGCTGGCCCCCGCCGACCCCCACAGCGCCTTCGACCTCAAGGTGGCCGGCGTGCGGACCGTGGTCCTGGCCGGCGGATCGGTCCTGGCCGCCGTGGTGGCTGTCGGACGTGACCGGTGGCGGGCGCTGGCCTGCCTGCTCGGCCCGGCCGCCACCGCACTCGGGGTCGAGGCCGTCCTCAAGCCGGTGATCGCCCGGCGGTTCGAGGCCGTCCTGAGCTTCCCCTCCGGGACGGTGGCCGTGGTGGCGGCGGTGGCCGCGGCCTGGGCGCTGGCCGTCCCCGGGTGGGCACGGTGGCCGGTCGTGGCCCTGGGCGCGCTGGCCGTGGTGCTCGAGTGCCGGGCCGTGGTGGCGCTGCAGTGGCACTACCCCAGTGACGCCCTCGGCGGCGCCGTCTTCGGCGTCGGCACCGTGCTCCTGGTCGACGGGGTGCTCCACCTTCTCGGCCCGCCCGCCGCCCGCCTCTGGGGAGGGGGACCGCCGTGACCCCCCGGGACCCGGTCCGTCCCGCCCGCCGGCCGGGTGGCCCCCGCTCGTCCCGCACCGGACCGGCGGCGTGGATCCACGTCCGCACCGCCGGAGCAGCGGAGGTGGCGCCGCTCGCCCCGTTCCTCCTGGAGCGGACCTCGGCCGCCGTCCGCCAGGAGGACCGGGTGTGCCCCGTCGGAGGCGGCCGCCTCGCCGTGCTGGTCGATCCCGGGGCCGCCTGGCCGGCCGGCCATGACCTCGGGGCCCGCCTGGTCCGGACACTGCGGCGCGCTCCGGACGGCACGCCGCTGTCGGTCGCCGTGGGGGTCGCCGTCCCCGGCCAGGGCCCTGCTCCGCCTCCGGACGTGGCCATCCGGGGCGCTCGGGCGGCAGCCCGACGGGCCGCAGAGGACGACGAGGACAGCGCCGTGGTGGTGGCCCGGGAGGTGCTGGGCACTGCAGCCGCCGACGCCGGGGTCGGTGCAGCCCTGCTCGTGCGCACACGTCACCCGGTCCCCCGCGACCGCAGGTCCGGCGCCCGGGACGCCGCCGGGGGC
>CAXBRB010000076.1:0-11209 GCA_963977795.1 uncultured Acidimicrobiaceae bacterium
GTCACCCTCGCCGGCGGTGCGCCCGCCGCCTCCGAGCTCGGCGACCTTGGCCTCGGCGGCCTCCAGGTCGGCCCGGGCGGCCTCCACGTCGATCTCGGCGGCCAGCTCGGCCACGCCCAGCAGCAGGGTCACCCGGCTGCCCGTGGCCGCCTCGCCCTCGCCGCCGATGGCCACGCCCTGCTCCACCTGGACGAAGCCCCCGTGGACGGCGACCCGCAGGTCGTCCTCGTCAGGACGGACCACGCGCACCACACCGGCCTCCACGCTGCCCACCAGGGGCGTGTGGTTGGCCAGGAAGGTGACGTCGCCCTCGGCGGTGCGGAGCACGACCTCGGCGGCCGTGCCCTCGAGCAGGATCCGCTCGGGGGTGACCAGCTGGACCTGGAACAGGGAGTCGTCGGCCATGGGGCTCAGCTGTTGGCCAGCTCGTGGGCCTTGGCCAGCACCGACTCGGCCCCGCCGACGTTGAAGAACGCCTGCTCGGGCACGTCGTCGAGGTCGCCGTTGACCAGGGCCTCGAAGGACTCGACGGTCTCCTCCACCGGGACGGTCACGCCCTTGAGGCCGGTGAAGACCTCGCCCACGTTGAACGGCTGAGAGAGGAAGCGCTGGACCTTGCGGGCCCGGGCCACCGTCACCCGGTCCTCGTCGGAGAGCTCGTCGAGGCCGAGGATGGCGATGATGTCCTGGAGCTCCTTGTAGCGCTGGAGCACGCCCTGGACCCGGCGGGCCACCGTGTAGTGGCGCTCGCCCACGACCTCGGGGGCCAGGATGTTCGACGTCGAGGCCAGCGGGTCCACCGCCGGGTAGATGCCCAGCGAGGCGATGTCACGGGAGAGCTCGGTGGTGGCGTCCAGGTGGGTGAAGGTGGTGAACGGCGCCGGGTCGGTGTAGTCGTCGGCGGGCACGTACACGGCCTGCAGCGAGGTGATCGAGCGGCCCCGGGTCGAGGTGATGCGCTCCTGGAGCTGGCCCATCTCGTCGGCCAGGGTGGGCTGGTAGCCCACGGCCGAGGGCATGCGGCCGAGCAGCGTCGAGACCTCCGAGCCGGCCTGGACGAACCGGAAGATGTTGTCCACGAAGAGGAGCACGTCCTGGTTCTTCACGTCCCGGAAGTACTCGGCCATGGTCAGGGCGGCCAGGGCCACCCGGAGGCGCACACCCGGGGGCTCGTCCATCTGGCCGTACACCAGGGCGGCCTTCTCGATGACGCCGGACTCCTGCATCTCCAGCCAGAGGTCGGTGCCCTCACGGGTGCGCTCGCCCACGCCGGCGAAGACGGACACACCGCCGTGGTTGGTGGCCACCCGGTTGATCATCTCCTGGATGAGCACGGTCTTGCCCACGCCGGCGCCGCCGAACAGGCCGATCTTGCCGCCCTGCACGTAGGGCTCGAGGAGGTCGATGACCTTGATGCCGGTCTCGAACATCTGGGCCCGGGGCTCGAGGGTGTCGAAGGCCGGGGCGGCCCGGTGGATGTCCCAGCGGTCCTCGACGGTGCCGATGTCGTCGGTGTCGAGAGCCTCGCCGAGCACGTTGAACACATGGCCCAGCACGGCGTCGCCCACCGGCACCTGGAGGCCGTGGCCCAGGTTGCGGACCTCGGCGCCACGGGTCAGTCCGTCGGTGGCCTTGAGGCAGATGCAGCGCACCCGGCCGTCACCGATCTGCTGGGCCACCTCGGCGGTGATGGTCACGGTGCCGCCCTCGAGGGCCACGTCGGTCTCGACGGCGCCGTTGATCTCGGGCAGGGCGTGCGGGGGGAACTCCACGTCGATGACGGGGCCGGCGATGGCGACCACGCGGCCGGAGGGCAGCTGCTTCGTCTCGGTGGGCTGGGGGGCGGTGGTGGTCATCGGGGTTCGTGCTCCCTTGGGTTCAGGTGGTCGGTTCGTTCAGTCGTGCAGGTGGTCGGGCCGCCGGCGGGTCACACCGTGGTCTGGATGACGAGGCCGCCCTCGTCGTCCTGGGCGCCGGCCCGAAGGGCCTCGGCGCCGCCCACGATCTCCATGATCTCGGTGGTGATGGTCTCCTGGCGGGCCCGGTTCATGATCCGCGAGTACTTCTTGATGAGCTCGCCGGCGTTCTCGGTGGCCGCCGCCATGGCCCGCTGGCGGGCCGTCAGCTCGGAGGCCGACGCCTCGAGGAGGGCGGCGAAGATGGCCGTCTCGGCCGCCTTGGGGGCCAGCTCGGCCAGCAGCACGGCGGCGTCGGGCTCGAACTCGGTGTAGCCGTGCTTGACGTCGGCGCCCGGGTCCGGGGCGATGTTGCGGCTCACCCCGGCCTCGTCCTCGTGGTCGGCCCGGGCGTCGTCGTCCCGGGGGTCGGCCAGCGGGAGGAGCTGGCGGATCTCGATGCGCTGGGAGCCGGCCGACAGGAAGCGGGTCGAGACCACGATCACCTGGTCGACCTCGCCGGCCACGAACGGGGCCACGGCGGCCGTGGCCACCTCACGGGCGTCGGCGAACGTCGGGCGCTCGCTCATGCCCAGGAACGACTCGGCCACCTCGATGCCCCGGAAGCGGAAGTAGCCCTGGGCCTTCTTGCCCACGGTGACCAGGCGGGTCTCGATGCCGGCCTCGCGCTTGTCGGCAAGGACCCGCTCGGTGGCCCGGAAGACGTTGGAGTTGTAGCCGCCGCAGAGGCCGCGGTCGGCCACCACGCACAGCACCAGGACCGAGCGGACCTCCTCGGGGGTGCCGAGCAAGCGTCCGGCGGCGAACCAGTCCCCCATGGCCGTCTCGAGCACGATGCGGGCCATGCCGTCCTGGTAGGGACGGGAGGCGGCGATGCGGCCCTGGGCGCGCACGATCTGCGACGCGGCGATGAGCTCCATCGCCTTGGTGATCTTCTGCGTCGACTTGATGCTCCGGATCCGACGCCGGAGGATGCGCTCCTGCCCACCGGCCATGGGTCAGTCGGCCTTTCCGCCGAAGGCCTCGGTGAAGGCAGCCAGGGCGTCGGCCAGGGCGTCGCCCTCGGGCAGCTTGCCGCTGTCGCGGATCGAGGCCAGCAGGTCGGCGTGGTGGGCCCGGAAGTGGGTCCGCAGCTCGGACTCGTAGCGCTGGACGTCACCGACCTCGATGCCGTCCACGTAGCCCTCGGAGCCGGCGTAGATGACCAGGACCTGCTCCTCCACCGGCACCGGGGCATTCAGGCCCTGCTTCAGCAGCTCGGTGAGGCGGTAGCCCCGGTCGAGCTGGGCCTGGGAGACCTTGTCGAGCTCGGAGCCGAAGGTGGCGAAGGCCTCGAGCTCGCGGAACTGGGCGAGGTCGAGCTTCAGGGTGCCCGAGACGGCCTTCATGGCCTTGATCTGGGCCGAGGAGCCCACCCGGGAGACCGAGATGCCCACGTTGATGGCCGGGCGGACACCGGCGTAGAAGAGCTCGGACTCCAGGAAGACCTGGCCGTCGGTGATCGAGATCACGTTGGTCGGGATGTAGGCGGAGACGTCGCCGGCCTTGGTCTCGATGATGGGCAGGGCCGTCAGCGAGCCGCCGCCCTCGGAGTCGGACAGCTTGGCGGCGCGCTCCAGCAGGCGGCTGTGGAGGTAGAAGACGTCGCCCGGGTAGGCCTCACGGCCCGGCGGCCGGCGCAGCAGCAGCGACAGCTGGCGGTAGGCCTCGGCCTGCTTGGACAGGTCGTCGTAGACGATGAGGGCGTGCTCGCCGTTCTCCATCCAGTGCTGGCCCATGGCGCAGCCGGCGTAGGGGGCGAGGTACTTGAAGGGAGCGGGGTCCGAGGCGCCGGCCAGCACCACGACCGTGTACTCCATGGCGCCGTAGCGCTCGAGGGTGGCCACCGTCTGGGCCACCGAGGACTCCTTCTGGCCCACGGCGACGTAGATGCACTTCACCCCCAGGCCCTTCTGGTTGATGATGGTGTCCACGGCGACGGTGGTCTTGCCCGTCTTGCGGTCGCCGATGATCAGCTCGCGCTGGCCTCGGCCGATGGGCGTCATGGCGTCGATGGCCTTGATGCCGGTCTGGAGGGGCTCGCCCACCGGCTGGCGCTTGACGATGCCGGGGGCCTGGACCTCCAGGCGGCGGGTGGTGTCGGTGGCCAGGGGGCCCTTGCCGTCGACCGGCTCGCCCAGGGCGTTCACCACGCGGCCGAGCAGGGCGTCGCCCACCTTGACCGAGAGGATGCGGCCGGTGGCCTTGACCAGCTGCTCCTCCTCGAGGCCGGTGTCGTCGCCCAGGATGACCGCACCGATGGTCTCCTCGTCGAGGTTGAGGGCCAGGCCCTCGGTGCCGTCCTCGAACTCGAGGATCTCGTTCACGGCCGCGCCGGGCAGGCCGGTCACCCGGGCGATGCCGTCGCCGACCTCCACGATGCGCCCGACCTGCTCGGTGCCGACCGAGGGGGTGTACCCCTCGACGTACTGCTGCAGGGCAGCGGTGATCTCGTCGGCGTTGATGGTCAGCTCAGCCATCGTGTGCCTCCCTTCCTGTCGTCGTTCCTGGGATCCGATAGGCCTCCTCGCTGGCGAGGAGGCGCTCCTTCAGCTCGTCGAGCCGGTGACGGGTGCTGGAGTCCACCAGCAGGTCGCCGACCTGGACCACGACGCCGCCGAGCAGGGCGGGGTCGACGGTCACCTGCAGATCGACCGGGTTGCCGGTCAGGTGGGCCAGGGCCTCGCTGAGGGCCCGGCCCTGGGCCTCGTCCACCTCGGACGCGGCCTGCACCCGGGCCACGCGCCAGCCGCGCGCCCGGGCCGCCTCCTCGACGAGGACGTCGAGGGTGGTGACGATGTCACGAGCCCGTCCGCCCCGCACGGCGTAGGCAGCCAGGCGGGTGGTGGCGGGCAGGACCTTGGTGCCGAGCAGGGAGGCGATCACCTGCTGGCGGACCTCCACGGGGAGGTCGCGGTCGCCCAGGGCGATCCGCAGCCGGCGGTCGGCCTCGACCGTACGGGCGAAGCGGAACAGCTGGTCCTCGATCTCCTCGAGCTCAGAGGCGCTCTGGCCCTCGAAGACGGCCGCCGCATATCCGGCCACCCGGTTGCGCGACCCGAGCCGACCGAGGAGCTCCTCGGTCGCCGGCTCGCCGGCCCCGAGGCGCTCGAGGCGGCCGGCCAGCCAGCGGAAGGCGGCCACGACCTCGCCGGCCGGGACGACGGTGACGGCCTGGTGGACCAGGCGGGCCACCTCGGGCCGGACCTTGCCTTCGACCAGGCGGGCCAGCACGGCCCGGCGCTGGGCGACGGGGATCGACCCGTCGTTCACCGTGGAGAGGAGGGGCGTGCTGCCCTCGACCGCCTCGGCCAGGGCGCGCAGCTGCCCGGCGGACTCGGTCAGCGGGCCGGGCTCGGCCAGCGACTCCTCGACGGCGGCCAGGTAGCCCTGGAGGGCAGGGTTCACCGGGCGCCCCCGGCGGTGGCCCCCGACGTCTCGGCCCGCACGGCGGCGATGGCCTCGTCGATGAGGTCCTGGTGGTCCCCGGCGTTGATCTCCCGGCCGATGACCCGCTCGGCGGCGGCCAGGACGATGACGCCGACCTTGGCGGTCACCTCCTCGACGGCGGCCTGGCGGGCCACGGCCACCTCGGCGTCGGCCGAGGCCACGATGCGGTCGTGGATGGCCTGGGCCTCTGCTGCGGCGTCGGCCTTGGTCCGCTCGGCGGTGGCGTTGGCCTGGGCCACGATCTCCCGGGCCTGGGCGCGGGCCTGCTCGAGCTCGGCGCGGCGGGCGGCGTCGGCCTCCTCGGCGTCGGCCTTGGCCTGGTCGGCGGCGGCCAGCTCCCCACGGATCTGTTCCTGGCGCTCGGTCAGGGCGGCGTTCAGCGGGGGCAGCACGAACTTGGCGATGACGCCCAGCACGACGATGAACGCCAGCAGGACCACGATGAACGTCCCGTTGGGGACGAGGAAGTTATTGGCGAACAGCATGGTCATCCTTGGTCGGTCGGTCGGGTCGGCTCCGGACGGGTCGGGACCCGGCGCACCGCTCGGGTGCGCCGGACCCCGGGCCCGGGGTCCGGGCTACTTGCCCAGTGAGAAGACGAAGAGCGCGGCGAACACCAGGTTGATGAAGTAGGCGGCCTCGCACAGACCCACGGTCAGGAACATGATCGTGGTCAGGCGACCCTGAGCCTCGGGCTGACGGGCCACACCGGCGATCGTCTGGCTACCGGCCAGGCCGTCACCGATCGAGGCGCCGACGGCACCGCCGCCGAGGGCGAGGCCGGCGCCGACCAGGCCGCCGGCGGTCTTGATCGCACTTACCAGGTTGGCGTCTGCCATGGGAGCTTCTCCTTGTGTGTTGTGGTGATGCGGTGGTGTGGTGATGCGGTGTGGTGCTGCGGTTGATCGGTGAGAACTACGGGTGGGTGGTGCCTGCCGGCGCCGGCCCGGTCGGGGTCAGTGGTGCTCCTCGGCCATGGCCACGTCGAAGTAGAGGATGGTCAGCAGGGCGAAGATGAAGGCCTGGATGGCGCCGATGGCCATGTCGAAGAGCTTCCAGACCACGGTGAAGGGCGTGGAGAGGATGGCGCCGATCGGGGCGGGCCCCAGCTTCCAGATGACCAGCGCGGCCAGCAGGGAGAGCATCAGGCCGCCGGCGAAGAGGTTGCCGAAGAGACGCAGCGTCAGCGTCACCGGCTTCACCAGCTCCTCGATGATGTTCATGAAGGCGTTCACGAAGAACAGCTTGGGCGGGAACGGCTGGGCCACGTAGTGCTTGAAGTAGCCGCCCACGCCCCGATTCTTGATGGCCGCCCGGTGGACCATGACGATGACGTAGAGGGCCATGGCCAGGGGGAGGTTGATGTCCGAGGTGGGGGCCGGGAGGATGTCGAGCTTCGAGCCGATGCCCAGCACCTCGAAGAGGTTGCAGGTGAAGATGAAGATGAAGAGCGTCAGGGCCAGGGGCACGACCTTGGCACCCCGGGGGCCGATGGAGTCCTCCACCTGGGTCTGGACCGCACCCACGGCCATCTCCCAGAGCAGCTGGAACTTGCCGGGGACCCCGCTGGTGGCCTTGGACCGGAGGATCAGCCCGAGGGTGATGACGATGGCCCCGGCGATGCAGGTGGCCCAGACGATCTCCACGTTGATGGTGAGGCCGAAGACCTGCCGCTGGACGTGGTCGCCGACGGAGATGTCGATGGCGGTGAGGCCGCTCACAGGACCCATGGTGTCAGGCCGCTCCCTTGGTGTCGTCGCTGCGGTCGATGGCCGCCCGGGACACGGCGGCCCCGTCGTCGTCGACCACGTTGGCGTTGATGACGTCGTCGACCGAGGTCATGGGGCCGGCCTTGGCCATCGACCGGGCGACGTTGGCGATGAGGATGACCTGGAAGGCGGCCAGGCCGCCGAGAACGCCGAAGCCCAGGCCCTTGTTGATCAGGAGGAGCACGAAGGCCACCACGGTGATGATCCCCATCCGGCCCAGGGTGTTCACGGCCAGCGGGCGCTTGGGGTTGTCGGTGTCCATCTCGGTCACCCGGTCCACCGACCGTCCGATGAGCCGGAAGTTCAGGATGCCCAGGGCCAGGCCGATGCACGCCCCCACCCCGATGAGCAGGTGGCCGAAGGAGAACGCCGCCACCAGGGCGGCCACGCCGACCACCAGGGCCGAGGACACCGTGCGGCGGGAGACCTCGGGGAGGTTGGGCAGCGAGAAGTGGGCGAACACCGGGACTATGCCCCCGCCGGCGGCACCGGAGCCGCGGTCACAGGTACTTGCGCACCGTCGAGACGAACAGGAGGACGGAGAGCGCCACACCGACGGCCAGGCCGACCAGCAGGAACACCGGCGACGAGTGCGCCAGCGCGTCCGCCAGCATGCCCAGGCCCACGGCGACGGCCATGCACACGGCGACCGAGAGGCCGAGTCCCAGGAAGGCCGACGCGCCGGCAGACAGCCGACGCTCCCCCTCCGACTCGGGCGGTGCAGGCTCGTCCACGGTCGCTGCGGGCCGCGTCAGGGGTGGTCGGGGGCAGGTGCGTCACGGAGCAGGTCCAGGGTCACGCCGCAGGGGTGCGACGGGGCAGGCCGGCGGCGCGGCGGCGCAGGGCGGAGCCCGATCGGGCAGCGGGGAGCCGGCGGATCACGGGGCGCATCTTCGCATGTCCCGCCGGGACCGGCAAAACGGCGGGCCCGGCCAGTCAGGCCTGCTCGCCGGACCCGGCCGGCGCCGCCGCCACCAGCCCGGGGACCGGGGTGCCGTGCTCGCCGCCCCCGGCCGGGGGATCTCCGGGGGCCGGGCCGGCGGCGGCGCCGTCGTCGTCGCCCTGCCGCCGCAGCGAGGGGTGGAAGAGGGTGTAGAGGATCACGGCCAGGGCCAGCACGCCGAAGGGGATGAAGGCGTTGACGCTGGAGACGTAGAGCGGGAAGAGGACCAGACCCGAGAGGAGGGCCGTCCACGCCCACAGGATCAGCACGCTCCGACGGTGGCCGTGGCCCAGGCGGAGGAGGCGGTGGTGGAGGTGGTTCTTGTCCGGCGTCGAGAAGCCGGTGCGGTTGGCCGTTCGGCGGACGAAGGCGAAGGCCATGTCGAGGATGGGCACGCCCAGGATGAAGAAGGGAATGAACAGCGGGGCGAAGAAGAAGTAGGTCTGGCCGCTGCGGGCGGCCACCCCGCCGACGTTGCCGGCTGAGCGCCCGCCGATGAGCATGGTGGAGGCGGCCATCAGCAGGCCGAGCACCAGCGCCCCGGCGTCGCCCATGAAGATCCGGGCCGGGTGGAAATTGTGGGGCAGGAAGCCGAGGCAGACGCCGCAGGTGATCACGGCGATCAACGGGCCGATGTTGTCCACCGGCAGGTTCCCCAGGTACTGCAGGTGGAGCCCGTAGACGGCCAGGGCGCCCGAGGCGATGCCCACCACCCCGGCGGCCAGGCCGTCCAGGCCGTCGATCAGGTTCACCGCGTTGGTGATGGCGATGACCCACAGGGCCGTCAGCAGCGGCGTCCACTCGGGCGAGAGCTGGACCAGGCCGGCCAGGGGGACCTTGAACTGGTACCAGGTGACGCCCATGAAGTAGAGGATCGTGGCCGCCAGGACCTGGCCGGCCACCTTGGCCGGGGCGGACATGTCGCGGAGGTCGTCGATCAGGCCCACCACGAAGATGGCGGCGGCGGCCAGCAGCAGGCCGAGCGGCTCCGCGGTGCCCCGGAACAGGCCCGAGAGGGCCGGGAGGGTGGCGGCCACGGCCAGGGCCACCATGAGCCCGATGAACATGGCCACCCCGCCGGCCTGGGGGGTGACCTCCTGGTGGACCTTGCGGGTGTCGGGCTGGGCCACGTACCCGACCTGGACGGCGATGCGGCGGGCCGGGAAGGTCAGGACCCAGGTGGCCACGGCGGCCACGGCCAGCACCACGCCGTACCAGACGGTGGGGACCACCGGGCTCACCGGATCATCCTTCCGTGTCGACCGTGGTGCGCCCGCTCAGGCCCCGGCCAGCGCCGCATAGGGCGGGAAGGCGGCGCACAGCTCGGCCACCTCGGCCCGCACGGCGGCCACGGCCGCCTCGTCGTCCCGCTGGCGCAGGGCCCGGCCGATCAGCGCCCCGACCACGGCCATCTCGGCCTCGCCCATCCCGGTGGTGGTCACGGCCGCCGTGCCCAGGCGCAGGCCCGAGGTGACGAAGGGCGAGCGGGGGTCGTCGGGGATGGTGTTGCGGTTGCAGGTGATCCCTGCGGCGTCCAGGGCCTCCTGGGCCACCTTGCCGGTGAGCTCGGCGTCGAAGGTCCGCAGGTCGCAGAGGACCTGGTGGTTGTCGGTGCCCCCGGAGACCAGGCGGATCCCCTCGGCGGCCACGGCGGCGGCCAGAGCCTTGGCGTTGGCCACGATCTGGGCGGCGTAGGCCCGGAACTCCGGCCGGGCCGCCTCGCCGAAGGCCACGGCCTTGGCGGCGATGGCGTTCTCCATGGGCCCGCCCTGGAGGCCGGGGAAGATGGCGCTGTCCACGGCCTTGGCCAGCTCGGCCGAGCAGAGGATGGCCCCGCCCCGGGGTCCCCGCAGGGTCTTGTGGGTGGTGAAGGTGACGACGTCGGCGATGCCCACCGGGGAGGGGTGGGCCCCGCCGGCGATGAGGCCGGCCGGATGGGCGGCGTCGAACAAGAAGCGGGCCCCGACCTCGTCGGCGATCTCCCGGAAGGGCACCGGGTCGATGGTCCGGGCGTACGCCGTGGACCCGGCCACGATCAGTGCCGGCCGCTCGGCCCGGGCCAGGTCGGCCACCTGGTCGAAGTCGATGGCCTCGCCGGGGTCCGACGGGTCGCCGGTGGCCGGGGTCACCCCGTAGGAGACGAAGCGCCAGATCTTCGAGGTGATCGAGGCCGGCGAGCCGTGGGTCAGGTGGCCGCCGTGGTCGAGCCGCATGGCCAGCACGGTGTCGCCGGGCTGGATGAGGGCCTGGTAGGCGGCCAGGTTGGCGTTCGAGCCCGACGGGGGCTGGACGTTGGCGTGCTCGGCCCCGAAGAGCGCCATGAGGCGCTGGCGGGCCAGGTCCTCGACCTCGTCGATGACCTGGTTCCCGCCGTAGTACCGGCGGCCCGGGTAGCCCTCGGCGTACTTGTTGGTCAGCACCGACCCGGTGGCCGCCATGACGGCGGGCGAGGTGAAGTTCTCCGAGGCGATCAGCTGCAGCGTGGTCGCCTGACGCTCGGCTTCGCGACCGATCAGGGCGAGGACCTCCGGATCGCCGTCCAGCCAGGCGTCGAACGGGGAGGCGGGGGTGGCGGGGCTCATGGGGCGGGGATCTGCCTTTCGTGGTGGTCGGTCACCGCTCGGCCTCGAGGCCGGCGATCTCGTCGAGGCGCCGCTGGTGGCGGCCGCCCTCGTAGTCGGTGGTGAAGAAGGCGTCCACGGCATCGAGGGCGACCTGGCGGCCCGTGGTGCGCTCGCCCAGGCAGACGACGTTGGCGTCGTTGTGGCGTCGGGACAGGGCGGCGGTGGTCACGTCGTGGACCAGGGCGGCCCGCACGCCGGGGATCTTGTTGGCGGCGATGGAGATGCCGATCCCCGAGCCGCACACGCAGATACCGGCCTCGGCATCGCCGCCGGCCACGGCACGGCCCACGGCCGCCCCGAAGTCGGGGTAGTCCACCGACGCCTCGGCCGAGTCGGTCCCCAGGTCGACGACGTCGTGCCCGGCGGCGGCAAGGTGCTCCGCCACGGCGGTCTTGAGGGCGTAGCCCGCGTGGTCCGAGCCCACGGCGATGCGCATGGCGAGAGTGTACCGAGCCCGGCCCGACGCCC
>CAXBRB010000077.1:0-11195 GCA_963977795.1 uncultured Acidimicrobiaceae bacterium
GCGTGATGCGGCAGAGAAGGATTGACCGGCCTGGCTCCGATCGGCTCCCGCCTGTTCGGCGATCCAGCGCCCGACCGGCGTGGCGAAGCCGGTCTTGCGGCGATTGCGAATCGACGGCGGCAGGCCGGGTACCGGAACGTCGGCAACTGCCGCCTTGGCGTCGAGTGCGGCCAACACCTCGCCCGGCGGAAGTGCCGCCAGGAACACCGGATCGACGAAGGGCACGCGAATCTCGATGGACTGCGCCATGCCCGCCCAGTCGGCGTCGCGCAGCAGCTGGTTGCGCATGTAGAGCGCCGTCTCGAGCGTCGCGACCCGGTCGAAGTCGCCGAGCGCGCGCCCGGCCTGCAGGGCGCCGGCGATGTGGCTGAGCGGGGCGAGCCGCCGCATGCCCTCGACGACCGTGTCGCGGTCGAGCAGGCCGTCGAGTTCCCACGGCATGTAGACGCCGCGGCGCAGCATATAGGCGCCGGCCCAGTCGCCGCCGTACTGCAGCACGCCCGCCGTCTTGGGGTGCAGCCTGCCGCCGACCGAGGACAGGAGCCGCCGGGCGAGCGCGCCGACGCCCGGCAGGTAGTGGAAGGGCCTCAGCCAGTGGACGCTGCGCGGCACGTCCCTGAACGACGGATAGCCGCCGAAGCACTCGTCGGCCCCGAGGCCGCTCAGCGCCACCTTCACGCCGGCCTCGTGCGCGGCCTTGGCGACGAACCACGTGTTGATGCCGTCGTTGGTCGGCAGGTCCATCGCGTCGAGCAGCGCCGGCGTCGATTCCGTGATCAGGATGGCAAGGTCCGGCCGGCCACGCCTGAGCTCGCCGAGCGTGCGCGCGTAGTCGAGCCCGAAGCCCTCGACGCGACGCACGACCAGCGATGAGTGCCGCGTCATGGCGTCGCCGAGCGCCTGCAGCGACGGCAGCGGCGAGACGACCAGAAACGTGCCCGATGGTGCGCCAGCGATCACCTGATAGACCAGATCGGGCCTGTCGAGATTGATCGAGTCCAGACTCGCCTTGCGGGCGCGCAACAATTCGGCGAACTCAGCCTCCGCGCTTACGCCGGTGCGGTAGAGCGAGATCTGGAAGAATCGCGCCTTCCGAAGCGCCTGCACGGCTTCATCCGGCCGGTGGCTCCACCATTGCCGATGGAAGGCGACCAGCGCCCGGGCATCGGCGGCGCCGAAATAGCGGGTGTGCACGGAGCCGCCGTTATCGAACTGCTCCAGCCCGGCGAAGGAGGAGTGCGTTTCAATCAGCCACGTTTCGGCCGTGCCGGTAATGGAGGTGAGTCCGAAGAGGAAGACGCCGCCAGCGGGGTCCGCCACGGGAGCGGTGGCGATGGACCGGACGCCCGCCGTCTGGATGATGCGAATCAGCGGTGGCGGTTGCGTGATCGACTCGGCGGACAAAGAAACGGACAGGACGGCCAGCAGGAGCACGCCAGCCCGGGCCGCCGCCGTCCGACGGGGCCCTGCGACTCCACCTGCTGGTCGCCGTGGCCGTCCGATCACCGTCCGATGATGCCAGGCCGGCCGGCCCGACCGGTGGCCGGCCGGCGGACCGGCCGGGAGGCGTGCCCTAGGATGTGCCTCCCATGGGTTCCCTCTCCGCCGTGTTCAAGGCCTACGACGTGCGCGGGCTCGTGCCCGACCAGCTCAACGCCCTCCAGTTCCGGGCCATCGGCGTGGCCGTGGCCCGCTTCACCGGCGCTCCCACGATCCTGGTGGCCCGGGACATGCGGGAGTCCGGCGTCGAGCTGTCGGCGGCCTTCGCCCTGGGCGTGCGGTCCACCGGCGCCGGGGTCGTCGACCTGGGCCTGGCCTCCACCGACCTGCTCTACTTCGCCGCCGGCAGCCTGGATGCCCCGGGGGCCATGTTCACCGCCTCGCACAACCCGGCTCGCTACAACGGCCTCAAGCTCTGCCAGTCCGGTGCCCGGCCCATCGGGCGCGACACCGGCCTGGCCGAGATCCAGGCCACGGCCGAAGCGCTCCTCGAGGAGTGGGCCGACGGCGGGCCGCCGGAGCCCGATCCGGCCACCCTCGGGCCTATCGAGGTGCGCTCGGTGCTGGCCGACTACGCCGAGCACGTGCGCTCCTTCGTCGACACCGGTGCACTGCGGCCGCTGCGGGTCGTGGCCGACTGTGCCAACGGCATGGGCGGCCTGGTGGCGCCGGCGGTCTTCGCCGGCCTGCCCTTCGAGGTGGAGCTCCTCTACCCCGAGCTCGACGGGTCCTTCCCCAACCACCCGGCCGACCCCATCCAGCCCGAGAACCTGGTCGACCTCCAGCGGGCCGTGCTGGCCGCCGGCGCCGACGTGGGCCTGGCCTTCGACGGCGACGCCGACCGGGTGTTCCTGGTCGACGAGCGGGCCGAGCCGGTCTCGGGGTCCCTGACCACGGCGCTGGTGGCCGCCTCGATGCTGGAGAAGCACCCCGGGGCCACCGTCCTCTACAACTGCATCTGCTCGAAGGTGGTGCCCGAGGTGATCGCCGAGCATGGCGGGACCGGCGTGCGCACCAAGGTCGGGCACAGCTTCATCAAGCAGGTGATGGCCGAGACCGGCGCCGTCTTCGGCGGCGAGCACTCGGGCCACTACTACTTCCGCGACAACTTCCGGGCCGACTCGGGCATCATCGCCGCCATGGTCGTGCTCGAGCTGCTGAGCGCATCGGGCCAGCCGCTCTCGGCGCTGCTGGCGCCCTACCGCCGCTACGCCGCCTCAGGGGAGATCAACACCGAGGTGGCCGACCCGGCCGACGCCGTGGAGCGCATGGCCGCCGAGGTGGCGGCGGCGGGTGGCGCGCTGGGCACGGCCGACCGGCTCGACGGGCTCACCGTGGACCGGGGGGACTGGTGGTTCAACCTCCGTCCCTCCAACACCGAGCCGCTGCTCCGGCTCAACGTCGAGGCACCCGACGAGGTGGCGTGCGCCGCCCGGGTGGCCGAGGTCCAGGCCGAGGTGGCTCGGCTGCTGGGCACCTGACCGGCCGGAGCGCTGCGGCGCCGAGGCGACGACCGGCCCGCTGGTGGGCCACCACCCGGCCCGCCGGGAGAGGAGAAGAGGAACGACCATGGCGCTCGACCCGCTGCTGATCGACGTGCTGGCCTGCCCCGAGGACAAGGGCCCGCTCTGGTACTTCGCTGACGAGGAGATCCTCTACAACCCCCGGCTGCAGCGGGCCTACCCCGTGCGCGACGGCATCCCGGTGATGCTGGTCGACGAGGCGTCGGCCGTCGGCGACGCCGAAGCGGCCCGGCTGGCCGCCCGCCACGAGGCAGGGGAGGACGCCCTCACCGGCGGCGCAGGCCGCTCGTGAGCCCCCCGGGACCGTCGGTGGACTCCCTCGGGATGTGGGAGGCGCTGCTCGGGATGCCCGACCAGCTGGTCGGCGCCGTGGCGGCGGCCCAGGGCCTGGCCGGCCTGCCCGACCACGACCTGATCGAGAACGTGGTGGTCCTCGGCATGGGGGACAGCGGCACGGTCGGTGACATCCTGATGGCGGTGGCAGCGCCCTTCATGCCGGTGCCGGTCACCGTGGTGAAGGGGTACGAGCCGCCGGACTTCGTGGGCACGGGCTCGCTGGTGCTGGCCGTCTCCTACTCCGGCCAGACCGAGGAGACCCTGGAGGCGGCGGCGAGTGCCTATGAGGCCGGGGCGGCGCTGGTGGTGGTGACCGGCGGCGGCGAGCTGGCCCGACTGGCCGACGAGTGGGACGTCCCCCGGGTGGAGCTGCCTGCCGATCTTCCCCGGGGCCGGGCCGCCCTGGGCGCCCTGTGCGTCCCCCTGCTGGTGGTCCTGGAGTCCGTCGGGCTCTTCCCCGGTGCCGTCCGCTGGGTCGACCAGGCCGTCGACCAGCTCCGCGTCCGTCGGGACGAGCTGTCCCGGCCGGGCAGCGTGGCCGAGGAGGTGGCCCGCCGCATCGGGAGGACCATCCCGCTCATCCACAGCTCCCAGGACCTGGGGGCGGCCGCCGCCTGCCGGTGGAAGAGCCAGATCAACCTCAACGCCAAGTCGCCGGCCTTCTGGAACGTCCACCCCGAGCTCTGCCACAACGAGGTGGCCGGCTGGGGTCAGAACGGGGACGCCACCCGTCAGCTGATCACCCTCGTCACCCTCCGCCACGACGCCGAGCACCCCCAGGTGACCCGGCGCTTCGACCTGGTGGCCGAGGCCATGCGCGAGGTGGTGGCCGACATCGTCGAGGTGCAGGCGGCCGGTGACGGCGACCTGGCCCAGCTCCTCGACCTCATCATGGTGGGCGACGCCGTCTCCCTGCTGCTGGCCGGGCACGAGGGGATCGACCCCGGCCCGGCCCCGGCGGTCGAGGAGATCGCCCAGGCGCTGGCCGGGAGCGCCTGACCGTCGCCGGCCCGGCCCGGCCGAGCGCCGCCGGCCCCGCCTGGCGACGGTTGCAATCCGACGAGGGACCCTGCCATCTGGCGCGGCACGGGCGTACACTCACCGATGTGAGCAGCGTGCGGGTCTGTGGTTGCAAGTCGAAGCCAGTCGCAGGCGAAACGACCCACGTAAGGCAACTCGTGGTTGCTGAGCATGGTGCGGCTTAGGAGTAAGCCCTGCCCGTCGCGTCCCCGGCTGTCGGGGGCGGACGGAGAGGAGCCGATGCGCCCGATCGCGCGCCCCGCAGGGCGCCCCTCCTCCGTGGACGGGCGCCGCCGGGGCCCGGGCGTGACGTTCCCTGCAGGCGAGTGTGGGGTCAAAGACCAGGTCAGCCGCACGCCGCTCACGTTGTATCCCGTCCCATCCGCCGACGACCGAGCAGGAGGCCCGGCCACACCCAGCAGGTGATCCCGCAGCAAGAAGACCAGAGCCGAGGAGGCAGCGCAGTGGACGTTGTTGTCACGCATGGCAGGAAGATCGTGTCCGACGAGGTGAGAGCACTCACCGAGGAGAAGGTCCGCCGTCTCGGCCGCCACTGTCCCGGCCTCGACCGGGCCGAGGTCCACTTCACCGAGGAGCGGAACCGCCGGATCGCCGACCGGGAGTGCTGCGAGGTCGTCATGTCGGGCCACGGCCGGACGGTGCGGGCCCATGCCGCCGCACCGACGCCCCAGGCCGCCGTGGACCTGGTGCTGGCCAAGCTGGAGCACCAGATCGAGCGGGCCAAGGGCCGCGTGGTCGGCCGCTCCCACCCCCGCCACCCCCGGGACAAGGGCGTCCTCTACCTCAACGTGCGCACGGCCTGACCGCCGTCCCCGCCGGCGGCCGCTCGCTCCTGACGGCCGCCGACCCGGCGGGGACGTCTGGGCTGTCGCGCCGGGTGCCGCCGGGGGCCGGCGGTAGAGTGAGGGCCCCATGAGCATGTTCTCGAAAGTCCTGCGCGCCGGCGAGGGCAAGAAGGTCCGCCGCCTCTCCGAGCTGGTGCCGCTGGTCAACGCCCTCGAGCCCGAGATGGAGGCCCGCTCGGACGCCGAGCTGACCGCCATGACGGCGTCCTTCCGCACCCGGCTGGACAACGGGGAGACCCTGGAGGACGTGCTCGTCGAGGCCTTCGCGCTGGTGCGCGAGGCGGGCTGGCGGGTGCTCGGCCAGCGCCACTTCGACGTGCAGCTGATGGGCGGGATGGCGCTGCACTTCGGGTGGATCGCCGAGATGAAGACGGGGGAGGGGAAGACCCTGGTCTCGACCCTCCCGGTGTACCTCAACGCCCTGGCCGGCCAGGGCGTCCACGTGGTGACGGTCAACGACTACCTGGCCACCCGCGACGCCGAGTGGATGGGGCGCCTCCACCGCTTCCTGGGACTCACGGTGGGCCGGGTGGGCCCCGACATCACCGATCCCGAGGCCAAGCGCGAGGCCTACCGGTGCGACATCACCTACGGCACCAACACCGAGCTGGGCTTCGACTACCTGCGCGACAACATGGCCCGGTCGAAGGAGACCATGGTCCAGCGGGGCCACCACTACGCCATCATCGACGAGGTGGACTCGATCCTCATCGACGAGGCCCGCACCCCGCTGATCATCTCGGGCCCGGCCGCCGAGACGGCCCAGCTCTACTACCAGTTCGCCGGGATCGTCCGGACGCTGCGGGCCGAGCAGGACTACGAGGTCGACGAGGAGAAGCGCACCGTCGTGCCCACCGAGGCCGGCATCGAGAAGGTCGAGCGCCAGCTCGGGGTCGACAACCTCTACGACGCCGTCTCGGTCAACTACGTGCACCACCTCACCCAGGCCCTGCTGGCCAAGGAGCTCTACCGGCGCGACAAGGACTACCTGGTGGCCCAGGGCGAGGTCCACATCGTCGACGAGTTCACCGGCCGGACCCTGGAGGGCCGACGGTGGTCCGACGGGCTCCACCAGGCCGTCGAGGCCAAGGAGCGGGTCCGCATCAAGGAGGAGAACCACACCTGGGCCACGGTGACCCTCCAGAACTACTTCCGCCTCTACGGCAAGCTGGCCGGCATGACCGGCACGGCCGAGACCGAGGCCGCCGAGTTCGCCAACACCTATGAGCTGCCGGTGGTCCCGATCCCGCCGAACCGGCCCCTGGTGCGCTCCGACCAGCCCGACCTCATCTACAAGACCGAGGACGCCAAGTTCGCCGCCGTGGTCGAGGACATCGTGGAGCGCAACGCCACCGGCCAGCCCATCCTGGTGGGCACGGCGTCGGTGCAGAAGTCCGAGCACCTCTCCCGCCTGCTGGAGAAGCGGGGCATCCCCCATGAGGTCCTCAACGCCAAGCAGCACTTCCGGGAGGCCGAGATCGTCGCCCAGGCCGGGCGGCCCGGGGCGGTCACCGTGGCCACCAACATGGCCGGCCGCGGCGTGGACATCCTGCTCGGCGGGAACGCTGAGGGCCTGGCCCGTCGGGAGGCGACGGCCCGTGGGCTGGACCTCGGGACCGAGGAGGGGGCCGCCGAACTGGCTCGGCTGGAGGCGACGCTGGCCGAGGAGTGCCGGGCCATGGGCGACCAGGTCCGGGAGCTGGGCGGCCTCTACGTGCTGGGCTCCGAGCGCCACGAGTCGCGGCGCATCGACAACCAGCTCCGGGGCCGCTCGGGCCGCCAGGGCGAGCCCGGCGAGAGCCGGTTCTTCCTCTCCCTGGAGGACGACCTGATGCGGCTCTTCGCCACCGGGGCCATGAACTGGGTGATGGGCCGGGCCCTGCCCGACGATGTGCCCATCGAGGCGAAGATGGTCACCAAGGCCATCGAGCGGGCCCAGAACACCGTCGAGGGCCGCAACGCCGAGTCCCGCAAGGACGTCCTCAAGTACGACGACGTGATGAACGAGCAGCGCAAGGTCATCTACGGCCGCCGCCTCCAGGTCATCGAGGGCGAGGACCTCCAGGAGCACACCGTCGAGCTCCTCCAGGAGACCATGACCGCCGTGGTGGCCGAGTGCTGCCCGTCGGACTACCCCGAGGAGTGGGACCTGCCCCGCCTCATCACCGAGCTCACCCAGTACTACCCGACGAAGTTCGTGGCCGAGGACTTCGGTGAGGCGGTCACGGCCGGGCAGGTGACCGAGAGCGTCATCACCGAGGCCCTCGAGCTGTACGCCGAGCGGGACGAGAGCATCCCGGGCGGGGCCGAGACGGCCCGCCAGCTCGAGCGGGACATCATGCTCCAGATCATCGACCAGCGGTGGCAGGACCACCTGGCTGACATGGACTACCTGCGCGAGGGCATCAACCTGCGGGCCATGGGGAACCAGGACCCGCTGGTGGCCTGGCAGCGCGAGGGCTTCGCCATGTTCACCAAGCTGATGGAGTCGATCGACGACGACTACCTCCGCTACGTCTTCCACGTCCAGGTCCTCAACGAGGAGGCGGCCGAGCCCGACCTGGCCCAGGCCAGCTACGTGGCCGCCGACGACCCGGTCCAGGGCGACGCCGCCATCAGCGCGGCCTTCGCGGCGGCCACCCCTGAGGAGATCGAGGCCGCCGCGGCGGTGGCCGGGGGCTCGCCCTTCGCTGATCCCGACCCCTTCGGCGGCGAGGCGGCCCAGGCGCCCATCGTGAAGTCCGACCGGGAGAAGATCGGACGGAACGAGCCGTGCTGGTGCGGGAGCGGCAAGAAGTTCAAGCTCTGCCACGGCGCCGCCTGACGTGGCCGACGACACCCCGACGAAGGGGGAGGCCGCTCCGGCCCGCACCGACCTGCCCGAGGCCCTGGCGTCCCTGGCCGCCCGCCTGACCGAGGCCCGGCGGTTCCTGGGGGCCGACGCCCTGGCCGACCGACGGGCCGAGCTGGAGGCGGCGGCGTCCGCTCCCGACCTGTGGGACGACCCGGACCGCGCCCGCGAGGTGACCACCGCCCTCGGCCGGGTGACCGAGGACCTCGAGCTCCTCGCCACCCTGGCCGGCCGCCTGTCCGACGCCGAGACGCTGCACGAGCTCATGGTCGAAGAGGACGACGCCTCGCTCCGGTCCGAGGTGGAGGACGCCGTCGACGACCTCGACCGCCGCCTGGGCGCGGTGGAGCTCCGCGCACTGTTCGCCGGCGAGTACGACGACCGGGACGCCGTGGCCGAGATCCACGCCGGGGCCGGCGGCACCGACGCCGCCGACTGGGCCGAGATGATGCTGCGGATGTACACCCGGTGGGCCGAGCGCCGCGGGTTCTCGGTCGAGGTCGAGGAGGCCACCCCCGGCCAGGAGGCCGGCCTGGCCTCGGCCACCTTCATCGTCCGCGGCCGCTACGCCTTCGGCATGCTGGCCGCCGAGCGGGGCGTCCACCGCCTGGTCCGGATGTCGCCGTTCGACGCCCAGCACCGTCGGCAGACCAGCTTCGCCTCGCTGGATGTCGTGCCGTTCCTCGAAGACGTCTCCGACCAGGTGGAGATCGACGAGAAGGACCTCCGCATCGACACCTACCGGTCGTCGGGGGCCGGCGGCCAGCACGTCAACAAGACGGACTCGGCCGTGCGGATCACCCACCTGCCCACCGGCATCGTGGTGACCTGCCAGAACCAGCGCAGCCAGACCCAGAACAAGACCAAGGCCATGCAGGTGCTGGGGGCCAAGCTGGCCGAGCGCCAGCGGGCCGAGCACCAGGCGGCCCTCGACCAGCTGGCCGGGGAGCGGACCGACAACGCCTGGGGCAACCAGATCCGCTCCTACGTGATGGCCCCGTACCAGATGGTCAAGGACCTGCGCACCAACGCCGAGACCGGCAACGTGGAGGCCGTCCTCGACGGAGACCTCGACACGCTGATCGAGGCCGAGCTCCGCCGGGGCGCCGAGCTGCGCCGGGGCGCCTGAGCCCGCCACGACCCGGGGGAGGGGACGGGGCCGCCGGACATCGCCCCAGGTCAGCAGGGCTACACCGATCCGACCGGGCCCCCGGGTACCATGGAAGGGCGCATCCCCCGCCCGAGCACCCCTGGCCGGCGGGCGCGCCCCTCTCACCATGATCACCTTCCAGAACGTCACCAAGACGTACAAGGGCTCGACCGTGGCCCTCAAGGACTGCTCGGTCGAGATCGACAAGGGCGAGTTCGTCTTCTTGGTCGGCCCCTCGGGCTCGGGCAAGACGACCTTCATCCGGCTGCTGCTGCGCGAGGAGACGCCCGACTCGGGCCGCATCTGGGAGGCCGGCAAGGAGATCGGGAACCTGCCCAAGTGGCGGATCCCCTACCTGCGCCGGAACATCGGCTGCGTCTTCCAGGACTTCCGGCTCCTGCCCTCCAAGACCGTCTTCGAGAACGTGGCCTACGCCCTCGAGGTCATCGGCCGCCCCAAGCACGTGATCGCCTCGCAGGTTCCCCAGGCCCTGGACCTGGTCGGCCTGACCAAGAAGCGGGACAACCTCCCCGGCGAGCTCTCCGGCGGTGAGCAGCAGCGGGTGGCCGTGGCCCGGGCCTTCGTCAACCGGCCCCTCATCCTGCTGGCCGACGAGCCGACCGGGAACCTGGATCCCTCCACCAGCCTGGGCATCATGCGGATCCTCGACCGGATCAACCGCACGGGCACCACGGTCATCATCGCCACCCACGATGCCGGCATGGTCAACCAGATGCGCCGCCGGGTCATCGAGCTCGACCGGGGCGAGGTCGTGCGCGACCAGGCTCACGGCGTCTACGACCTCGACAGCGAGACCCTGGCCGGCGGGGCGGGCTCGCCGACCGGGGCCCTGGCCGACCAGTTCCCGACGGCCGCCCCCACCCAGGGGACTGATCCCGCCGTGGCGCGCCCCTGATGGCCCTCTCTGTCGCCTACGTCTCCCGGGAGGCCGCCACCAACCTGTGGCGCAACCGCCTGATGACGGCCGCCGCCATCCTGACCGTGGCCGTCTCCCTGGCCCTGGTGGGATCGGCCCTCCTGCTCAAGCAGGGGGCCTCGAAGGCCACCCACCTGTGGCAGAACGGCGTGCAGACCATCGTGTGGGTCCAGCCCGATGCCGGCCAGGGCCGCACCGACGCCATCAAGGCCCAGCTGGACCAGTCGCCCTATGTGAAGTCGTGCGTCTACCGGAGCCAGGCCTACGACTACAACGAGGCCAAGATCGTCCTCCCGCCCGACGAGCTGGCGGCCACGGCCCAGGAGCAGTACCCGGCGTCGTTCCGGTGCGTGCTGAACGACCCGTCCCAGGCCCCCGCCGTCTACCAGGCCTTCCACGGCAAGCCGGGCGTCTTCGACGTGAAGTACCCCGGGCAGGCCATCAAGACCATGCAGAGCGTGATCCGGGTGCTCCAGTGGGTCTTCCTCTCGGTGGCCGTGGTCCTGCTGCTTTCGGCCTCGGTGCTCATCCTCAACACCATCCGCATGGCCATCTTCGCTCGCCGCCGGGAGGTGTCGGTCATGAAGCTGGTCGGGGCGACCAACTGGTTCATCCGCCTCCCCTTCATGGCCGAGGGGATGGTCCAGGGCTTCCTCGGCGCCGGCGTCGCCGTCCTGGTGGTGCTGGCCCTCTACTGGGGCGTCGGGCTCAACCGCGGGGCCACCGCAGCCAGCACCAACAGCATCATCTCCCAGATGGCCCTCTCGGGCTGGGAGGTGTTCGGGACGTGCCTGCTGGTCTCGGTGGTCGGTGTGGGCGTCGGCGTGGTGGGCTCGGCCTTCGCCGTGCGCCGCTTCCTCGACGTCTGACCCCCTCGGCGCCTGACCCCCGACGTCAGGCCCCGGCGCCTGATCCCGACGTCCTGTCCCGGCGTCTGACCCCGGCGTGCGGCGCCTCCGGAGCCTCCCGGCTCAGCCCGACGCCCCCAGCACGCCCGTCCCGCAGGTGTCCG
>CAXBRB010000078.1:0-10958 GCA_963977795.1 uncultured Acidimicrobiaceae bacterium
CGGCCGCTCTGACGCGCGTCCTGCGCTATACCCGCCAGCCAGGCGGCGAAGGCCAGCAGCAGCGCGGCCGTCAGCAACAGGCCCAGGGCGTTTACGCCGCCCTGCTTCGTGAACACCCAGACCAGCCATAGGGCCGCGCCATACATGGGAAAGGCCAGCACGCCCTTCAGTCGCTCCATCCAGGCGCCGGGCCGGGGCAGGCGCGACAAAAGCCCGGGCGACAGGCTGATCGCCAGATAGGGCAGGGCAAGGCCCAGCCCCAGCATCAGGAACACCGCCAGCGCCAGGGGCCAGGCCAGCACCAGGGCCGCGCCCAGGGCCGCCGCCATGAAGGGGGCGGTGCAGGGCGCCGCCACCACCACGGCCAAAACGCCGGTGAAAAAGGCGCCGGCCGCGCCGGGCAGGCGCGACAGAGGCCCGGAACCAGCGCTCTGCAACCCCGCCCCGATATGGAAGACGCCCGACAGGTTCAGTCCGACCAGCAACATGACCAGGGCCAGCGCCGCCACCACACCCGGCGACTGCAACTGGAAGCCCCAGCCGATGGCCTGGCCGGCCGCCCGCAACGCCAGAAGCGCGCCGGCCAGCGCCAGGAAGGGCACGGCGTCACCGAGGTAGCGGTCGGCGATGTAGCCGAACAGGAGGATCCCCGCCATGGCCGACGCCGCCGCCACCAGCAGCACCCGCACCAGCGCCACCGAGCCGACCGGCCGAGGACGGAAGGCGGTGATCACACCCCACACGGCGCCCGCCGTCCACAGGGGCATCGAGGCCGGGATGCCGAAGGTGGGATAGGTGTTGTCCAGGATCACCGACCCCACGGCCACCGGCGGCGCCGTGGGCAGGGTCACGTACGGGAAGGCGCCCTGGAGGTGGATCCCGAGCGGGTCGAGGTAGGCCCGGAGGGTGGACGGGAGGAACCGGAGCCCGAAGGCGTTGCCCCCGTTGGCGGCGAGGTAGGCCCGGCGGTGGGCGTTGAGGTGGGTCCACACCTGGTCGGCCTCGGACAGGCCGAACGGCTGGCCGAGCTTGAGCCATCCCACCACGCCGCTCACCACCAGGGCCCCGATCCCGATGCAGGCGGTGGGCAGCGCCCAGCGGCGCTGCTCGGGTGAGGCCGGACGGAGGAAGAGGCGCCCCCCGGCCAGGAGGGCCCCGAGGGCGCAGGCATAGCCCGTGGGCCCCCGGTCCAGCACGGCCGCCACCATCAGGACCGCCGCCGCAGCCAGGCGTCCCCAGGAGGGGCGCTCGAGCACGCCCAGGAGGGCGAAGAGACAGGCGATGGTGAGCGCCACGCTCCATGCCAGGTCCTCGTGGGAGACCTTGGGGGTGGCGGCCAGGTACACCAGGACCGAGCCGCCGGTGAGGGCGGCCAGTGACGCCCCGGCGGCCACCGCCTCGGCCCAGCCCATCGGGGCAGCACCCCGAACCACCACCCGGACCCGCCAGTAGAGGAGGCAGGCGGACACGCAGGCCACCAGCCACGCCGCCAGGATCGACGGTGCGGTGAGCCGGCCGTCGTAGGCATGGGTGACGGCCAGCACCGGCAGGCGCAGGAGGGAGGGGAAGAGCCCGAAGTACGTGTAGGTGCGCCCGGCGTGGAGGAAGGCCTCGATGCCGATCGATCCCGGGGGGAGGTCGAAGTGGCCGCCCAGCATGGCCCGCCCCTGGAGGTCGTAGAAGTTGCTCGGCGAGACGGCACGGAGCGGATCGACCTTCCCCGTCCACAGGTCCCACAGGACCCACAGGAACGGGAGCGTCACCAGGGCCTGGCCCGCTGCAGCGCAGACGACGAACCGGCCGCGCCCGCTGCCGGCCGGGGGCGTCGCGCCCTCCGGCGCCGTCGACTCGTCCTGCGCCGTTGCCGTCGGCTCAGCGTGTGCCGTGGCCGGCGGGTCAGCCACGGACCCGGGCTCGAGCGTGCCCTCCACCCTGCGCCACCCCCGTCCTCGGCTTCGTCGGGCCCCGAGCTCCTCCGCACCGGCGGTGCGACCCGGGGACCCGCCCGTCCCGACCGACCCTATCGGCACGGCGGCCCGACGACGGGACGCTGCGACCGTCCTGCTCCCGACCGGCAGCCGCCCATCGTTGCGTCGGCGCGCGGCACCTGCCCTACACTCGGAGCGTGGCCGACAACGGGGGACAGCCTGCCGCCGGGCGGGCTCGGAACACGGCCAAGGCGCTGGCCTTCTACCTCCCCCAGTTCCACCCCATCCCCGAGAACGACGAGTGGTGGGGCAAGGGGTTCACCGAGTGGACCAACGTCACCCGGGCCCAGCCCCTCTTCCCGGGCCACTACCAGCCCCACGTCCCCACCGAGCTCGGCTACTACGACCTCCGGCTGCCCGAGGTGCGCGAGGCCCAGGCCCAGCTGGCCCGTGAGCACGGCATCTCGGGCTTCATCTACTACCACTACTGGTTCAACGGCCGCCGCCTCCTCGAGCGCCCCTTCGAGGAGGTCCTGGCCTCGGGGTCGCCCGACTTCCCCTTCGCCCTCTGCTGGGCCAACGAGGAGTGGACCCGGAACTGGGACGCCCAGACGGGCACCGTCCTCATGCCCCAGGAGTTCAGCGAGGAGGACGACCGGGCCCACATCCGGTACCTGATCGAGGCGTTCAAGGACGACCGGTACATCCGCATCGACGGGAAGCCGATGATGCTCGTCTACCGGCCCCAGAAGCTCCCCGACCCCCAGCGCACCTTCGCCATCTGGCGCGAGGAGGTGGCCGCTGCGGGCCTCCCGGGGATCTACCTCTGCTACGTGGAGTCCTGGGGACCGCCCCCCGGCGGCCCGAAGGCGTTCGGCATGGACGCCAGCGTCGGCTTCATGCCCGTCACCGGGGACCAGGTCTTCACCCCGGTCGACGGCACCCGGGGCCAGCGCATGATCGACTACCGCTCCTCGTTCGAAGCCCAGATGCAGCGCCCGACGCCGCAGTCCTACAAGCGCTTCCCCTCGGTGATGGTCTCGTGGGACAACACGGCACGGCGGCCACGTGGGGCGACCATCTTCTCCGGCGCCACCCCCGAGGACTACCGCCAGTGGCTGGACTGGACCGTCCAGACGGTGGCCGAGGTGCCCGAGGACGAGAACTACGTCTTCGTGCTGGCCTGGAACGAGTGGGCAGAGGGCAACCACCTCGAGCCCGACCAGCGCTACGGCCGGGCGTGGCTGGAGGCCACCCGGGACGTCATCGTGGACGGTCCGCCCGGGGGCGGTGCCTACACCGGGGAGGCCGAGCACGAGGTCCTCACCGGCCCCGAGCACAAGGCCTACGACTACATCTACGACTACCAGTACGAGAGCGCGGTGGCCAACGCCGCCGAGCTGGTCCGCGACCAGGTGGCCGACCGGACGGCGACGGTGGTGGACCTCGGAGCCGGCTCGGGCATCGTCAGCCGGGCCCTGCGCGACCTGGGCGTGCGCTACCACGGCCTGGAGATCCACCCGGTGGCCGTCGAGCACATGCGCACCCAGGGCATCACCGCCACGCAGTGCGACCTGTCCGACATGGCCGCTGTGCAGGCCGCCCTCGACAGCATCGACGACGTGGGCGGCCTCCTCCTCCTCGACGTCATCGAGCACCTCCTCCAGCCCCAGGAGCTGCTGAGCACGCTGTCGGCGTGGTCCCTGGCCCACGGGTCGCCCCCGCTGGTCCTGTCGGTGCCCAACGTCTCCCACTTCGACGTGGCGCTCCGCCTCCTCTGCGGCCGCTGGATCCCCACGGCGACGGGCCTCCTCGACTCCACCCACATCCGGTTCTTCACCGAGGAGACGCTCACCCACCTGCTGCGGCGGAGCGGCTGGGAGATCGTGGCCCGCAACGACTTCTCGGTCATCCACGGCGACCAGTACGACCCGGCCCTGACCGACGCCCTGCCCGCCGAGATGGTGGGCGCCCTGCGCACCCTCTCCCAGGCCGAGAACCCCAACGCCGCCGTCCAGCAGTTCGTGGTGGCCCTCCGGCCGGTGCCGGTGTCCGACCCGCCGGCCACCTACCTGGACGCCGTGGGGCTCACCGAGGAGGAGTGGAGCCGGGGGGCCCACAGCGACATGCGCGCCGTGGCCGACTACCTGGCCTCGGTGGGCATCCTGGCCAGCGAGGCCGGCCGACGGGCCGTGGCCCAGACCTACGGGCACCGGGGCGTGGTGCGCCTGGCCGGGGAGAGCCGGCTCGACCACCTGAAGGCCCGCACCGTCCAGCGCCTCTACGCCAACCCGAAGATCGGGCGGCTCTTCGCCAAGATCTACTACAAGGTCCGCTGAGGCCGTCCGTGGCGTCGGTGCACCCCGGGCCGTGGGTGGCCGTCATCGGCGCCCACCGCAGCGGCACCTCGGCGGTCACCGGGGCTCTGGCCGCCCTGGGCCTCCAGGGGGTGGACGACGCCGACCGCATGGAGTGGGCCGAGTCCAACCCCGAGCACTGGGAGAGCCTGGCCGCCGCACTCTTCGACGAAGACCTCCTGGCCGACCTCGGTGGCGCCTGGAACGCCCCGCCCGACCCGGCCGCCACCTTTCCCGCCGAGCCCGACCGGGCCCGGGCGGCCGAGCTCATGGCGGCGGCCTACCCCGGGTCCGCTCCCCCCGTGTGGAAGGACCCGCGCGCCTGCCTGCTGCTGCCCTTCTGGCGGGAGGTCCTCCCGGGCCCGCTGACTGCGGTGTTCGTCTGGCGGGACCCGCTGGCCGTGGCCCGCTCCCTCCACGCCCGAGACGGCATGCCCGTCGGCTACGGGCTGGCCCTGTGGGAGTGGTACATCCGCAGTGCTGCCGCCGGCCTGGCCGGCGTGGACACCTACGTGCTCGAGTACGCCGCGGTGGTGGCCGATCCGGAGGCGGCCCTGGCCCCGCTGGTCGGGTGGCTGACCGGGCTGGACCGCTTCGCCCCGTGGGCTCCTTCCTGGGACCTGGCCGCCGCCGCCGCCAGCATCGACGGCGGCCTGCGCCACCAGGCAGGGGATCCCGAGGCCCTGCCCGCCGACACCGCCGTCCTGGTCGAGTGGCTGCAGGGCCTGGCGGGGCCGCATGCACCGTTCTCGGCCAGCCCTCCCCCGGCGCCCACCTCGTGGCCCGAGGCCATGGTGGCCGCCGTGCGCGAGGAGCTGGGCACCCGGCGCCGGGCCGCGGACGCCGTCGCCGAGGTGCGCCGGCTCACGGCGGAGCTCGAGGGCGCCGAGGAGGCGGCCCGCCAGATCCGGGCGGGCTACGAGGTCGAGGTCGAGCGGCTCGTCGGCGAGCTGGGCGACACCAACCGACGCGCCGCGGCGGCCCAGGCCGAGCTCGACCGCATCACCCGCTCCACCTCGTGGCGGGTCACCGCCCCGTTGCGGGCGGCGTCCCAGCGAAGGTCGGGCCGCTAGGGCGCCGGACCTCCCCGGGGGCCGGTCAGCGCCCGCAGGGGTGCCTCAGGCAGCCGGGGTGTCGCCCCCGTCGGCCGAGCCCTCCTGGCGGATCTTGAAGGCCAGGTAGCCGGCCCCGCCGAGGGAGAGGAGGGCCAGGAAGCCCACGAAGTAGCCCCGCTTGTAGGCGTGGCCGTGGTGGCCGGGGTTGGACCCGGGCACCCACGAGGGCAGATGGCCGATCGACGTCGTCAGGTACTCGATCGAGACGACGCCGAGGACGATGCCCACCACGACGAGGACGATGACCCAGATCCACTTGTTCATGGACGCGACGATAGCCCCGCGCAACGCCGGTGGCGAGGTCCTGGCGCCGGGCTGCACCCCGGGGGCAACCCGGCGCCGTCCCGTCCTCAACTCCGCCGCTCACCGTGCCGATGCCCTTCCGTGGGTGCACGGGGCGCCCTAGGATCGCAGTAGCAGCCGGCCCGCGCAGCGAGCGCCGACCGGCCCGGAGGGAGTGCCGGAACCGATGGCCAAGACCAAGAAGCGCATCGGCATCCTGGTGGTCGCCTACAACGCCGCCACCACCCTGGCCAAGACGCTGGACCGCATCCCGGACGGCCTGCGCGGCGACATCGAAGAGGTGATCGTCAGCGACGACCACAGCCAGGACTCCACCTACCTGGTCGGCCTCGGCTACCAGCAGACCTCGGACCTGCCCATCACCCTGGTCCGCCAGCCCCGCAACCTCGGCTACGGCGGAAACCAGAAGGCCGGGTACAACCTGGCCATCGAGCACGGGCTGGACATCGTGGTCCTCCTCCACGGGGACGGCCAGTACGCGCCCGAGTCGATGCCCGAGGTCCTCGGTCCGCTGCTCGACGGCGACGCCGACGCCGTCTTCGGCTCGCGCATCATGATCAAGGGAGCGGCCCGCAAGGGCGGCATGCCGCTCTACAAGTACGTCGGCAACCGCATCCTCACCACCTTCGAGAACGCCGCCCTGGGCACCGACCTGACCGAGTTCCACTCGGGCTACCGGGCCTACTCCGTCGAGGCCCTCAAGCGCATCCCCTTCGAGCGCAACTCCGACGGGTTCAACTTCGACACCCAGATCATCATCCAGCTCCACGACGCCGGGATGCGCATCGCCGAGGTGCCGATCCCCACCTACTACGGCGACGAAATCTGCTACGTCGACGGCCTGGGGTATGCCGCCGACGTGACCAAGGACGTCGTCGCCTACCGGCTCCAGAAGGCCGGCTTCGGCGACGGCAGCCGCATCTCGCTGACCGAGGAGTACGAGCTCAAGCCGTCCGAGGACTCCTCCCACGGCCGCATCTCCACCATGCTGGGGGCGCGGCCGCCGCTCAAGATCCTCGACCTCGGGTGCTCCAGCGGCCTCCTGGCCGAGCGCCTGGAGGCGATGGGCCACCACGTCACCGGCGTCGACCTCTTCGAGTTCCCCGAGCAGGCCGAGCGCATGAGCGCCTTCTTCCGGGCCGACCTCTCCCAGGGCATCCCGGCCGAGGTGGGCTCCGGGTACGACCTGATCCTCATGGCCGACGTGCTCGAGCACCTCGGGAAGCCCGAACGCCTCCTCGAGCAGTGTCGGGGCCTCCTGGCCGACGAGGGCTCGATCGTCCTCTGCGTGCCCAACATCGGCCACTGGTACCCGCGCACCCGGGCCGCCCTGGGGATGTTCGACTACGACCAGCGGGGCATCCTGGACGCCACCCACCTGCGCTTCTTCACCCGCAAGTCGATCCGCAAGCTGGTCGAGCGCAGCGGCTACACGGTCCGCCGGACCGAGCCGGTGGGCCTTCCCCTCGATGCCCTGGGCATGGAGGGAGGCAAGGCCAAGGCCGTCCGGCTCCTCGACCAGTTCCTGGTGAACCTGTGGCCGACCCTCTTCGGCTACCAGACCATCGTCGAGGCCACGCCGAACCGGTACTGACCCGGGGCGGTCCTCAGTTCGTGGCCCGTACCGGCCCTCAGTCGGTGGCCCGGGCCAGGGCGGCCAGGACGAGGTCGACAGCGTCACCCACCGGGGTCGTCGGCTCGATGGCCAGGTCCGGTGCCTCGGGCACCTCATAGGGGTCGTCGATCCCGGTGAAGCCGGTGAGCGAGCCGGCCGCCGACTTGGCGTAGAGGCCCTTGGGGTCGCGCACGGCGCACTCGGCCGCCGGGGTGGCCATGAAGACCTCCACGAAGGGCAGGCCGGCTTCCGCATGGATGCGCCGGGCCAGGTCCCGGGACTCGGCATAGGGGCTGATGATGGCCACCACCGCCACCAGGCCGGCGTCGGCGAAGAGCCGGGCCACCTCGGCCACCCGGCGGCAGTTCTCCAGGCGCTCGTCGCGGCTGAAGCCCAGGTCGGCGTTGATGCCCGTGCGGAGGTTGTCCCCGTCGAGCCGGTAGGCAGCCCGGCCGCCGGCCACCAGGCGCTCCTCCACGGCGGTGGCCACCGTCGACTTGCCCGAGCCTGAGAGGCCGGTGAGCCACAGGGTGGCCCCGGGGCCGCCGGTCACGGCCGCCCGCCCGGCCCGGCTGACGGCCCCCTCGTGCCAGGTGATGTCGGAGGCGGGCACCGGGCTCAGTCGGGGCCGAGCAGCATGCCGGCCCCGGCGGTCACGTTGGACCCCTCGTCGGCCAGGATGAACGAGCCGGTCTGGCGGTTGCGCCGGTAGGAGTCGTAGAAGAGGGGCTGGGTGACCCGCAGGGACACCCGCCCGACGTCGTTGAGGCCCAGCTCGGCGGCGGCCTCGTCCCGGTGGAGGGTGTTGACGTCGAGGCGGTAGTTGATGTCGCGGACCACGGCCCGCACCCACCGGGTGGTGTGCTTGAGGTGGCAGAAGTCCCCCACCCGCAGCGGCTTCTCGGTCATCCAGCAGACCATGGCGTCCAGGTCCTGGCCGACCGTCGGCTGGTTGTTGGGCCGGCAGATCAGGTCACCCCGGGAGACGTCGATGTCGTCGGTCAGGCGGAGGGTGACCGACATCGGGGCGAACGCCTCGTCGATCTGCCCCTCGAAGGTGTCGATGGAGGCGACCGTGGTGGTGAGGCCCGAGGGAAGGACCACTACCTCGTCGCCCGGCCGGAAGACCCCGCCGTCGATCCGTCCGGCGTAGCCGCGGTAGTCGTGGTACTCGGCCGCCTTGGGCCGGATGACGTACTGCACGGGGAAGCGGGGGTCGATCAGGTTGCGGTCCGAGGCGATGAAGACCGTCTCGAGGTGGTGCAGGAGCGAAGCTCCCTCGTACCACGGCATGTTGGCCGACCGGGAGACCACGTTGTCGCCCTGGAGGGCCGAGATGGGGATGAAGGTCATGTCCGAGATGTCCAGCCGGCTGGCGAAGGCGGTGAACTCGGCCCGGATGGCCTCGAAGACGGACTGGTCGAAGTCGACCAGGTCCATCTTGTTCACGCAGATCACCAGGTGGGGCACCCGCAGCAGGCTGGCCAGGAAGGCGTGCCGGCGGGTCTGCTCGACCACCCCCTTGCGGGCATCGACCAGGACCATGGTCAGGTCGGCCGTGGAGTTCCCGGTGACCATGTTGCGGGTGTACTGCACATGTCCGGGGGTGTCGGCGATGATGAACTTGCGGGCCGGGGTGGCGAAGTAGCGGTAGGCCACGTCGATGGTGATCCCCTGCTCCCGCTCGGCCCGGAGCCCGTCGGTGAGCAGGGCGAGGTCGGTGTACTCGTCGCCGCGCTGGGTCGAGACCCGCTCGACGGCCTCCAGCTGGTCCTCGAAGATGGCCTTGGAGTCGTACAGCAGGCGGCCGATCAGGGTGCTCTTGCCGTCGTCGACCGAGCCGGCGGTGGCGAAGCGGAGCAGCTCCATCAGAAGTAGCCCTCCTTCTTGCGGTCTTCCATGGCCGCCTCCGACACCTTGTCGTCGGCCCGGGTGGCCCCCCGCTCGGTCAGCCGGGAGGCGGCCACCTCGACGATGATGTCCTCGACGGTGGCGGCCGACGACTCGACGGCGCCGGTGCAGGTCATGTCGCCGACCGTGCGGTAGCGCACGACGGCCTCGAAGACCTCCTCATCGCCCCGGGGGGTGACGAAGGGGCCGGTGGCCAGCAGCATGCCGTCCCGGCGGAAGACCTCCCGGGTGTGGGAGAAGTAGATCGAGGGGAGGGTGAGGCCCTCGTTGCCGATGTACTGCCACACGTCGAGTTCGGTCCAGTCCGAGATCGGGAAGACCCGGATGTGCTCGCCGGGGTGGTGGCGGCCGTTGTAGAGGGACCAGAGCTCAGGCCGCTGGTTCTTGGGATCCCACTGGCCGAACTCGTCCCGGAACGAGTACACGCGCTCCTTGGCCCGGGCCTTCTCCTCGTCCCGGCGGGCTCCGCCGAAGACGGCGTCGTACTTGCCCTCGAGCAGGGCGTCGAGCAGGGTCCGGGTCTGGAGCCGGTTCCGGGAGGGGTCGGGGCCGGGCTCCTCCACCGAGCGGCCGGCATCGATGGACGCCTGCACCGAGGCCACCACGAGGGTGGCGTCCAGCTCGGCCACCATGCGGTCGCGGAACTCGATGACCTCGGGAAAGTTGTGCCCGGTGTCCACGTGCATGACCGGGAAGGGGATCTTGGCCGGGAAGAAGGCCTTCTGGGCCAGGCGGAGCATGATGATCGAGTCCTTGCCGCCCGAGAAGAGCAGGACCGGCCGCTCGAACTCGGCCGCCACCTCCCGGATGATGTGGATCGACTGTGCCTCGATGGCCTCCAGCTGGCTCTGCTGGTACTGACCGACGGCCACGGCTCCCGGTGCCTGCTCCATGAGGGTCCAACCTACTTGACCCAACATGCGTTGCGGAAGGGCCTCCCCGGGCTCCGGCCAGGGGATTTGTACACTTGCACCCGGTCTGCACAGCGCAGCAACCGGTGAGCACGGGAGGCGCCCCATGGGGCCCACGGGCCCTCAGGGCCACGACGCAGGAGGGCCCTCCGGTCCGGTCCCGCCCGTGCGCCGCGGCGTGCCCGCCGACGCCCCGGCCGCCGCCCGCCTGCACGCCTCCCAGATCGACCAGGGGTTCCTCTCGTCGCTCGGGCCCGCCTTCCTCACCCGGCTCTACCGGCGCATCGCCACCACCCCGGAGTCCTTCCTGCTGGTCGTCGACGATCCCGCCCGGGCGGCCGACGACCCAGTGGTCGGCTTCATCGCAGGGTCGGCCGCCGTCGGCCGCCTGTACCGGACGTTCCTGGTGCGCGACGGACTGGCCGCCGCCCTCCCGGCGGCCCCTCGGCTGCTGCGCAGCTGGCGACGGGTGGTCGAGACCCTGGGCCACGCCGGGGAGGACGGCGCCGGGGTCGGCCGGGGGCCCGAGCTGCTCGCCGTGGCCGTCGACCCTGCGGCCACCGGCCGAGGCCTGGGCGGCCGACTGGTCGAGGCGTTCCTGGCCGAGGCGGCTGTCGGCGGGCACTCGGCGGCCCACGTGGTGGTGGGGGCGGACAACGACCGGGCGGTCGCCCTCTACCGGCGGGCCGGGGTCGTCGAGGCCGGCCGGGTCGAGCTCCACGCCGGCACCACCTCGCTGCTCATGCAGTGGGACGCCCCCGGCGCCGCTGAAGACGCAGACGGTGCCTCTGGCGCCGCCGATGACGTGGACGGTGCCC
>CAXBRB010000079.1:0-10925 GCA_963977795.1 uncultured Acidimicrobiaceae bacterium
GAGATCTCCCCAACACCGCAAAAAAAATTGCACTTCAAGCGGGCTTCCCTGCTGAAACTCCCACCTTGGTTGGAAAAGAGATCGATAGTTTATCAGAACAGCAGCTTAAAGAACTTTTAACTTCTCAGGCCATTTTTGCCCGAATGTCCCACTCTGAAAAACTTTCTCTAGTGAAAAAATTTCAGTCGCAAAATGAAATTGTCGCTATGACAGGTGACGGAGACGGGCGCGCAGATGGAGCAATTGCACAGCGTGTTTGAAGCGGCCGGCCCCAAGGCCGAGCGCGCCTTGAGCCGGCCCTCGGGCCGACTGTCCCCTGAGCCGGCCCAGGGCCGAGCGTCCTCTAGGCCGGCCCTGGTCCGGGCGTGACCGCCGGTCGGCTCAGCCGCGCAGGCGCCGCAGCTCGGCGGCCACGGCCTTGCCGTTGGCCTGGCCCCGGGTGGCCTTCATGACCAGGCCGGTGAAGAACCCGGCCAGCTTGTCGTCGCCCTCGCAGAAGCGGGCCCACTCGTCGGGGTGGTCGGCCACCGCCTCGGCCACCGTGGCAGCCAGCGAGTCCTCGGACATGGCCTCGAAGCCCTTGTCCCGGGCGATGGCCGCCGGGTCGCCCCCGCCGGCGGCGAAGAGATCGGCCAGGACGGCCTTGGCCTGGGTGGCCGAGAGCGAGCCTTGGGCCTCCAGGGTCAGCAGCTCCACATACGACCGGGGATCGAGGGCCCGGGCCGCCTCGGCGTCGGTGGCCGCCTCGTTGGCCGTGCGGGCGAGCGCCAGGGGCGTGCCCACCCCGGCCGCCACGGCGGCCACCACCAGGTCGTCGAGGCCGAGGTCGACCACGGTGGTGATCTGGTCGGCCTGGGCCTCGGTGGGGCCGCCGGCCTCGGCCAGCAGCTCGCCCAGGCGGGCCCTGCGCTCGGCCGGCATCATCCCCAGCGTGTCGGCCACGGCCTGGATCCACTCGGCGTCGGGCACCAGCGGGACCAGGTCGGGCTCCAGGAAGTACCGGTAGTCGTAGGCGTCCTCCTTGGAGCGCAGGGCGCTGGTGCGCCCGGCCGCCTCGTCCCAGTGGCGGGTCTGCTGGACGACCGCCTCGCCCGACTCCAGCAGGGCGATCTGGCGCTGGGCCTCGTACTCGATGGCCCGGCCCAGGGAGCGCACCGAGTTCAGGTTCTTGATCTCGCACCGGGTGCCGAAGGGGGCGTCGGGGCCGGGCCGCACCGAGACGTTGGCGTCGACCCGCATCGAGCCCTCCTCCATCTTGCCGTCCGAGGCCCCCGAGGCCACCAGGACGGCCCGGAGCTCGGTGACGTAGGCCCGGGCCTGGTCAACCGTGCGGATGTCGGGGGCGCTCACGATCTCCACCAGGGGCACCCCGGAGCGGTTGTAGTCGACCAGGGAGTAGTCGGCCCCGTGGATGCGGCCCGAGGTGCCGGCATGGGACGTCTTGCCGGTGTCCTCCTCCATGTGGGCCCGCTCGATGCCCACCCGGAAGCCGTCGGGCAGGTCGAGGTGGCCGTCGGCGTTGAGCGGCTCGTCGTACTGGCTGATCTGGTAGTCCTTGGCCTGGTCCGGGTAGAAGTAGTTCTTCCGGTGGAACGTCGAGGGCCGGATGTCGCAGTGCAGGGCCGAGCCGATGGCCATGGCCAGCTCGACGGCCCGCTGGTTGAGCACGGGCAGCGAGCCGGGCAGGCCGAGGCAGACCGGGCAGACGTTGGTGTTGGGGTCGTCGCCGAAGACGTTGGGGCAGCCGCAGAAGAGCTTGGTCGCCGTCTTCAGCTCGCAGTGGACCTCGAGGCCGATCACCATCTCCCAGGCCGTGTTCACGAGGCACCCCCCGCCACGAGGGCCGGGGCGGCCAGCTCCGGGGCGGCGGCCTCCAGCACGGCGGCCCCCCGCAGCAGGGCGCCCTCGGCCAGGGCCGGGGCCAGCAGCTGGACGCCGACGGGGAGGCCGTCGTCGCCGCTCCCGAAGGGCACGCTGACCGCCGGGTGGCCGGCCAGGTTGGTGGGGATGGTGCACACGTCCGAGAGGTACATGGTGAGGGGGTCCCCGGTCTTGGCCCCGAAGGCGAAGGCCGTGGTCGGCGTGGTCGGGCCGAGCAGGAGGTCGCAGCGCTCGTAGGCCCGGGCGAAGCCCTCGATGATCCGCGTGCGGACCTTGAGAGCCTGGTTGTAGTAGGCGTCCATGTAGCCGGCCGAGAGCACGTAGGTGCCGAGCATGATGCGCCGCTTCACCTCGGCGCCGAAGCCGGCCGAGCGGGTGGCGGTGTTCATCCCGGCCGTGTCGTCGGCGTCCACCCGGAGCCCGTAGCGCACGCCGTCGTAGCGGGCCAGGTTGGATGAGGCCTCGCCCGGGGCGATCAGGTAGTAGGCCGAGAGGCCGAGGGCCACCTCGGGCACCGAGACCTCCTCCACCCGGGCGCCGGCCGCGGCCAGGGCCTCGGCGGCCTGGTGGACCCGGGCGGCCACGTCGGCGTCCACGCCGTCGAGGAACTCGGCCAGGACGCCGACCGTCATCCCGGCCACGCCCTCGTCGAGGACGGAGAGCACCCGGGGGACGGGCCGGTTGAGCGAGGTCGAGTCCAGGGGGTCGTGGCCGCCGATGGCGTCGAAGAGCAGGGCGGCGTCGGCCACCGTGGTGGCGAAGGGCCCGATCTGGTCCAGCGAGCTGGCGAAGGCCACCAGGCCGTGGCGGGAGACGGTGCCGTAGGTCGGCTTCAGCCCCACCACCCCGCAGAGGGCGGCGGGCTGGCGGATGGAGCCGCCGGTGTCCGAGCCGAGGGCCAGCGGGGCGAACCCGGCGGCCACGGCGGCGGCCGAGCCGCCCGAGGAGCCCCCGGGGACCCGGGAGAGGTCGTGGGGGTTGCGGGTCGGGCCCACCGCCGAGGTCTCGGTCGAGGACCCCATGGCGAACTCGTCCATGTTGGTCTTGCCCACGGCCACCGCCCCGGCGGCGGCCAGCCGGGTGACCACCGTGGCGTCATAGGGCGGCCGCCAGCCGTCCAGGATGCGGGACGAGCAGGTGGTGGGGATGCCCCGGGTGCAGAGGTTGTCCTTCAGGGCCACCGGGACCCCGGCCAGGGGGCCGGGGTCCTCGCCCCGGGCCACAGCGGCGTCCACCGCCCGGGCCTGGGCCCGGGCCTCGTCGGCGGTGACCAGGGTGAAGGCGTGGACCGCCTCCTCGTGGGCCTCGATGACGGCCAGGTGGTGCTCGAGGACGTCGACGGCGCTGAGCTCGCCGGCCCGCACCATGGCGGCAGTCTCCAGGGCCGGGCGGGGTGCGGCGGCGCTCACGGCGCCTCCCCCAAGATCCGGGGCACCTTGAAGCGGTGGTCCTCGACGTCGGGGGCGGCGGCCAGGACCTCGTCACGGTCCAGGCACGGGTGGGGCTCGTCGGGGCGCAGGACGTTGGTCACGGCCATGGCGTGGGCCGTGGGGGCCACGCCGGCCAGGTCCAGCGAGGCGATGTCGGCGGCGTGGTCGAGCACCTCGGCCAGCTGCCAGGTGTAGGTGTCGAGCTCCTCGTCGCTGAGCTCGAGGCGGGCCAGCGCGGCCACGTGGGCCACGTCCTCCCGGGTGAGGTGGGCCGGCTCGCTCATCCCGCCGACGTGAGCACAGAGGCCAGGAAGGCGCCGACCCGGGCCTCGATGACCGGGGCGTCGTTGTCGAGGGTGGCCACGTGGTAGCTGTCCTCCAGCCAGACCCGCTCGACCGGCCCCGAGGCGCCGGCCTCCAGGGCCGCCCCCGAGGAGTGGTCGACCACGTGGTCCTCCCGGCTGGTCAGCAGCAGGGTCGGGCAGTGGATGTCGGCCAGGTGGGCCTGGACGCCGTCGACGCCCTCGAAGAGCGAGAGGACGGCGGCCAGCGGGGTGCCGGGATAGGAGGCCTCCGCAGAGCCCTCCTTCTTGATGTCCGAGCCGATGCCGTCGATGGTCTCGGTTCCGGCGTCGATGAGGGCCCGGATGCCGGCCCGGAACTCCTCGTCGGGCGGGCTGACCAGGGGGTTGACCAGGGCCAGGCCGGCCAGGTGCTGGTGGCGCTCGGCCAGCCAGCAGGCCAGGGCCCCGCCCATGGACAGACCGACCACGGCCAAGCGGTCGCACCGGGCGGCCAGGGCCTGGAAGTGGGCCTCGGCGGCCCCGGACCAGTCCTCCCAGCGGGTGGGCACCATGTCCTCGAGGGCGGTGCCGTGGCCGGGCAGCAGGGGCAGCTCCACGGTGAACCCGTCGGCGGCGATGGCCTCGGCCAGCGGGCGCATGGACTGGGGGTTGCCGGTGAACCCGTGGAGGACGAGGACGCCGTCGGCCCCGCCGTCGTGGGAGAAGGGCTCGGCCCCGGGCATGATCGGTGCGGTCATGGGGCTGATGCTAACGGACGCACGCCGGGCCCTCCCCCGGCCGGCTCCGGGTCCGTCGCCGGGCGTGGCACCCGGCCCGGGCCCGTGCAGGCAGGGCTAGTGTTGGCCGACCGCCGGACCGGGCCGCCGCCCACCGCACGGAGGCGCCGGCACCCGACGGCGCCGCCGATGGTGACGGGATCGGCGCCGGAGACGGCGACGGAGACCATGACAAGGAGCGTCCAGCGATGGCCACCTACCTCTTCCTCAGCGACGACTGGCTGGACGCCGCCCGGGCCATCCGGGCCGAGTACGAGGGTGGCGGCGGCATCGCCCAGTCGATCCGCATGAACCTCGTCGTGATCGAGGTCCCCTTCGGCGAGGGCGCCGTCCACGCCCACGCCGACACCTCCACCGGCGAGCTCGTCCTCGACATCGGCCACCTCGAGGGCCCCGACCTGACGGTCACCGTCGGCTACGAGATCGCCCGGGCCATCCTGGTCGAGGGGAACCCCCAGGCCGGCCTCCAGGCCTTCATGCAGGGCAAGATCAAGGTCGAGGGCGACATCGCCAAGCTGATGGCCCTCCAGGGGGTCTCGCCCGATCCCACCGCTTCCGAGATCGCCGCCCGGATCCAGGCCATCACCGAGTAGTTCGGCTCCGTCGCCCGTTCCTGAGCATGACGGGCACCTCCGATGCAGACATGAAGTCGTGACCCCTGCGTAGCCCGCTGTAGCACCATGTAGCACCATGCGCTACGATGGCCCCATGAGCAACGTGATCGCCCAGCGCGAGCTGCGCAACGACAACGCCACGGTGATCGAACGGGTGGTCCAGGGTGAGCGCTTCATCGTGACCCGCAACGGCGTCCCCGTCGCCGAACTGCGACCGGTGACCGTCGAGCCGGCACCGTTCGTGCCTCGGCACGTCCTGGAGACATGGGTCGGCCTGGGTCCGCCGGTCGACGCCGCCCGATTCCGTGCGGACCTCGACCAGGTCGTCGACCCCTACCTGTGAGGAGCGCCGCGCACGCCGGGCGGGGCCTTCTCGACACCTCGGTCGTCATCGACCTCGACCGGCCCGAGGTCGTCGAGGCCCTCCCCGGCGAGTGTGCCGTCAGCGCCCTGGTCCTGGCTGAGCTGGCCGCCGGGCTACCGGCGGTGTCCGATCCTGTGGAGCGGGCCCGACGCCAGTTCCGCCTCCAGATGGTCGAGTCCACCTTTGACGCCATCGTCTTCGACGATGCCGCCGCCCGTTGCTATGGACTTCTCGTCGGGATGGTGGCCGCGGATGGGCGGTCCCACCGTCGCCGGGTCGTCGACCTCCTCATCGCCGCCACGGCCATGAGTCGCGGCCTCGACCTCTACACCCGCAACCCCGGGGACCTGGACGGGCTCGACTCCCTGGTGACCGTGGTCCCCGTCTGACCCACCACCCCGGCGGCCGGCCGGCGACGGCCCGGCCCGTCAGTGCAGCGCAGCGTCGGCCGGGGCGCCCCGGGTGCCCCGAGGGGTGTCCTTCACGAAGAAGCCGCACACCACGGCCACCAGGGCCACCACGGCCCCCACCAGATAGGCCCGGTGGAAGGAGGCCAGCGAGCCGGCGCCGCCGTGGCCCGATGCCTGGACGGTCACCATCACCTGGATCCCGGCCACGATGCCGATCTGGGTGATGAGCAGCTGGGCCGCGCTCATCACGCCCAGCTCGTCGAGGGCCACCTCGTTGGCCGCCGAGGCGGCCGTGGAGGGGGACGAGACCCCGTTGCCCAGGCCCGAGAGGGCCAGGGCCACCAGGAAGAGGGCCACCGAGGGGTGGGGTCCGACCTGGGTGAAGACCAGCATGGAGACGCACAGGGCGGCCGCGCCGGCCACCACCGACCACCGCTCCCCCACCTTGACGGCCACGTACCCGGCGATGGGCGACGACAGGGAGAAGACCAGGGGGCGGGCCGTGGACAGCAGGCCGGCGGCTGTCTCGCTGTAGCCGTAGACGTCCTCCATCAGGATCGGGAACAGGAAGAACCCGCCCATGTAGGCGAAGTTCACCGTGGCCCGCGAGCCGAGGGGGAAGACGAAGTTCGGCTTGCGGAAGTAGTGGAGCGGGATGAGGGGCCGGGGGAACCGGTGCTCGTGGCGCACGAAGACGACCAGCAGCACCGCCGAGGCGGCGAAGACGGCCAGCGTCCACGGCGAGGCGATCCCCCAGGTGGGGATCTCGTTGAGGGCGAAGAGGGCGGCGGTCACCGAGCCCGAGAGGGTGAGCGACCCCATCCAGTCGAGGTCACGCCACGGCCGGGACGGCACGGCCTCGGCGCCCTCCCCCGGGGCTGCGCCCGGCGGCGGGGCCGGCTGGAGCTGGCGGTCTTTGCCGGGCAGGACGATGACGGCCAGGACGGCGGCGGCCGCCATGAGGGGGAGCTCGCCCCAGAAGAGGGCCCGCCACCCCCAGTACTGGATGATGGGGGCGCCGATGGTCACCCCGAGCACCGGTCCCCCGGCGCCCACCAGGGCCCACCACCCCATGGCCTTGACCCGGTCCTCGTGGCTGAACTCCTGGAGGACGAGCGCCATGGAGGCCGCCCCCGTGGCCGCCCCCTGGACCCCGTCGAAGACCCGGGCGGCGATGAGGATCCCCGCCGTGGGGGCCGATGCGGTGAGCACCACGCTGACCGCTGCGCCGGCCAGGCCCCACAGGTAGAGGCGCTTGTAGCCCCGGAGGTCGCCCAGCTTGCCCAGGATGGGGGCGGCCACCCCGAAGGCCAGCAGGGGCCCGGTCGAGGTCCAGGCCAGGGTGGTGGTGGTGGTGTGGAGCTCGTGGGCCACCTGGGGCAGGGCCACCACGAAGACGGTGAAGGTGATGTTGACGCTGAGCAGGCCGGCCAGAACGGTCCAGAGGACCCACCACTGGTAGCGGTCCGAGCCGGCCACCTTGCGGTGCATGCGCCGGCGGAAGAGGACGGCCCAGTTGACGGCGATGCCGCCGTCGCCGCCCGAGCCGGTGCCGCTCAGGAGGGCTTCGGCCTGGCGGAGCTCGTCTTCGTCGAAGGCCTGGTCGTCCGAGGGGCGCCCGGGCCCTCCGGCCCGGTCCACCGGTCAGGCCTCGAGCGTGGGCATCTGCGCCTGGAGCTCGGCCACCGTCCACCGGCCGTCCTTCTCCAGGGTGCCGTCCAGCGCCCAGGGCGTCCACCGGCGGATCTGGCCGCCGAGGGCGTAGTACACCTGGCCGGTGGCCGTGCAGCCGGCCGTGCCCAGGTAGGCCACCAGCGGGGCGATGTTGGCCGGATCCCAGGCGTCGAAGACCGACGGGTCCTCGGGGGCGGCCACGATGTCGGACAGGCCCGGCGTCTCCACCGTCATCCGGGTCCGGGCGTTGGGGGTCAGGGCGTTGACCCGGACCCCGTAGCGGGCCAGCTCGGTGGCGGCGATGGTGGTGAAGGCGGCGATGCCGGCCTTGGCCGCCCCGTAGTTGGTCTGCCCGGGGTTGCCGAAGAGCCCCGAGGTCGACGAGGTGTTGATGACCGCGGCGTTGACCTCGCGGCCCTCCTTGGTCTGCTCCCGCCACCACGCAGCGGCGTGGCGGGTGGGGACGAAGTGGCCCTTCAGGTGGACGTGGATGACGGCGTCCCAGTCGTCCTCGGACAGGTTGATCAGCACCCGGTCGCGCAGGATGCCGGCGTTGTTGACCAGGACGTCGAGGCCGCCGAAGGCCTCCACCGTCGAGTCGATGAGGTGCTTGCCGGCCTCCCAGTCGGCCACGTCGTCGTTGTTGGCGATGGCCGTCCCGCCGGCGGCGACGATCTCGTCGACGACCTCCTGGGCCGCCTCCCCGAGGTCGTTGACCACGACCTTGGCCCCCTCGGCGGCATACAGCAGGGCGTACTCGCGGCCGATGCCGCGCCCGGCGCCGGTGATGATGGCGATCCGTCCGTCCAGTGCTCCCATGGCGGGCTCCTCCGTTCCTCCGGCTCCAGGCCGTCGTCGACCCGGCCCCTCATGGTCCGGCACCGAGCGCAGCGCTCGGCACCGACACGGGCCGTCCGGGTGCCCGGCGGGGGTGCCGGGCGTGCCCCGCCACGTTCCCATCGCCCCCCGGGGCCGGTCAAACCGACCGGGCCGGTCCGCCAGATCGTCCGCCACGTCGGGCGGGCAGTCCGGTGGGGCGATCGGGTCGAGCGATCAGGTCGGGCGGTCGAAGACGGCCCGCTCGAGGCGGGCCAGACGTTCGGCGACCTCAGGCGGCGGGGACCGGAACCGGGGCATCCACCCGGGACCCCAGACCCGAGGCCGCCACTGCCGCGGCCATGGGGCCGATGCGGCGGGCCGGGCCGGCCAGCACCACGTACTCGGTGTTGCGGAGGTGCGAGACGGCGCCCACCTTGGCCCCCGACGGGTCGTGGATGCCGATGCGGGCCCCGACGTAGCGGGCCTGGTCGAAGGCCAGGACCTCGACGGCCCCCCGGGGGGCGCACAGGGCGCGCAGCTCCTCGAAGGAGAGCCACGACTCGTTGTTGTAGGAGAGGACCACCACCTCGGCGTCCACGCCGCCCACCACGGCGGCCAGGGCGTCGGGCATGGTGCGCCGGCCGTTGAAGGCGCTGCGGGTGGCCGGGTCGCGCAGGTCGGTGCGCTTGCAGGCCACGCCGTAGGGCTCGGGGGCGTCCCAGGCCACCAGGGTCTCCCACACGTGGTAGTTGGCGTCGTAGCGGTGCTGGTTGTAGGGCGGGTCCAGGTAGGCCACATCGACACCGGGCAGGGCCCCGGCGGCCACCAGGGCGACGGCGTCCCCCTGGACCGCCGTGCCCGGGCCGGGCAGCAGCACCGGGGCCCGCAGGGCCAGGGGCCGGGACGCCCGGGGGGCCCACGCCTTCAGGTAGGCCATCTGGAGGCCGGTGGTGGAGTCGACCCGGTCGGCCGCCTCCAGCAGGCTGGTCAGCAGGACGGGCCACAGGTCGGTGCCCGCCCACCGGTCCTCGATGGCCTGGCGGACGGCGTCGATGCGCGCTCCGTTCTCGGGTCGGAAGAAGCGGGACTGCGCACAGAACGTCTCGGTCACATACCCGGGCGCCCCGGGCAGGGTGTCCAGGACGGCCAGGGCGGCGGCCAGCTCGTCGGCGAAGCCGGGTCGGCCGGCGGGGTCGGTGGCCACGTAGCAGCGGGCCAGCACGTGGGCGCACCGGGTCACGTCCACCGCCGTCACCCGGAGGCCCTGGGCCTTGGCCGCCTGGGCCACCCGGGTGGTGCCGCAGAAGAGGTCGAGGAAGGTCCCCGCTCCCGAGACGCCCAGGAGGATCTCGAGGGCGGGGATGAGGCGGCGCTTGGACCCGAGGTACTTGATCACCGCCGGCGTGGCCGTCCCGGCGTCAGGACCGGCCGAAGCGCCGGATCCACCACTGCGGGTCCCGGGCGTGGGCGTGGAAGTGGTCGGGGATCTGGCGCATGACCCGGTCGAAGCTCCAGACCCCAGCCCCCAGCACCCGGTCGGCCACCGTGCCCAGGTGGGACAGCATGTGCTCGACCTCGTGGTCCGGCGGCTCGTTGCCGTGCTGCTTCCACACCACCATGGGCACCGCACAGACCTCGCAGTCGGCCACCCAGCAGATGTCGTCCTCGTGGTGCCACTCGGTGATGCGGGCGGCCTCGCACAGCTCGCAGGCCCGTCCGGTCACTGGGTGTACACGTTGACCGTGGAGCCCAGCTTGACCGAGGCGCCGGCCGCCGGCGACGTGGAGATCACCGTGGTCGAGCCGGAAGGCCCATAGGGGCCACCCTCATGGAGGCCCAACGCGGCCAGGGCGGCGGCGGCGGCCGAGGGCGACTTGCCCACCAGGGAGGGGACGGTGACCGGCTGGGGGCCGAGGGAGATCTGGACGGTGACCTTGGACCCGAAGGGCTGCGGGCCGGCCGCCGGCGCCGGGACGGTGGCGACGACCGCCCCGGTGGGCACCGAGGACGAGTAGAGGTTGACCTGGACGGGCACGAAGCCCGCCGCGGTCAGGGCCGAGGCGGCTGCGGCGTACGAGGTGGCCGTGGCCGCCGCCGCCGGCACCGCCACCGGGGCGTGGCCCTTGGAGAGCGAGACGGTCACCGTCGAGCCATACGGGGCGGTCCCGGTGGGCGAGGTGGAGAGGACGGCGCCGGCCACCACCGTCGGGCTGTACTGGGCGGCCGAGTCAGGGCACGTCCCCACCAGGTGGGCGCCGGCCAGGATGGCCGTGGCCTGGGCGCACGAGGTGGCCGAGGCCAGGCTGGGGATGGTCACCGGCGGCGGGCCCGACGAGAGGACCACGGCGATGGCCGAGCCCTCCTTCACCGTGGCCTGCTGGCCGCCGGACCGGGCCGCCGGGTCCTGGCTGAGCACCGAGCCAGCGGGCACGGTGATGGACGGGCGGTGGGCGGCCACCCGGACGGTCAGGTGCTGGCCTGCAGCGGTCTTGGTGGCTGCCGTCAGCGACATGCCCACCAGCGGCGGGACCGGCCGGGACGGCGTGAAGAGCTTGGCCTGGACGGCCCAGGACACCCCGGCGCCCACCAGGGCGGCCACCATCACCACGGCGGCGGCCACCACGGGCCAGCGGCGGCGGGGCCGTCGGGCCG
>CAXBRB010000080.1:0-10881 GCA_963977795.1 uncultured Acidimicrobiaceae bacterium
GCTTCGTAGCGGGCGATGACCATTTGGGCGATGCGGTCGCCCTTGGTGACCTGGTAGGCCTGGCGGCCGAGGTTGATGAGGATGACTTTGACTTCGCCGCGATAGCCGGGGTCGATGGTCCCGAAGTTCACCGTAACCGAATGCTTTAGCGCCATGCCGCTGCGCGGCCGCACCTGCGCCTCGTAGCCCGGTGGCAACTCAATCGCGATTCCCGTCGGCACGCCCTGCGCCACACCGGGCGACTCGGCATGTTCGGCATTTCCACCGCGACCGAGTCCGGACTGCAATTCACCGCGCACACCGTCGGTGACGGCGCAGTGCATACGCTGCGTGCGGCCGGTGTTGCGGTCGGCGCCGGCAATCGAGCGGGTCGGGCGGCGTGTGTTCCCGGGGTTGGCGGGCGTGACGGTGGCCGAGGCGCGCGGCGACCCGTCGGCCACCGAGGTGGGGGCGGTGGTCTACGACAGCCGCCGGGCCGTCCACGGCGCCCTGTTCTGCTGCATCCCCGGTGCCCGGTCGGACGGGCACGCCTTTGCCGCGGCAGCGGTGGCCCAGGGTGCGGGCTCCCTGCTCTGCGAGCGGTTCCTCGACCTCGCCGTGCCTCAGGTGCGGGTGGCGCCGGGGGCGGTCCGGCCGGCCATGGCCGAGGTGGCCTCGACCTTCTGGGGCCACCCTGACCGGTCGCTGACCACCGTGGGGGTGACCGGCACCAACGGCAAGACCACGGTCACCCATCTGGTCCGCGCCATCCTCGAGGCGGCGGGCCGGCCGACCGGGGTGATCGGCACGCTCAGCGGGGTGCGGACCACCCCCGAGGCCCCTGACCTGCAGGAGGCGCTGGCCGGGCTGGTGGCCGAGGGCCGCAGCGCGGTGGCCTTGGAGGTGTCCTCCCACGCCCTGTCCCAGCACCGGGTGGAGGGGATGACCTTCGACGTCGCCGCCTTCACCAACCTGAGCCGCGACCACCTCGACCACCACGGCACCATGGAGGAGTACTTCGCCGCCAAGTGCCGGCTCTTCGAGCCCGAGCGCGCCCGGCGGGCCGTGGTCCTGGTGGGGACCCCCTGGGGGGACCGGCTGGCCGGGATGGTGGGGGACCGGCTGGTCGCCGTCCGCCGGGGGGACGCCACCGAGGTGCAGCCCACCGTGTCAGGGACGTCGTTCCGGTGGCGGGGGCGCCCGGTGGCGCTGCCGCTGGCCGGCGCCTTCAACGTCGACAACGCCCTGGTGGCGGCGGCGGTGGCCGACTGCCTGGGGATCGATCCCGACACCGTGGTCGCCGGCCTGGCCGGCGCCCCGCCGGTTCCGGGCCGGATGGAGGTGGTGGGCGCCGACCTCCCGGTCTCCGTGGTCGTGGACTACGCCCACACGCCCGAGGGGCTGGAGGTGGCCCTGGAGGCCTGCCGTCGGCTGGTCGGCCCGGGGCGGGTCCTGTGCGTCTTCGGCTGCGGTGGTGACCGTGACCCGGGGAAGCGTCCGCTCATGGGTGCGGTGGCCGCCCGCCTGGCGGACGTGGTCGTGGTCACGTCGGACAACCCCCGCTCGGAGGATCCCGCTGCCATCGCTGCCGCCGTGGTGGCCGGGATCGACGGCACGCCGGACGGCGGCCCCCAGGTCGTGCTCGACCGGGCCGAGGCCATCGCCTCGGCGGTCGCCCAGGCCCGTCCCGGCGACCTGGTCCTGGTGGCCGGCAAGGGGCACGAGACATCCCAGACCACCGGGGCCGGCTCCGTCCCCTTCGACGACCGCCAGGTGGCGACGGACGCGCTGGCCGACCGCTTCGGCGAGGCAGCCCGGTGATCTCCCTCATGACCGCAGGCGGCCTCGCCCTCTGGGTGGCGGTGCTGACCACGCCGCTGCTCATCCGCTGGCTGGTCCGCAACGGGATCGGCCAGCAGATCCGTGAGGACGGGCCCCAGGTCCACATCGCCAAGGCGGGCACGCCCACCATGGGGGGCATCTGCATCATCGCCGCCGTGGTGGTCGGCTTCCTGGCCGCCCACCTGATCCCCGGCGACCACTTCTCCCGGTCCGGGACCCTCATCGTGCTGGCCATCGTCGGCGCCGGGCTCATCGGCTTCGCCGACGACTGGATCAAGTTCCGCCGCCGCCGCAGCCTGGGCCTCAACAAGCGGGCGAAGTTCGGCGCGCAGCTGGCCCTCGGCGTCACCTTCTCGCTGCTGGCGGTGTACTGGGCGCACACCTCCACCTCGGTGTCCTTCACCCGCTATGACTCGATCGGCCTCCACCTGGGGACGGCGGTGTGGGTCGTCTGGGCCACCCTGATCATCGCCGCCTCGGCCAACGCCGTGAACCTGACCGACGGGCTCGACGGCCTGGCGGCCGGCTCGTCGACCTTCTGCTTCGCCTGCCTGGCCATCATCGGCTACTGGCAGTACCGGCACTTCGCCATCTACCACGTGGCCGACGCCCTGGACCTGGCCCTGGCTGCGGTGGCCCTGGCCGGGGCCTGCCTGGGCTTCCTCTGGTGGAACGCCGCACCGGCCAAGATCTTCATGGGGGACACCGGATCGCTCTCGATCGGCTCGGGCCTGGCCGCCCTGTGCCTGCTCATGAACCTCGACCTGCTGCTGGTGGTGATCGGCGGCCTGTTCGTGATCATCACGTTGTCGGTGGTCATCCAGGTCATCAGCTTCCGCGTCTTCCACCGACGGGTCTTCCTCATGGCGCCGCTCCACCACCACTTCGAGCTGCTGGGCTGGCCCGAGACGACGGTCATCGTGCGGTTCTGGATCCTGGCCGGCCTCTTCGCCGCCCTCGGCCTGGGCATCTTCTACGGGGACTTCCTCTCGGTGGGGACCGTCTGATGGGTCCCGACCGCCCCTGTCCGGACGGGCCCTTGCTGCCCGGATCCCCAGTCTGGTCGGCGGCGGCCGGATGAGCCCGGCACGCACTGCCCGCCCGCCGGCTGCGTCCGGACGGCGGGTTCCACCACTCCGGCGCACCGATCGGCGAGGCTTGGGACGTGGCGAGCGGAACCCGACGATGAGCGCCCCGTCGCGCCGCGGTGCGGCCCCGTCGGCAACGGGTCGGCTGGCCTCGGTCCCGACGGCGACGGCCATCGCCGTCCTGCTCGGGGCGATCTGCCTGGTCGGCCTAGTCATGGTGGGCTCGGCATCCCCGGTCATCTCCCTCGTCCAGACGGGGAGCTCGTGGCAGATCTTCGCCCGCCAGGCCGTGTGGATGGGCGTGGGGCTGGTGGCCCTGCTCCTCCTGGCCCGCTTCGACTACCGGCGCCTTCGGGCGTGGCGCGCCCCCCTGGTCATCGGGTGCCTGGTCATGCTCGTGGTGGTCGTGATGCCTGGGCTGGGCCACACCGCCGGTGGCTCGTCCCGTTGGATCGGGTTCGGGATGTTCCGCTTCCAGCCGTCGGAGCTGATGAAGCTGGCGATGGCCGTCTTCGCCGCCGACCTCGTGGTCCGCCGGGCCGACCGGATGCACCAGCCCAAGCAGATCATCGGCCCGGTGCTGGCCGTGCTGGCGGTGTCGGGCCTGCTGATCCTCAAGCAGCCCGACATGGGGACCGCCCTGGTCGTCTGCTGCATCGCCTTCGGCATCCTCTTCATGGGCGGCGTCCCGGTGCGGTCGCTCGGCAAGACCCTGGTCGTCTTCGCCGGGCTGGCCATCGTGGCCGGGCTGGCCGATCCCTACCGGCGCGACCGGATCCTCTCCTTCGCCGATCCCACCGCCCACCAGTCGGGCACCGGCTACCAGGTGTGGCAGTCGCTCATCGGCCTGGGCTCGGGCCACCTGTTCGGACTGGGCCTCGGCGGCGGCCGGGAGAAGTGGGGGACCCTCCCCAACGCCCACACCGACTTCATCTTCTCAGTGGTGGGGGAGGAGCTCGGCCTGGTGGGGGCCGTCTTCGTGCTCGCCCTCTTCTTCGCCCTGGCCTGGTTCGGCTTCCGTGCCGCCATCGGGGCGCCCGACCGGTTCGGCAGCCTGCTCGCCGTGGGCATCGTGGTGTGGGTGACCAGCCAGGCGCTCATCAACATCGGCGCCGTGGTCGGCGCCCTCCCGGTGACCGGCATCCCCCTCCCGTTCGTCTCCTACGGCGGCACCTCCCTGGTGATCACCATGGCGGCCATGGGCATCCTGCTCAACATCGCCTCCCAGGAGCGGGCACCCGGCCGCCGGCCGACGGCTCGGCGCCTGGCCCGGGCGTGACCGGGCGGCGCTTCGCCCTGATCGCCGGCGGCGGGACTGCGGGGCACCTCCAGCCGGCCCTGGCCATCGCCGAGGCTCTGGTGGACGGAGGCCGCGAGCGCACGTCCATCGGGTTCCTGGGATCCTCCCGGGGCCAGGACGCCGCAGTCCTGGCCGACCGGGGGTTCCCGGCCGATCTCCTGCCGGGCCGGGGCATCGTCCGCAGCATGGCGCCCCGTGCCCTGCTCCAGAACCTCGGGGCCCTGTGGGGGCTGGCCGTGGCCGCCGTGCGGGCCCAGGCCATCGTGCGCCGGGACCGGCCCCAGGTGGTGGTGGCCGTGGGGGGCTATGCCAGCCTGGCCGGCGCCCTGGCCGCTGTCCTCCAGCGGATCCCCCTGGTCCTCGTCAACATCGACGCCGTCCCCGGGGCGGCCAACCGGCTCTTCGGCCGGTTCGCCTCAGCGAGCGTCGTGGGATGGCCCGGGACGGCGCTGCCACGGGCGACGGTGACCGGCACCCCGGTGCGCCCGGCCGTGGCCGCCGTGGTCCGGACGCCCGAGGCCCGGACGGCGGCCCGTGCCGCGCTCGGCCTGCCGTCCGACGGCGCCGTCGTGGCCGCCTTCGGCGGCTCCCTGGGTGCTCGGCGCATCAACGGCGCCGTCGACGGCTTGGCCGCCGCACGGGCGGGGCGGGACGACGTCGCTGTGTACCACATCATCGGGCGCCGGGACTGGCCGTCCTATGGCCCCGACGACGGTGCGGCCTCGCCGGCCTCGCCGGCCTCTTCGGCCTCGCCGGCGGGCGGGGCGCTGCCGTCCGGTTCCGGCCCGGTCGTGGTCCGGGTCCCCTACGAGGAGCGCATGGACCTGGTGTACGCCGCCGCCGACCTGGTGGTCTGCCGGGCCGGAGCCATGACGGTGGCCGAGCTGGCCGCCGCCGGGGTGCCGGCCGTGCTGGTGCCGCTCCCCGGCGCTCCCGGCGACCACCAGACGGCCAACGCCGGTGTGCTGGAGCGTGCCGGTGCCGCGGTCCTGCTGCCCGATCCGGAGTGCACCGGCGGGCGGCTGGCCGAGGTGGTCGACGGTCTGCTGGCCGACCCCGTCCGGCTGGCGGCCATGGGTGCGGCGGCGGCGGCCGAGGGCCGACCCGATGCCGCAGCAGCCGGCGCCCGGGTGGTCGAGGCCGCGGCACGGACCTCCCGGGGGGCGGCGTGACCACCGGGGCCACCGCCGGCATCGGTCATCCGGCCGAGCTGGAGCGGATCCACATCGTGGGCATCGGGGGTGCCGGCATGAGCGCCATCGCCACCGTGCTGGCCGCCATGGGCCACCGGGTGACCGGAAGCGACCTGCGGGAGTCGGCGGTCACCGGCCGCCTGCGGGATCTCGGGATCGATGTGGCCATCGGCCACCGGGCCGAGCACGTGGCCGGAGCCGACCTGGTCACGTACTCGACGGCCGTGGCCGAGGCCAACCCAGAGCGGGCCGACGCCGTGCGCCGGGGCATCCCGGTGGCCTCGCGATCCGACGTCCTGGCTGCCGTGGCCGGCCTGCGCCGCACCATCGCCGTGGCCGGCACCCACGGCAAGACCACCACCTCGTCGATGCTGGCGCTGATCCTCGTCGAGGCGGGCCTGCACCCGTCGTTCCTCATCGGCGGGGAGGTCAACGAGATCGGGACCAACGCCGTCTGGGACGAGGGCGCATGGATCGTGGTGGAGGCCGACGAGAGCGACGGGACCTTCCTCGACCTCCGTCCCGAGATCGCCGTGGTCACCAACATCGAGGCCGACCATCTCGACCACTTCGGCACCTTCGCCGCCGTACGGGCCGCCTTCGCCCGATTCCTGGACGGGGTGGCCGGCGCCCGGGTGGTGTGCGGAGACGACCCCGAGGCCGCTGCGCTGGGAGCGGCCGCCGGAGCCGTCCCGGTGGGCACCGGGGTGACCGCAGGACCCGCCGGCCCCGGTGCGGCGTGGCGGATCGATGAGGTGGAACTGGGGCGAAGCTCGGCGAGCTTCACCCTGACCGGCCCCGGCGCACCCGACGGTCTGGCCGTCCGGCTGGCCGTCCCCGGGCTGCACAACGTCCGCAACGCCTCGGTGGCGGCGGTGGCCGCCCTGGCGGCCGGCGCGCCGCCGCCGGCCGTGGTCGCCGCCCTCGGACGCTTCGGCGGTGTGGCCCGGCGCTTCGAGTTCCGGGGCGCGGAGAACGGGATCACCTTCGTCGACGACTACGCCCACCTGCCCACCGAGGTGCGGGCCACCCTGGCTGCGGCGGCCGGGGGCGGCTGGGAGCGCGTGGTCGCCGTCTTCCAGCCCCACCGCTACTCCCGGACCGCCGAGGTGGGCGAGGAATTCGGTGGGGCGTTCGGCGAGGCCGGCGTGGTGGTGGTCACCGACGTCTACGGCGCCGGCGAAGCGCCCATCCCGGGGATCTCCGGTCGCACCGTGGCCGACGCAGTGGCCCGGTCCCTCGGGCCCGAGCGGGTCCGCTACGTCCCGGGCCGGGCCGAGCTGGCCGGCGAGCTGGCCGGCCTCCTGGCCCCCGGCGACCTCTGCCTCAGCCTCGGGGCCGGTGATCTCACGGCCCTGCCCGATGAGGTCCTCGACCTCCTGCGCGCCCCGGACGTCCGGTGACCGGTCGCCCGGCCGACGTGGACGAGCTGGCCCGCCGCCTCGGTCCGCTGGCCCGCCGGGACGAGCCGTTCGGGGCCCGCACCACCTACCGGGTGGGCGGTGCGGCCGCCCTGTGGGCCGAGCCCGACGACGAGGCAGGCCTGGTCGAGGTGGCCCAGGCCCTGGTCGGCCTCGACGTCCCCGTCCTGGTCTTCGGCAACGGGTCGAACATGCTGGTGGCCGACGCCGGGTTCCCCGGCCTCGTCCTCCACCTGGGCGCCCGGTTCAGCCGCCTGGAGATCGACGGGACCGAGGTCCGTGCCGGTGCCGCCCTGGCCCTCCCCACCCTGGCCCGACGCACCGCCGCTGCGGGGCTGCGGGGCCTGGAGTGGGCCGTCGGGGTCCCGGGCTCGGTGGGTGGCGCGGTGCGGATGAACGCCGGCGGGCACGGCTCGGACACGGTGGCCACCCTGGTGCGCTACCGGTGGGTCGACCTCACGACGGCGGGGGCATCCGAGGCCCCGGCCGCCCACCTCGAGGCGGCGTACCGCCACACCAGCGTGGCCGCCGCCGATGTCGTGACCGAGGCGGTGTTCGAGCTCGCCCCCGGTGACCCGGCCGAGGCCCGGGCGGTCATCGACGAGGTGGTGCGTTGGCGGCGCGCCCACCAGCCCGGGGGCGCCAACGCCGGCTCGGTCTTCACCAACCCGCCCGGTGACTCGGCCGGTCGGCTGATCGACGCCTGCGGGCTCAAGGGCCGACGCCTGGGGACCGCAGAGGTGTCACCCAAGCACGCCAACTTCATCCAGGCCGACCGTGGCGGATCGGCGGACGACGTGCGCCGCCTGATGGACGAGGTCCGGGCCGCCGTGGCCGCGGACACCGGCATCTCGCTGTCCACCGAGGTCCGCCTGATCGGATTCGAGGCCCGGTGAGCCCGCCGAGAACCACAGGGGACGGCATCGATCCCCGGATCGCCCGCCGGCGCGACCAGGTCGAACGCGACCGGTCGCGGCGACGGTGGCGGTGGGCGGCCGGTGTCGGCGTGGCCGCGGCCGTGGTGGCCCTGGGGGCACTCCTCCTCCACACGCCGCTCTTCGCGGCCCGGGTGGTGCGGGTGGTGGGCGACCACCCCCAGACCCCGACGAAGACCATCGTGGCCGCGGCGGGGCTCACCGGGCATCCGCTGCTCATCCACGTCGACCCGGCGACGACGGCGGCACGGGTCGAGGCGCTCCCGCTGGTCGCCTCGGCGTCGGTCTCCCGGCACTGGCCCGACGGGATCACCATCACGGTGGCCGAGCGGGTCCCGTCGGTGTCCATGGGCGGCCCCGGGGCGGCATGGTCGACGCTGGACGGACGGGGCCGGACCATCGCCGTGGGCCCGGCCCGACCGGTGCTCCCCCAGCTCATCGTCCACGACGCTGCCGACCGGCCGGTCCCGCCGGCCCCGGTGGGTCGCACCGTGGCCCCGGCCGCAGATCCCGGCCTGATCGTGGCCCGGACCCTCCCCGCCGCCTTCGCCGGCCAGGTGGTCTCGATCAATGTGGTGAAGGACGGCACGGTCTTCCTGGTCCTCCACGTGGGCCTCCAGGTGCTCCTGGGCACGCCCACCGAGCTCCCGGCCAAGTACGGGGCCGTGGCGTCCATCATCGCCGGCGGCCACCTCCGCGGTGACAAGGTCCTCGACGTCACCGTCCCCCAGGCCCCCGTCGGGGGATGAGCCGGGCTCGTCTGCCTCTGGGGAGGGGGTGCAGCGAACCCGCCAGACCGTCCCCGCGATGCTTGACCACCACCGGGGCGAACCGTAGGGTTGGCGCGAACTCGCAGGTTGGAACGGTTTCAACCTTTGGTCGAGGGTGAGGAACTTCATGACCGTTCCGGCGCAGAGCAACTACTTCGCAGTCATCAAGGTGGTGGGTGTGGGCGGCGGCGGCGTCAACGCCGTCAACCGGATGATCGAGTCCGGCCTGCGGGGCGTCGAGTTCATCGCCACCAACACCGACGCCCAGGCGCTGCTCATGAGCGACGCCGACCTCAAGCTCGACATCGGGCGCCAGCTGACCCGGGGCCTCGGCGCCGGCAGCGACCCGGAGGTGGGCCGCCAGGCGGCCGAGGAGCACCGGGCCGAGATCGAGGAGGCCCTGCGTGGGGCCGACATGGTCTTCATCACCGCCGGCAAGGGCGGCGGGACCGGGACCGGGGCCGCCCCCGTGGTGGCCGAGATCGCCAAGAGCCTCGGTGCCCTCACCATCGGGGTGGTCACCCGCCCCTTCACTTTCGAGGGCCGCCGGCGCTCGGTCCAGGCCGAGCAGGGCATCCAGAACCTCAAGGAGAAGGTCGACACCCTCATCATCATCCCGAACGACCGGCTCCTCACCGTGTCGAACGAGAAGACGTCGATGGTCAACGCCTTCAAGATGGCCGATGAGGTGCTCCTGCAGGGCGTGCACGGGATCACCAGCCTCATCACCATCCCCGGCCTCATCAACACCGACTTCGCCGATGTGAAGATGATCATGTCCAACGCCGGCACGGCGATCATGGGCATCGGGTCGGCCACCGGGGAGGGGCGGGCCGTCAACGCCGCCCGGGCCGCCATCACCAGCCCGCTGCTCGAGGCGTCCATCGAGGGCGCCCGAGGCATCCTCCTGAACATCGCCGGGGGGCCGGACCTCGGCCTCTTCGAGGTGAACGAGGCCGCCGAGATCATCCACAGCGTGGCCCACCCGGACGCCAACATCATCTTCGGCAGCGTGATCGACGAGGCGATGGGCGAGGAGGTGCGCGTCACCGTCATCGCCGCCGGCTTCGAGCGCTGGGAGGCCCAGTCCCGTGGCGGCGCCGAGGCGCCGGCCCGCGACGAGGTCCGCAGCCGGGTGCTGGGCGATGAGCCGACCCCCGGGGACATCTTCGCCACGCCGGCCGACGACGACCTCGATGTCGGGGACGACGACTTCGACGTCCCGTCCTTCCTGCGCTGACCACCCCTCCCGCCCCGGGCTCGGCACCGTCAGGCACCGGGGCGGCGTGACCCCGCCCGGGGCCAGGGCCGTCTCGGCGCTGGCCGGCTGCGACGTCCTCCCGCTGGGCTGGGGTGCCTGGGCTGCCTGGAGCGATGCGTCCCGGGGTGACCTGCGCCCCTCCGGCCACGGACCGGGGGACGGCCCGGGACTGGTCACGTTGGCCGGCGACCTCGTGGCCGCCGTGGGTGCCGCTGGCCCGGTGCCCACCGTGGCCTGGGTCTCCCAGGTCCACGGTGCCGAGGTGGTGGTCACCGGGCCGGGTGCCGGTCGCCCGGGGGCGTGTCGGCATCTGGGAGTGGGCGATGCCGTGGTGGCGGTGGACGCCAGCGCCGCCGCCGCCGTGCTCACCGCTGACTGCGGACCGGTGGCCCTGGCATCGCCCGAGGGCCTCGTGGCCGCCGTGCACGCCGGTTGGCGGGGGGTCCTGGCCGGGGTGGTGGAGGCGGCGGCCGACCGGTTGCGCTCCCTCGGCGCCTCACGGGTGGCGGGGGTCCTCGGCCCCTGCATCCATGCCGGGGCCTGCGCCTTCGGTGAGGACGACCTGGTCAGGATGGTCCGCCGCTACGGGGAGTCCGTCCAGGGCGAGACGGTGGACGGTTCCTCCGCCCTCGACCTGCCGGCAGCCGTGGCGGCGGCCTTCCAGGCCGGCGGGATCGAGGAGGTGGGCCGGGTCGACCGGTGCACGGCGTCCTCGTCCGCCTTCTTCTCGCACCGGGCCCGGGCCGACACCGGACGTCAGGCCCTGGTCGTGTGGTGGTCGGGCGGGGACGGGACGGCGCCGTCGTGAGCGGGCCGCACCCGGTGGGCCAGGACGAGCTGGCGGAGCGGCTGGCTGCCATCCGGGCCCGGATCGACCGTGCGGCCCCGGATCCCGGAGCGGTGACCCTGGTGGCCGTCACCAAGGGGTTCGGCCCGGAGGCGGTGGCTGCCGCGTCGGCCGCCGGACTGGTCGACCTGGGCGAGAACTACGCCGATGAGCTGGTGGCAAAAGCCACCTGGTGGGCCGGGACGGGGGTGGGGGATCCGGACGGCTCGGGCCCGGGTGCGGGGGCGACCGCCCCCTCGACCCCT
>CAXBRB010000081.1:0-10858 GCA_963977795.1 uncultured Acidimicrobiaceae bacterium
AGCGGCCAGCACCCCGCGGCGCCGCCGCTCGCCTTCCACCTGCGGTCGGGTCTTGACGGTCACGGTGGCGCCGACGGCCTTGGCGAAGTGGGCCGGGGTGCGCAGGGGGCGCTCGATCCCGGGGCTCGACACCTCCAGGGAGTACCGGCCGGGAAAGGGGTCCAGCTCGTCCAGGGCGGCGGAGACGGCCCGGTTGGCGTCGGTCAGCGCCTCGAGGTCCACCCCGCCCTCGCGGTCCACCGTGACCTGGAGCACGCCGGAGCGCATCTCCACGTCCACCAGCTCGAGGCCGACGGCGGACACCACCGGAGCCAGGGCGTCGACGAGATCGTGGGTCATCTGTCCTGCCTCCTCTCCAGTCGTCCTCGGGGTCCTGCACTGCCTGTCCCACCGGTGGTCCCGACGGGGTGCGCCCAACAGAAAAGCGTGGGCGAACCGCCCACGCTTGACTCAGCGTCACCCCACCCCGAACCTCACGGCGGACACATGAGTATAGCAGGAGGGGTTCCGGAACGGCGATCGTCGGGTGCAGGCGGTGCCGGGCGAGGGCCCCGGCGGCCGGATGCTGGTCAGCCGGCGACGAGGTCGGCAGCCGGGGCGTCCAGAGACGCCTCCCGCTCCTCGTCGGTGCTCCGGCGGCGCACCTCGACGATCCCCCGGGCCACGCCCTTGGCACCCACCAGGAGGCGCACCGGGATCCCGAGCAGGTCGGCGTCGGCGAACTTCACCCCCGGCGAGACGTCCCGGTCGTCGTAGAGGACCTCGACCCCGGCCGCCACCAGGCGGTCATGGAGGGCGTCGGCCGCCTCGGCCACCTCCGGCGCACGACCCGCCCCCAGGGCGACCAGGTGGACCTGGAACGGGGCGAGGGCCTCAGGCCACACCAGGCCCTTGTCGTCGTGGTGCTCCTCGGCCACCACGGCGACCAGGCGGCTGACCCCCATCCCGTAGCAGCCCATCGAGAACACCGCTTCGGTGCCGTCCTCGGCCACGAACGAGGCCCCCGGCATCACGTCGGAGTACTTGGTTCCCAGCTGGAACGTGTGCGCCGCCTCGACGGAGCGGACCAGGCCGACCGGCTGACCGCAGCGGACGCAGGGGTCGCCGTCCACGACCACGGCATACGAGCCCCATCCGTCGACCGTGAAGTCCCGGCCGAGCAGGACGCCCGAGGTGTGGTGATCGGCCCGGTTGGCCCCGGTGATCCATGGGCCGGGCCGGGCGACGCCCAGGTCGGCCACCACCTGCACGCCGGCGGCCTGGGCCCCCATGGGCCCGATGTAGCCCTTGACCAGGGTCGGGTGGGCGGCGAAGTCGGACTCCTCGAACAGCCGCCAGCCCGAGGGGAGGCGGGCCTCTCGGTCCCCGGGCAGGAGCAGCAGGGTGGCCCGGCCCTCGTCGTCCATGACGGCCAGGCTCTTGAGGAGGCTGGCGTGGGTCACCACGGAGTCGTCGAAGTGGGCCACCACGTCCTCGATGCCCGGACAGCCCGGGGTGTGGTGCTCCACGGTGGGCGGGCCCTCGGCGGCCGGCCCGCCGGCGTCGGGCGACGTGCCGGCGCGCTCGGCCGCCTCGACGTTGGCTGCGTACCCGCACCCGCCGCAGCGGACGAACCAGTCCTCCCCCACCACCGAGGGGACCATGAACTCGTGGTTCACGTCACCGCCGATGGCGCCCGACTGCGCCTCCACCGGGGCAACGTCGAGAGAGAGCCGCTTGAAGATCCGCAGGTAGGCGTCGTAGACCGTCCGGTACGAGGCCTGCATGGCCTCCTTGTCGACGTCGAAGGAGTAGCCGTCGCACATGATCAGCTCACGGGTGCGGAGCAGGCCGAAGCGGGGCCGGGCCTCGTCGCGGAACTTGACCTGGATCTGGTACACGGTCTGGGGCAGCTGGCGGTACGAGTCGACCTCGGCGGCCACGGTGGCCGTCACCACCTCCTCGTGGGTCGGGCCCAGGACGAAGGTGCCGCCCCGTCCGTCCACGGTGAGCGCCGGCAGGGCGTCGGAGCCGAAGAGCGCGGCCCGGCCGCTCTGCTCCCACAGCTCGATGGGGTGCAGGGCGGGCAGGAGGACCTCCTGGCAGCCCACGGCGTCGAGCTCCTCCCGGATGACCGCCTCGATCCGGTGGAGGACCCGGAGGCCGAGCGGGAGGAAGGTGTAGACGCCCGAGGCCAGGCGGCGGATGAAGCCGGCGCGGACCAGGAGCTGGTGGCTGGCCACCTCGGCGTCGGCCGGCGCCTCCCGGAGGGTGCGGACGAGGAAGGCGGACATGCGCATGGCCGGGTATCCTACCGCCCGTCCCACGCCCGTCCGGAGGCCGCCTCCCGGAGGGACGGGATCAGCCCGTCGGGGCGTCTGTGGTGTCGAGACGCCGCCGGATCAGCTCCACGGCCACCTCGGAGTCGTTGGCATCGGCTCCCTTGGCCTCCAGGAGGTCAGCCCGGTCGGCGGCGGCTTCGGCCTCGGCCGAGTCGTCGGCGGCGGCCAGCCGGGCCTCGACCCCTTCGGCCACCAGGCGCTCGGCCTCGGCCACCAGCTCCTCGACCATCCGGTCCTCGGGCACCACCCGGACGATCTTCCCCTTGATGAACAGGTGGCCCCGCCGGCGACCGGCGGCGATTCCCAGATCGGCCTCACGGGCCTCCCCGGGCCCGTTCACCACGCACCCCATCACCGCCACCTGGATGGGCAGGCTCCGCTCCTCGAGGGCGGCCTGGGCCGCGGCGGCAACGGCGATCACGTCGATCTCGGCCCGGCCGCAGCTGGGGCAGGCGATCAGGTCGAGCCCACGCCGCTCCCGCAGTCCGAGGGCCTCCAGCAGCTGGCGGCCCGCCCGGGCCTCCTCGACCGGGTCGGCCGTCAACGAGTACCGGATGGTGTCGCCGATGCCCTCGGCCAGCAGCGTGGCGATCCCGGCGGTGCCCTTGAGCAGCCCGGCGGGCGGGGGGCCGGCCTCGGTCACCCCGAGGTGGAGCGGGTGGTCGAAGGTTTCCGAGGCGAGCCGGTACGCCTCGATCATCAGCGGGACCGACGACGCCTTGACCGAGATCTTCACGTCGTCGAAGCCGACCTCGGCGAAGTAGGCCAGCTCCATCCGGGCCGACTCCACCAGCGCCTCGGGGGTGGCACCGCCGTAGCGGGCGTAGAGGTCGGGGTGGAGCGACCCGGCGTTCACGCCGATGCGGATGGGCACGCCCCGGTCCTTGGCCTCGGAGGCCACCTCCTTGATCTCGACCGCCTTGCGGAGGTTGCCGGGATTGAGGCGCAGCCCGTGCACGCCGGCCTCCAGGGCGGCCAGGGCCATCTCATGGTGGAAGTGGATGTCGGCCACGATGGGCACCGGCGACCGGGGGACGATCCGGGCCAGGCCCTCGGCGGCGGCCGCCTCGTTGCAGGTGCAGCGCACGATGTCCGCACCGGCCGCGGCCAGGGCGTAGATCTGGCTGAGGGTGGCCTCGACATCGGCCGTCTTGGTGGTGGTCATCGACTGGACCGACACCGGGGCGCCCCCGCCCACGGCGACGTCGCCCACGTGGATCTGACGGGTCGGACGTCGGTCGGTCAGCGAGCCTCGGTGCGCCATGCCCCCATGCTACGGCGGGCCTGGCCGAGCCGATGTCGTCCCGATGCCGATGTCGCTTCCCAAACCATTGTCGCTCCCGATGCCGATGTCGCTCCCCGAGCCGAGGAGCTGGCCGGCTCACCCGAACGGGTTGGCCATCGGGTGGAGCACGTCGGTCAGGAACGAGGTGGCGAAGAGGATCCCGAGGAAGCCCACCATGGCCCAGGTGAGGGGCAGGAGCTTGGCCACGTCCGCCTGGTAGCGCTCCCGGCGGCCGATGGAGCGCACCCGCTCGTAGCAGGCGATGGCCACGTGCCCGCCGTCGAGCGGGAGCATCGGGAAGAGGTTGAAGATCCCGACGAAGAGGTTGATCGAGATGAGGACGAGGAGCAGGTCGGCCACGCCGGCGTGGGCGGCCTGCTGGGCGGTCTGGACCGCACCGACCACCGACTGGACACGGGTCCCGTCGGCGGCCGCCTGGCTGGCGGCCCGGGCATCGGTGACCTGGGAGAACCGGGCCAGGGCTGCCGACGGGGAGAACAGATGGGCCACCCCGGCCACTGCCGCCCACGAAAAGCGGGCGAGGTCGGTGACGGTCCGGGGGACGGCAGCCAGCGGGCCGGTGCGCACCACCGGCGCACCGAGGCCGACCCCGATGAGTCCATACGGCCGTCCGCCGGCCGGGGAGCCGGTGCCGCTCCGGGCCACCGTGCGCCCGTCCACCGGGGTGACGGCCACCGTGCGCCGGACCCCGTCGCGGAGGACCACGAGGATGACGGGGGTGCCGGGGTGCGAGCGGATGGCCGCCACCAGGGGGCCTGCATCGGCGCCCACCGGCACGCCGTCCGCCGAGACCACGACGTCGCCGGGGCGGAGTCCGGCCACCTGGGCCGGCCCGGGTCGGCCGCCCAGCGCCGCCGTGCGCTCAATGGAGGTGCGGGAGGTGTCGGGGTGGCCGATGAAGACGAGCAGGCCCCAGAGGAGCACGAAGGCCATGAGGAAGTGCATCGTCGATCCGGCCAGGGCCACGGCCAGGCGGGCGCCGAAGGGCTGGGCCCGGTAGGTCCGGTGCTCGTCGGCCGGGTCGACCACGTCGAGGTTGGTCATGCCCGGGATCTTCACGTAGCCGCCGAGGGGGACGGCCTTGATGCCGTACTCGGTCTCGCCGCGGCGGACGGACCACAGGCGTGGCCCAAAGCCCAGGAAGTACTCGGTCACCTGCATCCGGCCCCGCTTGGCCGCCAGGAGGTGGCCCAGCTCGTGGACCATGATCATGACGATCAGGCAGGCGATGACCAGCACCAGGTCGCCCTGGCCGGCCCACGTGGCCACCGCCACCAGCGCAGCCACCGTTCCCACCAGCAGGGCGATCCGCCCGAGGTCGGACGGCCCGGACCCCGGCGGCGACCCGTTGGCGGCACCCGGCTCGGGGGACGGGCGCCCGGACGGCGGCACGTCCACTGCGCTCACCGGGCCCCCACCGTGCCCACCACGGCGTCGGCGGCCCGCCGGGCGGCGGCGTCGGCCTCGAGCACGTCCTCGACCGCCCGCCCCCCGGGTCCCGGCGGCGGAGCGTCGTAGGAGGACAGGACGGCGTCCACCACACCGGCGATGGACGCCCATCCGATGCGCCCCTCGAGGAAGGCGGCCACCGCCACCTCGTTGGCGGCGTTAAGCCAGGCCGGGGCCAGGTCCCCGGCCCGGCCGGCCTGGAAGGCGAGATCGAGGCAGGGGAAGGCCGCACGGTCCGGGGGCTCGAAGTCGAGACGCCGGACCTCGGCCCAGTCGACAGCGCCGAAGGGCACCGGCAGGCGGTCCGGGTAGGTCAGGGCGTAGCCGATGGGCAGGCGCATGTCGGGCAGCGAGAGCTGGGCCACCACGGCCCCGTCGGCGAACTCCACCATGGAGTGGACCACCGACTGCGGATGGACGACCACATCGATGGCGTCGTAGCCGATGCCGAACAGCTCGTGGGCCTCGATCACCTCGAGGCCCTTGTTCATCAGGGTGGAGGAGTCCACGGTGATCTTCGGCCCCATGGTCCACGTCGGATGGGCCAGCGCCTCATCGACGCCCACCCCGGCCAGTTCGGCGGCGCTGCGCCCCCGGAACGGCCCGCCCGAGGCCGTGAGCAGCAGACGGGCGACGTCTCCGGGCCGGCCGGCGCGCAGGCACTGGTGGAGGGCGCAGTGCTCCGAGTCCACCGGGATGAGCTCGGCGCCGGGCGTGGCCCGCACCCGGGCCACCACCGGTCCGCCGGCGATGATCGACTCCTTGTTGGCCAGGGCGAGGCGTCGGCCCGCCTCCAGGGCGGCCAGCGTGACAGTCAGGCCGGCGAAGCCGACCACGCCGTTGACGACCACGTCGGCCAGGGTGGCGGCAGCGGCCAGCCCGTCCGCCCCGGCCAGGACCTCGGTGCCCGGAGGGACCTGGCGGGCCAGCTCGCCGGCCAGGGCGGCGTCGCCGATGGCCACCACGGCAGGACGGACGGCTCGGGCCTGCTCGGCCAGCAGCCCGACCGATCGTTGGGCGCCCAGCGCCACCACCCGGAGCCGGTCGGGGGCGGCGGCGGCGACCTCGAGGGCCTGGGTCCCGATCGAGCCGGTCGACCCCAGGACGGCCACCGTGACGGGAGGCTGCCCGGCGGCCGGCCCGTCGTCGCTCAGGGGTGCCATCCCCCCAGCCTGCCCCATGGTCACCCGATGTTCAGGGCGCGCACCAGGTAGTAGGTGGCCGGGAGGACGAAGATCAGGGCGTCGACCCGGTCCAGCACGCCGCCGTGGCCGGGGAGCAACGTTCCCATGTCCTTCAGGCGGAGGTCCCGCTTGAGGAGCGACTCGCTGAGGTCACCCAGCGGTGCCACCACGGCCACCACCACACCCAGGAGTGCGGCGTTCGACGGCGACCACGGCGAGATGACCCCGACCACGATCGTCGACACCAGGATCGAGGCCAGGGCACCGCCGGCCAGGCCCTCCCAGGTCTTGTTGGGGCTCACCGTCGGAGAGAGCGGGTGGTCCCCGACCCAGCGGCCGATGACCAGCGCGCCCACGTCGTTGGCCACCGTGGCGATGATGGCGCCGAGGAGGAAGGCGATCCCGTGCCGGTCGGGGAACGTCGACGGGGAGAGCAGGAGCCCGGCGAAGGAGCCGAAGAGCCCCACCCAGCCGACCACCAGGAGGGTGGCCGCGGTCCCGGCCACCGGCGAGCCGCGCTCGACACCGAAGAGGAACCAGAAGAGGGTGAAGGCCACGATGAGCACCATGACCAGGGGCAGGGCGGCGATGCCCTTGGTGTAGGCGCCGACCATCAGGGTGACGGTCCCCACCAGGCCGAGCAGCGTCGCCGGGCGCCAGCCGGCCCGCCGCAGCACCGCGAAGACCTCCCCGGCCGCACAGGTGACCACCACCAGGGCCAGGAGGAGGGCGGTCACCGTCCCCAGCTTGAAGGCCACCAGGGCCACCAGCCCGACGGCCACGCCGGTCCCGATCCGCAGACCGGTCGAGCTCGGGGCCTCGGGCCGCTCGCGGCCCGGCTCGGCTGACGGAGCCGGCGGATGGCCCCCGGTGGCCTCGGGCACATGGTTGCTCGAGGAGCGCAGTGGCCGGTCGGCCGACCGGCGGGCGAACCGGGCCCGCAGGCCCACCGGCTCGTCATACAGCTCGTCGCCGGCATCAGCCGAGCGGTCGGCCGCGGCCAGGGCGGCGACATCGGTGCGCCTGCGCCCGGCCCCGGGGACCTCAGCTACCGAGGCACCGGGCAGATCGTCGGCATCCACCGTGTCGGGCTCCTCCACCGGGCGCTTGGCCCGCAACGCCCCGGCCCGGAGGCTGGACCGGCGGACGCGGCCCGAGCGGGCAGAACCCGTCGGCCGGTCACCGGCCTCAGCCACGTCGTCGAGCTGCCCGGCGGACACTGCGGCGACGCCGACTGCCGCAGCCAGACCGGCGTCCTCCGTGGGTCCCCCGGATCCCACCACCGGCACCGGTGCGGTGACCGGATCGGCGTCATCGGACGCCGAGGTGTCGCCGTCGAGGTCGAACTCCCACGGGCGGCGCTCCTCGTCGGGCTCTGCCGACTCGTCGAGCGCGCCGAGCGCCCCGTCCTCGTCGCCGAGCATGGCGGGCTCGAACCCCTCCTCGGCGGCCCGCCAGTCGGCATCGTCCTCCCGCCAGGTCGGTGCCTCGACGGCGGCCTCCCCGTCGGACTCGCCGTCACGGGCCAGCACGGCGGGGACCTGGCCCGTGGGCGCCTCCGTCCAGTGGGGAAGCTCGGCGGCCACGGGCTCGGCGGGGCCGTCTGCGGTCTCCTCGGCAGCCGGGACGGCGACCTCGTCGGTGACGACAGCCTCCGTCACGACCGGGATCTCGGAGGTGATGTCGGCTGCCGTCTCGGCGCCGACGATGCGGACCCGGTCGGTGGCCGGTCCGACGGCCTCGGTCACCGGGGTCCCCCCGGTGGTCCCGTCTGCGAGGTGTTCAGGCCCGTTCTCCACGTCGTGTACATCCTCTCCAGGGGAACGTGCACCCCCGTCATCGTGGACCTGGTCGGCCCGGTGCGCCGGGCGGGCCCGGCGGTGCTCAGATCTCGAGGAGCTCCTGCTCCTTGTGGGCCAGGAGGCGGTCGATGGCGGCCACGTGCTCCTGGGTGATCCGGTCGAGGTCCTTCTCGACGCGCTCGAGCTCGTCGGAGGAAAGCTCGCCGTCCTTCTGGAGCCCCTCGAGCTCGTGGCGGGCAGCGCGGCGCTGGTTGCGCACGGCCACCCGGCCCTCCTCGGCCTTGTGCTTCACCACCTTGACCAGCTCCTTGCGCCGCTCCTCGGTGGGAATCGGGAAGGTCAGGCGGATCACGGCACCGTCGTTGGACGGGGTGATCCCGAGGTCAGACCCCTGGATGGCCTTCTCGATGGCCCCGAGGGCCCCCTTGTCATAGGGGGAGATCACCAGCAGGCGCGCCTCGGGCACGGAGAAGCCGGCCAGCTGGCGCAGCTCGGTCTCGGCCCCGTAGTAGTCCACTCGGAGGTGCTCCACCAGGGCCGGAGCCGCCCGACCGGTCCGGATGGCACCGAACTCGGCCTGGGTGTGCTCCACGGTCTTCGTCATGTGCTCGTCGGCGTCGGCCACCACGAGCGCGATCATGTCCTCGTCCATCAGCCGACCAGCGTAGTCAGCCCCGGACGGGTGCACCGGAGGCGGTGCCGGGCCACGGTCATCGGACCAGGGTGCCGATGGACTCGCCGCCGAGGGCCCGGCGGATGTTGCCCGGGGCCATCACGTCGAAGACGCGGATGGGCAGGCCGTTGTCCATGCAGAAGGTGATGGCCGTGAGGTCCATGACCCGGAGGTCCTGGGCCACGACCTCGCGGAAGGAGACCTCGTCGTAGCGGGTCGCAGTCGGGTCGACCCGGGGATCGGCCGAGTAGACCCCGTCCACGCCGCCATGGGTGCCCTTGAAGAGGATGGAGGCCTCGATCTCGGCGGCCCGCAGCGCCGCCGAGGTGTCGGTGGTGAAGTACGGGTTGCCCATGCCGGCGGCGAAGACCACCACCCGGCCCTTCTCCAGATGCCGGATGGCCCGACGCCGGATGTAGGGCTCAGCCACCTCGGCCATCTGGACCGCCGAGAGGACCCGGGTCGCCTGCCCCTGGTGCTCGAGGGCGTCCTGGAGGGCCAGGGCGTTGATCACCGTGCCCAGCATGCCCATGGTGTCCGACGTGGCCCGGTCCATGCCGGCGCCGGCGCCGGTGGTGCCCCGCCAGATGTTCCCGCCCCCGACCATGACGGCCAGCTCGAGGTCGAGCTCGTCCCGGGTCCTGGCGATCTCCCCGGCCAGCTGCTCGACGGCGGCGGCGTCGATGGTCTCCTCCGAGGACGACGAGGCCAGGGCCTCGCCGCTGAGCTTGAGGATGAACCGGCGGGGTCGGGGCACCGTGCCGTCAGTCGCCTACGACGACCTGGGCGAACTCCGTCACCGTGGCGTCACCGAGCAGCTTGGCGATCGTCTGCTTCTCGTCCTTGATGAACGCCTGGTCGAGGAGGACCCGCTCCTTGTACCAGCCGCCCAGGCGGCCCTCGACGACCTTCTCCAGGGCGGCGTCGGGCTTGCCCTCGTTGCGGGCGATCCGCTCCACCGTCTCGCGCTCGGCGGCCACCTCGTCGGCGGGCACGTCGTCGCGCCGGATGTACGACGGGCGGGCGAAGGCGATGTGGGCGGCGATGTCGTGGGCCACCTCCTCGGTCCCGCCCGACAGGGCCACGGCGACGGCGTTGACGCCCCGGCCGGCCTGGACGTGGAGGTAGGTGTCGGCCACGCCGCCCTCGGGGGCCTCGATGCGGACGACCTGCCCGACCGAGATGTTCTCCTTCAGGCTGATCTTCATCGTGTCGAGGTCATCGGCACGCTCGGCGACGGCGTCCACGCCCTTGTCGGCCACCAGCTGGGCCAGCTCGTTCACGAAGGTCACGAACTCGGGCGACTTGGCCACGAAGTCCGTCTCGGAGCGGAGCTGGACGATCGAGACGGCCGAACCGGAGCGGCCGACGGCGACGGCACCCTCGGAGGCGTCCCGGTCGGCCCGCTTGGCCTGGCTGGCCAGACCCTGCTCGCGGAGCCAGGTCACGGCCTTGTCCATGTCGCCGGCGTTCTCCTCGAGGGCGCGCTTGGCATCGAGCATGCCGACGCCGGTCATCTGCCGCAGGGTCTGGACGTCCTTGGCGGTGTAGGCGGGCATGATCAGGCCTCCTCGGTGGTCGGGGCAGCGGTCTCCTCGGCGGCCGGAGCCTCGGCAGCAGGAGCCTCGGCGGCGGGAGCTTCCGCGGCAGGGGCCTCGGCGGCAGGGGTCTCGGCGCGGCGCTCGCCGTGCTGAAAACAAAATGAGGATCAGACCAATGCAACCGACTGGCGGCACGCGCGCACTGAGAGATCGCGCCAGCGCCAATATTTCACCGGGCGCGGGCGCTCACGATTCTGCGCCGTAGAGGGAGGGCGCCGTTTCAATCCCGACGCCGCCACCAAATAACAATGCTGTTCCATGCCGACCGGCTGGCCAGTCGCATTCCGCCCGTCCGCCCGTGCGCCCGTCCGCCAGAAGAGCCGGTGCGCTGCATTCGCTCTATTCGCCCGTTCGTCTTGGTCGCCTTGGCCGTCGCCGTTTGCTTTGGTTGTTGGTTCTCTTGCCCGTCTCGTCACCACCACCGCTGGACAAGCGCGCGCGCGCCATGAACCTGCCACTGGCGAAAACCGACCGGCCGGCATCGTCGTCGGGCGTGTGCCGTTCGTAAAGTGCGCCGCTCTC
>CAXBRB010000082.1:0-10828 GCA_963977795.1 uncultured Acidimicrobiaceae bacterium
TTTTTTTCAAGCAGAAGACGGCATACGAGATGTAGCCGTGACTGGAGTTCAGACGTGTGCTCTTCCGATCTGGGTCCACCGCCCCAGCCCCACTTCCCCCCGGGCCCGGCCGGCGAAGGTCCCGTGCAGGCGGCCCAGCCACCGGGCGGCGGCCTCCCAGGCCGGCCCGGCCGGGTGCTCGGTCAGCGGCGCACCGGGCAGACGCCCCACCACCAGGACGGTCCCGCCGGGCCACGCCCCTGGCGCAGTGCCCACCAGCGGTGCCGTGCCCAGGCTGGCCCCGGCCAGCAGGTCGGCATAGACGGCGGGCTCCCGCCCGGCGTCGTAGGCGGCGGCCGGCTTGGCCCGCCGGGCCGCCGCGCTGAGCCCCGACCGACCCAGGTGCTTGGCCACCAGATGGCGGACGGTGCCGTCGGCCAGGGTGACCTCCACCGTCACCATCGGGTGCGACGTGGCATAGGGGAACGGGTTGAGCGCCACCGTGCACGGACCGAGTGCGGCCTCCACGACCTCGAGGGCCCCGGCCGCCAGGGCGTCGGTCACCCGGTCAGCCACGGCCCGCCCCCACGGCGTCCAGCAGCCCCGACAGCACCCGGTCCGAGTCGAGGTGCTCGGCCGCCACGGCCCGGGCGGCGGCCCGGTGGCGGGGCAGGTCGGCGACGACCGCCTCCAGGCCGGCCACCGCCGAGTCGAGGTCGTCGAAGGCCACCAGCCCCTCCCCCACCGGGAGGTGGCGGGCGAACCCGGTGTCCTGGGCCACCACCGGCCGGCCGGCGGCCAGATAGCAGGCGCTGCGGTCGCTGAACCAGCCGGCCCGGCCGGCCACGTAGCCGCTCTTGGCCACCGAGAGCTCGCCGAGGGAGCCCCGGACGAAGTCCCGGTAGGAGGCCGGGGTGGCGGCCAGGCGGGCCGGATCGAGGAGCTCCCACCCCGCCCCGTCGAGCAGGGCCAGGTCGTCGGTCTCGCCGGGGTCGATGGCCAGGGCCGGCCGGAGGGCCACCGGGCTGCGGCAGGGCAGGCCGGCCAGCGGCCGGAAGGAGTGGGCCCGCTGGCCGTAGGTGACGCCGCCCCACTCGGCCGAGCCGTAGCTGCGCCAGTTGGCCACGGTGGTGAAGGCCGGCCAGGTCACGCCGTCGGCGGGTGTCCAGGCATCCAGGACCACCGGCGGCAGGAGGGGGATCCAGGCCCGGCCGCCGGTGGGCACCGGGCAGTCCGGCGAGCCGATGGAGGGCCCCACGGTGGCGAAGTGGGTGTGGCCGTCCAGGCCCAGGTCGCCGACGCCCTGGGCCTCCCAGGCCTGGGTGAACCCGGGGTCGAGGTCGACGTAGCAGCGGCGTGCGCACCGGTCGGCCAGCGCACCGGGGCCGAGCGAGCCCGACAGGTCGATCAGGACGTCCCACGGACCCCGGCGGGCCACCGCGGCCGAGGGGCCGGTCCACCCGGTCGTCCCGGCCACCCCGAGGGCCCACCGGTCGCCCAGGCCGACCGAGCCCAGGGCCTCGCCGATGGCGGCCGTGGCCCGGGTCGGGTCGGTGCCGGCCGGGAGGACCTCCACGAAGTCGACCCGGTGGCCGAGGCGGGCGAAGCCCAGCACGTACTGGAGCACGGCCCAGGCCGCCCCGCCCTGGTCCGGGGTGACGCCGATGCGCCCGGCCACCAGGATGCGCAGGCGGCCGCTCATGCCGCCTCCTCCAGCAGCGGGGCCAGGACCACCTCGGCGGCGAAGCACCGCTCGGCCAGCGCCCGGGCGGCCTGGCTGTGGCCCGTCGGGTCGGCGGCAACGGCGGACAGCGCACCGGCCGCACCGTCGAGGTCGTCGAAGGGCAGCAGGCCCTCGCCCACCGGGAGGGCGCCGGCCAGGCCGGTGTCCTGGACGACCACGGGCCGGCCCGAGGCCAGGTAGCGCACGCTCCGGTCCGAGAACCACCCGCTCCCGGTGTGCACGTAGGCGCCCTGGGCTGCCGACAGCTCGGCCCACGACCCCTGGACATAGGACCGGAAGTCGTCCGGGGTGGCCGCCACCGTCCGAGCGTCGCGCACGGCCCACCCGTGGGCGGCCAGCCGGTCCCGGTCCCCGTCGTCGCCGGGGTCGATGGCCAGGGCCAGCTCCAGGGCGGCCGGGGTGCGACGGGGCAGGTCGATGATGCGCCGGAACTCGTGGTGCTTGCCCGGGGCCCCGTCCATGCCCTCAGGCGGGCCGAAGGGGTGGCGCCAGGTGGCCACCGTGGTGGCCCGGGCCTCGTCGGGCATCGGGGTGACGGGCCAGTCCTCCAGGAGGACCGGCTGGCGCACCGGACGCCACGGGAGGCCGGCCGTCGGGAGGCCGCAGCCCGGGCGCCCCAGGTGGGCGGCGATGGTCCAGAACACGTCATGACCGGCCCGGGCGGCGTCGTCGCCGGCCAGCCAGCCCTGGGACCACCCGGGGTCGATGTCGAGGTAGGCCACGGTGGCCCGGGGAGCCAGCGCCCGGGCGTCGAGGTGGCCGCCCACGTTGACCACCAGGTCGGCCGTCTCGGCCAGGCGGGCCGCATCCTCGGCCCGGCCGAACAGCACGTCCCCAGCTCGACCGGCCCCGGCCCGGCCCCGCAGGAGGGCCCGCTCGGCCAGGTCGAACCGCTCGACGACCTCAGCGAAGTAGGCGGCCTGGACCGAGTCGGCCGGCCGGCAGCGGCGGCCGGCGGCGTCGGTGCAGGCGGCCGGGTCGATCTCCTCGACCAGCCAGGCCTCGGCCCCGAGGCGGGCGAACCCCCGGACCCAGCTGGTGCGGATCCACGCCTCGCCGCCGCTGCCGGCCTTGTTGGCCAGGGCGCCGGCCACCACCACGACGGTCACGCCGCCACCGCCGCCGCCTCGGCCACCAGGCGGCCGAGCACCCGGTCGGAGTCGAGGTGCTCCTCGGCCAGGGCCCGGGCGGCCCGGCTGTGTCCCGCCAGATCGTCGGCCACGGCCTCCAGGGCGGCCACCGCACCGTCGGCGTCGTCGAAGGTGCACAGCCCCGCGCCCGAGGGGAGCAGGGTGCACCCGGTGTCCTGGGTGACCACGGGCCGGCCCGAGGCCAGGTAGCAGGCGCTCCGGTCCGAGAACCACCCGCTCCGGGTGGCCACGTAGAGCTCCTTGGCCACCGACAGCTCGGCCGAGGACCCCTGGACGTAGCGGCGGTAGGCGTCGGGGGTGGCGGCCACCTCCCGGGGGTCGACGGTGCGCCAGCCGGCGGCGTGGAGGCCGGCCAGGTCGTCGCCGTCCCAGGGGTCGATGGCCAGCGCCAGCTCCACCGGCCACGGGGACCAGCCGGCCACGCCGACCAGCGGGCGGAACCCGTGGACGCGGAGCCCCAGGCGCTCCCCGTCCCGCTCGATGGGTCCGAACGGCCCCCGCCACGAGGCCACCGTGCTGACCCGGCCGGGCGCCGGCGGGAGGGCCGGCCAGGCCTCGAGGAGCACCGGGGGCAGCGTGGGGATCCACCGCCGGCCCCGGGTGGGCACCGTGCAGTCCGGGCCGCCGATGTTGGTGCCCACGGTGACGAAGACGTCGTGGCCCTCCAGCAGCGAGGCCCAGCCCAGCTCGTCCCACAGCTGGGGGAAGCCCGGGTCGCAGTCGAGGAAGACCCGGGTGCGGCACCGGTCGGCCAGCGCCGGGTCGTCCAGGTAGCCCATGACGTCGATCAGCAGGTCGGCCCCGTCGAGGAGCCGGCCGAGGGCCCGCCGCGACAGGCCCGCCGAGCGGTCGGTCCCGTCCACCAGGACGGCCCACCGTCCGGCCAGGCCCAGACCGTCCAGCAGGGCGCCGGCGGCCCGGGCGGCGTCATCGCTCCCGGGGTCCACCCGGTCGACCACCACCACGTCCCACCCCAGGCGCTGGAGGCCCCGCACGTACTGGAGGAGGAACCAGACGTGGCCGCCCTGGTCGAGCCGACGGGCCAGCGCCCCGGCCACCACCACCCGCCCGGCGCTGCCGGCGCCCGGGGTCTGGCTCACCGGGCCGCCCCGGTCAGGGGTCCGAGGGCGTCCTCCAGCGAGCGGGCCAGGTCGGCCGAGCGGGCCCGGTCAGGGGTCCGAGGGCGTCCTCCAGCGAGCGGGCCAGGTCGGCCGAGCGGGCCCCGGGACCGGTGGTCGGGTAGCCCAGCTGCTCGAGGAGGGGCGTGAAGAGCTCGTCGCACCGGGCCAGCAGGCCCGGGGCCTGGCCGGCCAGGTCGTGGCGCCACCGTCCGATGGAGGCGGCCGGGTCGGACGAGGTGCGGTGGGCGTCCAGCTCGGCGGCCGGCCGGCTGGCCTCCCCGATGACCCGGGCCACGGTGGCCGGTGCGGCATCCAGGCCGAGGTGGGCGGCGACGGCGGCCATCGTCGGGTGGGGGTCGAGGACCAGCTCCTCGTAGCGGACCAGGAGGACCTCGTCCCGCCGGCGCTCCCAGCTCTCCACCAGGCGGGCCAGGTCGGCAGCCAGCTGGACGGCGAACGCCTCGTCGTCGGCCAGGAGCTCCCGGCCGAAGGAGGCCGTGCCCCGCTTGGCGTTGAACGAGAGCATCGAGGCCAGCACGTCCCGGATGTCCCGGACCAGCACGATCTCCCGGGTGCCGGGCCAGATCGTCCGGAAGACGTCGGGCAGCTGGTCGGGCAGCGACTTCTCGGCGAAGCACCGCACCGGGCCCTTGCCCTGGTCGCGGGCGATGCGGCCGTAGAGCTCGTCGGTGGCCTGGCGGACGGTGGCCCCGAACAGCTCCGGTGCCCGCACCCCCAGCCACTCGTTGAGGCCCGGGTGCCGGGAGAGGTAGTCGCCGAAGTAGGGGTTGAAGCCGACCGAGGTGCGCGCATCGGTGAACCGGTCGGGATGGGCCGAGTCGACCAGGTCGGCCGGCTCGGTGGCCACCCGGGCCGTCGTCGCCGTCACGTGATGGTTGTACGAGCCCTCCCGCCGCTCGACGCGCTCCTTCACCCACGCGACGTGCTGCGTGTCCCAGGCCGAACGCGCGCGGCCCGAGGCGAAGTGGACGCACATGCACCACATCACCTACGTCGTCTACGCCGCGCGCGAGCTCGCCGAGGAGATCGGCGCGAGCGTGCCCGAGTCGGCGATCGAGCCTCTCGGCCCCTCGTCGTTCCCGTCGCCGGGCGTCATCGGCGAGCGGCATTTCTACTTCGAGGTGGAGGTCGATCCCTCGAGCGTCGGTACGCCGACCGAGGACGGCTCGGTGCTCGAGCGCCAGGCGGTCGTCGTGCCCGTGCCGCTCGCGCTCGCGCCGATTCGCTGCTCGCGCGCATCCGCGCCGGCGAGTCGTTCGCCGCGCTCGCGCAGCGGTTCTCCGATGATCCCGCGACCAAGGACAAGGGCGGTGACATCGGCGTGTTCGGCCGCGGCGCCATGCTGCAGCCGTTCGAGGAGGCCGCGTTCGCCATGCAGCCCGGCGATCTGCGCGGACCGGTCCACACCGAGGTCGGGTACCACATCCTCGAGTGCACCGAGCATGTCGCGGCTTATGTGCAGCCGCTCTCACTCGTGTACTCGATCGTCGCGAGCGACCTCGCCAAGCAGCAGGCCGACACGCTCGCTCGCCAGCGCGCCGACGCGCTCCTGCGCCCGCTCGCGGATCGGCATGAGGCGCGTGCCATGGCCGCGCGCGAGAGCCTCGAGGTCCACTCGTTCGTGGTGGGCGACGACGACCCGATGTACAACGAGAACCTCAAGGACTACTTCGCGGAGCTCAAGACAATGCGAGCCGGTCAGGTCATGCGTCGCTCGCAGATCTTCAAGGGTGGCGGCTACTGGATCACGTGGGTCGACTCGATCTCCACGGGTGGAGTGCCGCAGTGGGACGAGGTCCGTGACAAGGCCATCCAGGCTTATCGCGAGGGCGCGGGGGAACGCGCGCTCCAGGCCAAGGTCGCGGAACTCGATTCGCTCGAACGTCAGGGCACACCGCTCGACAGCCTCGCGGTCCTGTGGGGTGGTCTCACCCGCTCGAAGGAGTACGGCCCGGTGGGCACGAGCGATCGAGCGGACATCCCCGCGGCACTCGATTCGCTCGTGTTCGGGAAGGACGAGCGTCCGGCCCCGCTCGCGGTCGGCGCCACGAGTGGCTGGGTGCGCTGGAACGATGGCATGGCCCGTGTGCGACTCGTCGAGCGTCGTGAGCCGCCACGCGATCGTGTGATGGCGCGGGTCGAGGAGCTGCGTCGCGCCGCGGTCGATCGTCGTATGGCCGCATGGTTCGACGAGCTCAAGGCGCGCTACCCGGTACGGATCCTCGATCGCGTGATCGGCGCCATCCCGTTGCCGGAGCCCCCGCCGGAGGAGTGACCCCCTTGGCGCCCCCCGGGGCGATGCGACGAGCGGGACCCGGCCGGAACGGCTCGGGTCCCGTTCCATTCCGGGGTGCAGGACGTGGTTCAGGCGCTGCAGGGGACTGGCCGATAACCTCCGTGGTATCCCTTCGCACGCCAAGGTCCGGAGATCCCCTCGCATGTCGTCCTGGCCCCACGATCCGGCGGCGCCCCTGACGCGCCGCCTGCTCCTCATCGACCTCGATTGGCAGGACGCCGATCAGCTGCCGAGCATCCTCGGTCAGCCGGGCGTGAGCGTGCGACTCGTGGCCGGTCAGGGCCCGCATGACCCGGGGGTCCGCATGGCCGAACTCTGCGACCTGCCGCGCACGCTCGACCTCGCCGATCTGACCCGTGAGATCTTCGACCTCGCCATCGTCGGGGAGCGCAGCGCGCGTCGCGCCCAACTCGAGAGTCTGCTGCAGGCGCTCGGCACGCCGTGCGTGACGCCTGAGGATTTCCTCGCGGGGCATGACGAGTCGCCGGCCCCGACCGTCGCCACGCCGGTTCCGCTGCCGCCGTCGGGCAACGCCTCTCTGGACGCCGGGGTCGAGGACCTCATCAATGAAGCGCTGCCGACCCTCACCGAACCCGCGCCCACGCCCGAACCGTCGCGGCTCGTGACGCCGCCGCCCGCGCCGCGCATCAAACTCGCGACGCTCGCGGACTTCCCTTCGCCCGAGGTCCGCGCGGGCTTCGAGGAGGCATTGCGCGAACTCGTGGCGAGCACCGGCGCCGGGTCCGCCGAACTGCATGCCGGGGACCTCGGCGAGATCCACCTGATCGCGCAGGTCGGTCCCGAGGATCGCCTGCTGCGCGGCCTGATCGAGTTGGCGAACGAGACCGGCACCCCTCAGGTGGTGACGCGACAGTCCGATCCGGGGCGCGGCCTGACGTGGGCGGCGTGGCCGTTCCGCACGATGCAGCGCCGCGGCGTGCTCGCCGGCGCGGCGATCGATCCGCATCAGGGCATGGATTCCTGGAAGGCGATGATCGAGGACCTGCGCGACACGTGGGATCGCGAGGATCGCCAGCGTTCGGCCGTCGCGTATCCGCTCACGCCGGTTCGCGCCACGGGCTGGCTCGACACGCAGGCCTTCCGGCTGCGCATCGATCTCGCGGTGGATCGCATGGCGAGCGATGGGCTCCGGTTCGAGCTGCATCGGTTGGAGTTCCCCGAGGCACCGGTCGCACTCGAGGCGTTCTGTGCGACGTTGCCAGCGCGCCTGCGCGACACCGACGCCCTGTGCCGACCGTTCCCGCAGGTCATCTGCCTGCTGCTGGCCGGCGACGAGCGCAGTTTCGCGGCCCTGCAGGCCCGCGCGCTGCAGGCGTGGGAGCAGGCGTGGGCGCAGTCGGGACTCCGGCCGCCGGCGATGCCGTTCGTCGACCGTCACGTCGCCCTGCTCGAACCGGGGGACCGCGAAGCGTTCCGGACGGCGGCCGACGTGTGGCTCGCGGAGCGCTGACCGCACGCGCTTGACCCCCTCCGCGGTGGACCGCATCCTGCGTGCCCACCCGGAGGCCCCTTGTCGAAGCCGATCCGCAGACTCCCGCCCGAGACGGCATCCCGCATCGCCGCCGGCGAGGTCATCGAACGCCCCCTGTCCGCACTCAAGGAGATCGTCGAGAACTCGCTGGATGCCGGCGCACGCTCGATCGAGGTGCGGGTGGAGCGGGCGCTCGATCAGGTCTTCATCGTCTCGGATGATGGCGGCGGGATCGCCCCGCATCAGCTCGAACTCGCGCTCGAGCGCCACGCGACCTCCAAGGTGCGCGCCCTCGAGGACCTCGACCTGCTCGCCTCGCTCGGCTTCCGCGGCGAGGCGCTGCCGAGCATCGCGGCGGTGAGTCGCCTGCGGTTGGCGTCACGTCCCGTCGGCGAGGATGCGGCCGCGTTCGTGCGTGTCGATGGGGGCGAGGTGCTCGAGCGCGGCTTCGTCGCGCGTGAGGTCGGCACCACCGTCGAGGTGCGGGACCTGTTCCACAACACGCCGGCTCGCCGCAAGTTCCTGAACGCGCCGTCGAGCGAGTTACGCGCCGCCATCCGCATGCTCGAGAGCTACGCGCTCGCCCGACCCGACGTGGGTTGGCGTCTCGTCGTGGATGCGCGCGAACGATTCTCGTGGAGCTCGACCGCCTCGCAGCGCGAACGCGCCGCGCAGGTCTGGGGCGCACGACATGCCGAGCAGTTGCTCGAGGCCGACGCCGAACGCGGCGGCTATCACGTGCATGCGCTGCTCGGGTTACCGGAGCATGCGCGCGCGACGCGCGAGGGCCAGGTGTTCCTCGTGAACGGTCGCTGGGTGCAGAGCCCGGCGCTGTCGCAGGCACTGCGCCATGCCTACGGCAATCTGCTGCCGCATGGTCGCTTCCCGGCCGCGGTGGTGTGGCTCACCGTGCCGCCGGATCGTCTCGACGTGAACGTGCATCCGACCAAGCGCGAGGTGCGCTTCGCCGACGACGACACGGTCTTCTCGTTGGTCGCCGCCGCGTGCGCGCAGCCGCTGTCCGCGATCCATCCGCCCTTCTCGGTCGCGCACGGCGGCGAGGATGCGCTCCCGGCCTGGGCGGATCGCGTGCGTGAGCGCCCCGCGGCGCCCAGCACCGGCCAGATGCCGCTGCTCCTGCCGGTCCCGGGCGGCGCCGCGAGCGATGCACCCGTGACGATCCCGGCGGGGGGAGGCGCATCCTCCGAAGCCACGGACGAGACGCCTCCGGCCTCCGCCGCACCCGCATCGGCCACGACCTCTGAACCCGAGATGTGGCAGTTGCACCGCACCTACATCCTCGCCCCGGTGCGGGGCGGCATGGTGATCGTGGATCAGCATGCGGCCCATGAGCGCATCCTCTACGAGGAGGCGATCGCCCGTCTGCGTGGCGGGCAGGGCGGCGCGCAGGGCCTGCTCTTCCCGGTGCTCGTCGATCTGTCGCGGGCGCAGTTCGAACTGCTGCTCGAGGTCGGCCCTCTGTTGCAGCAACTCGGCTGGGATCTGTCCCCGCTCTCGCCGCCCACCGTGGTCGTGAAGGGCGTGCCGTCGGGCCTGCGCGTCGATCGGCCCGGGCAGTTGCTGCAGGACGTCATCGACGGCATCTCCGAGGGCGGCCCGACCGCACAGGACGATCTCCTCGAACGCGTCGCCAACTCGCACGCGTGTCATTCGGCCATCCGCGCCGGCGAGGTGCTGACGCGCGAGGAGATGCGCGCCCTCGTCGATCGTCTGTTCGCGACCTCGCGTCCGCATGGCGACCCGCATGGACGACCGACCTTCGTGCGACTGGACCTCGACGAATTGCATCGCCGGTTCGGCCGGAGCTGAGTCCCGTGCACCGCACGCTCATCGCGGTGGTGGGCGCGACCGCCACAGGCAAGACCGCGGTGGGTGAGGCGGTCGCCCGACGACTCGGCGGCGAGGTGGTGTGCGCCGATGCGCGCCAGGTGTTCCGCGAACTCGAGATCGGCACCGGGCGGCCTACCCCGGCTGAGCGCGCCTCACAGCCGCATCATCTGTTCGAGCTCTGGGGACTGGGGGAGCGCGCCACCGCGGGGGCCTGGGCTCGCGCCGCGGCACACGTCTGCGAGGACGCCTTCGCGCGCGGCGTGACGCCGGTGCTCGTCGGCGGATCCGGTCTCTACCTCAAGGCGCTGCAGGAGGGATTGCATCCCGAGCCGCCGAAGGATGAGGACATGCGTGCGGCCCTCGTGGCCGAATGCGAGTCGATCGGCCCCGAGGGCATGCATGCGCAGTTGGCCGCGCTCGACCCGGCGGCGGCGGCGGCGCTGCGGCCGCGCGATCGCCAGCGCATCCTGCGCGCACTCGAGATCGTCCGCGTCGGCGGGCATCCGCTTTCGCATTGGCGGTCGGCGCCGCGCGTGCCACCGCTCGACGCGACGTGGCGCACGTTCGAACTCGTGTGCTCGGCGGAGGTGCTCGCGACGCGCATCACCGAACGGACGCGCACGATGTGGCGCGATGGCCTGCTCGAGGAGACGCGTGCGCTGCTCACGGCGGGGCATCGCGAAGCACTGGTCACACTTGCCGCGATCGGTTACGACGAGGCCATGGCGCGGCTCGCGGGCACGCTGGACGAGGCGCAGGCCGAAGCGCGCATGAACGAGCGGACCCGCCAGATGGCGAAGCGACAACGCACGTGGTTCCGCCACCAGATGGCCGCGGAGTCGCTCGCCGCCGACGATCCCACCACGTTCGACGCCCTCGCGGCGCGCATCGCCGGCGCCTGAGGCGACGCGGGCGGGGGAGCGGTTGACACCTTCGGGGCCGCCGCCTAGCCTCACGGGTCTTCAAGCGCCTTGTGCGGGCATAGCTCAGTTGGTAGAGCGCGAGCTTCCCAAGCTTGAGGTCGCGGGTTCGAACCCCGTTGCCCGCTCCATGTTCGCGAGCGGCGCGCCCCTCGGCTGCGGTCCTCACCGCGCCCGGCGCGCCCTCGCTTCTCCGGAACCCCCCGGCACCCATGTCCGCTCCCGTCGTCGCCATCATCGGCCGACCCAACGT
>CAXBRB010000083.1:0-10809 GCA_963977795.1 uncultured Acidimicrobiaceae bacterium
TTTTTTTTGCAAGCAGAAGACGGCATACGAGATGTAGCCGTGACTGGAGTTCAGACGTGTGCTCTTCCGATCTCCTGGGGCCATGTCGGCACCTCGGGTGGCGGCGCCGCCCCGGGTGGTCGCCGTCGCCGAGCCGTCCCCGGCCGCCCGCAGCGGGCTGCGGCCCGGCGACGAGCTCCTCTCCCTGAACGGGCGCTCCCCCCGGGACGTCATCGAGTACAGCCTGCTCGTCGACGAGCCGGTGCTGGACCTCGTGGTGCGCCGGCGGGGGAGCGGCGGCGACCTGGCCGTGCACGTGGAGAAGGGGGCCGGCGAGCCGCTGGGCATCGAGGTCTCCTCGGCCGTCTTCGACCGGGTGCGCACCTGTGACAACCGCTGCGAGTTCTGCTTCATCCACCAGCTCCCGCCGGGGATGCGGCGCAGCCTCTCGCTGAAGGACGACGACTACCGGCTGTCGTTCCTCTACGGCAACTTCACCACGCTGACCCGCTTCACCGAGATGGACCTCGAGCGGGTGCTGACCGAGCGGCTCAGCCCGCTCTTCGTCTCCATCCACGCCACCGACCCCGCCGTGCGGGCCGACCTCCTGCGCAACCGCCGGGGGGCCACCAGCCTGCGGTGGCTGCGGGCCCTCCTCGACGGGGGCATCGAGGTCCACGGGCAGATCGTGGTCTGCCCGGGCAGGAACGACGGGGCGATCCTGGAGGACACCCTGGCCGGCGTGCTCGACCGCTACCCGGAGCTGGCCACGGTGGCCTGCGTGCCTCTCGGTGTCAGCCGCTTCTCCACCGAGTCCGGCATGCGCCCCCACACCGTCGAGGAGGCCGCCGCCGTCTGCGACACCGTGGCCCGGTGGCAGGAGACGTTCCTGGCCGCCCTGGGCCGGCGCATGGTGTGGGCCGCCGACGAGTACCACCTGATGGCCGAGCGTCCCTTCCCGGCCGCCGACACCTACGCCGGCTTCCCCCAGCACGAGAACGGGATCGGCATGGCCCGGGCCTTCGAGGCCGCCTTCGGGGGTGACGAGGACGCCGCCCTGGGCACCCGGCCGGGCTTCTTCCAGGCCGTCGACGGCGCACCGGCCGTCGGCTACCGGGCGCCCCGGGCCGACCTGGGGCCGACCGGCGGCGGCGGCGACGGGCCGGGCCGGTCCATCGCCATCCTGACCGGTGAGTACGGTGCCAGGGTGCTCGCACCCGTCCTGGCCGGCCTCGGCCGCTCCGACCTGCGGATCGTCCCGGTGGAGAACCGCTACTTCGGGGGGAACATCGCCGTGGCCGGCCTCCTCACCGGCACCGACCTCTGCCGGGTCCTGGCCGACCAGCCCGAGGGCGACCGCTACCTGCTGCCCGACGCCTGCCTGTCCCAGGGGCGCTTCCTGGACGACCTGACGCCGGCCGACCTGCCCCGGGCCGTGGAGATCGTGGCCACCGACGGGGCCTCGCTGCGGCGGGCCATCGACGGCGTGCCGGCCGGTGCGGTGCCCGTGGCCCTGGGAGGGGCACGGTGAGCCCGGCCGCCCGGACCCCCGAGCGCGCCCTGCCCCTGGTGGTGGTGGCCGGCCGTCCCAACGTCGGGAAGTCGACCCTGGTCAACCGCATCGTCGGCCACCGGGCCACGGTGGTCGAGGAGCGGCCGGGGGTGACCCGGGACCGCAAGGAGCTCGACGCCGAGTGGTGCGGCCGGGCCTTCACCATCGTCGACACCGGCGGCTGGCTGGACAGCGACGACCCCCTGGACGCCAAGGTGAGCGCCCAGTCGGAGCGGGCCATGGCCGAGGCCGACCTGATCCTCCTGGTGGTGGACGTCACCGTCGGACTGACCGACGAGGACCTGGCCGTGGCCCGCCTGGTCCGGCGCTCGGGCACCCCGGTGCGGGTGGTGGTGAACAAGGTGGACTCCAGCCAGCGCGAGGCCGACGTGTGGGACGCCCTGTCGCTGGGGCTGGGAGAGCCGTGGGCGGTGAGCGCCCTCCACGGCCGGGGCACCGGCGACCTGCTGGACGATGTGGTGGCGGCCCTCCCGGCCGCCGACGAGCCCGAGACGCCCGCTGCGGTGGAGGACGAGGCCGATGGGCCCGTCGACCTGGTGGCCCGGTCGGCCGAGGCCGCCTCCGGCGTCCCCCGGGTGGCCCTGGTGGGCCGGCCCAACGTGGGGAAGTCGACCCTCTTCAACCGCCTGGTCGGCGACGACCGCTCGGTCACCCATGACGCCCCGGGCACCACCCGCGACTCGGTGGACACCGTGGTCGAGACGCCCGAGGGGACGGTCTGCTTCGTCGACACCGCCGGGATGCGCCGCAAGTCGCGCACCGAGCGGGGGACCGAGTACTTCTCGGTGCTGCGGGCGCTCGACTCCCTGGACACCGCTGACATCGTCCTGCTGGTCATCGACGCCACCGTCGGCGTGAGCCACCAGGACCAGAGGCTGGCCGAGCGCATCGGGGCGGCAGGCTGCCCGGTGGTGGTGGTCCTGAACAAGTGGGAGCTGATCGCCACCGAGGAGCGGCCGGGGATCCTGGCCGACGTGGGCGACCGGCTGGCCTTCCTGGGGGCCGCCCCGGTGCTCAAGATCAGCGCCCGCTCCGGCCTCGGGGTCCACAACATCCTCCCGGCGGTGGCCGCCGCCGAAGAGGCGTACCACGCCCGGATCCCCACCGGGGAGCTCAACCGGGCCATGACCTCGATCCAGGCCGCCCACCCGCCGGTGGGCGCCCGCATCCAGTACGCCGTCCAGGGTGCCACCGACCCGCCGACCTTCACCCTCTTCACCAACGGCAAGCTCCAGCAGACCTACCTCCGCTACGTCGAGCGAGGCCTCCGGGAGCGCTTCGAGCTCGGTCCCACCCCCATCAAGCTCCGGGTGCGGACCAAGGGGGCCCACGGGAGCGGGGGCCGCAAGCGGTGACGGCCGGGCCCGTTCCCGGCGGGGGGTGCCGTGCCCTGGTGTGAGCCCTGCGACACCGAGCTGGCCGACGACGACCTCGGCGAGGGCGGGACCTGTCCCACCTGCGGCACCGTCGCCCTCGAGCACCGCCGGTCGCCCTGGTGGTTCAAGCTGCTGGCCGTGGCCACGGTGATCTACCTCGGCTACCGGGCCTACCAGGGTGTGACCTGGGTGGTGCATCACTTCCAGCACCACTGAGGCCGGGGCGCTGACGCCTCGGTGTCCCGGCACGACAAGCCGGCAAAGGTCTGGACGATGGAGGCCGTCAGTTGCGTGATGCAGGCGCACGGCGCACTTCCGGTTGCAATTGCCAGCCGCATCGGTAGCATTCGGCGGGTCAGATCGTCGTCCGATCTGACGTCAACAGAGCGGATCGACTGAGGGGGAGCCGCGTGCTGCACCGTTCGACATCCCACAGGCTGACGTACGCCGCCATCACTCTTGCCCTGGTAGTGGTCGGCCTCGTCGGCCCGACCTCCACCGGCGAAGCCGCCCCGGCGCACACCAACGCCTCGCTGGCCCCGCCGTACTACCTGTCACTCGGCGACTCCTACGCCACCGGGTACCAGCCGACCGTCGGCGGCAGCACCAAGGGCTACACCGCCGTTGTGGCCAAGGCTCAGCACCTGAGCCTTGTGAACTTCGGATGCGGCGGGGTCACCACCACCATGATCCTCACCTACGTCGGATGCTTGCCCGGCGCCCAACCGGCGTTCTCCGACGGCTGGAACTCCGGGAACATCACCAACACCCAGGAGGCGAACGCGCTGGCCTTCATCGACGCCCACCCGGGACAGGTGAAGCTGGTGACGGTCACCATCGGCGGCAACGACGTGGTCTCGTGCTCCTGGGTCAGCTTCGCGACTCTGTGGAACTGCATCGTCACCACGACGTCGACGATGGCGACCAACGTGGGCCAGCTGGTCAGCGATCTCGACGCACATCTCACGGCTGCGGGAGATACAGGGGCCCTGATCGTCGGCTCGACCTACCCCGACACGTATCTCGCCTATGGCCTCAACCCGAACACTACCTACCTCGGGTTCTTGTCGACCGATGGGTTCAACTACCACATCAACTCGACCCTGAACACGGCGTATACATCAGTCAGCCGCGGCCGGTTCGTCGATGTCACCAACGCCCCGTACGTGCACGGCAAGCTCGCTGCCACCGCAGGCATGAACACCAACCCGTATGCCGTGGACAGTTCGTTGAACTACTACTGGACGGGCCCCAAATACCTTGATGCCAGGTACATGTGGATCACGATGGCGCAGGAGGAGATCTGCCAGCTCACCTTCGCCTGCAGCCAGAGTGATCCTCATCCCACTACGAAGGGCTACAAGTTCATCGGCGGTCTGATCAACGCCAAGATCGCGGCCGGCTGATCCTCTCCCCGCCCGATCAGGCGGAGTCGAGGTCGAGAGCAGTTCGGGAACGCACGCCGGCGGAGAGCGGACCCGAAGGTCCCAGGACCGTGCACCATCCAGCACGTCGCCATGCCGGACGACCACACTGGGGGAGGGCGGCAGGCACGGAGCGTGGGGAATCGATGGCCCCTCAGTCGGTTCAGTGCTAGAACATCGTTCTCCCACCTCCGGTGGGCTGGAGTCCGCCGTTTGGCGGACCTGAACGAGGGGTTGCCATGCACCGTCGATCCACCACCGTCCGGCTCGCCATCGCCGGTTCGGCCCTGGCCATCGGGGCCGTCGGCCTCGTGGGCTCCTCCGCCGCCGGCGGGGCGGCCAAGGCCCACCTCCACACCGCCGCGGCCAAGTCCTACTACCTGTCGCTCGGCGACTCGTACTCGGTCGGCTACCAGCCGGCCTACGGCTCTTCGCCCGGTGGCAACACCAAGGGGTACACGGCCGTGGTGGCCAAGGCCCAGCACCTGACCCTGGTCAACTTCGGCTGCGGCGGGGCGACCACCTCGTCGATCCTCAACACCGCCGGCTGCTCCAGCAGCTCCCAGGCGGCCTTCTTCAACGGCTGGAACTCCGGGAACATCACCAACACCCAGGAGGCCAACGGCCTGGCCTTCATCGACGCCCACCCGGGCCAGGTGAAGCTGGTGACCGTCTCCATCAGCGGCAACGACGTGACCTCGTGCGCCCAGGCGGCCAATCCGATCACCTGCGTGCTCAACGCCACGACGGCGATCTCGACGAACGTGGGCCAGCTGGTCAGCGACCTCGACGCCCACCTCACTGCGGCCGGTGACACCAACACCCTCATCGTCGGGACGACCTACCCGGACGTGCTCCTCGGACTGAACGTGTGGCCGTCGGCGTCGCCCAACAACCACCTGGCCGGGCTGTCCACCGTCGCCTTCGATCTCCTGATCAACCCGACGCTGAACACCGCCTACACCGCAGTCTCCCGCGGCCGGTTCGTCAACGTGACCAACGCTCCCTACACCGAGAAGCACGGCAAGTGGGACGCCACCTCGGGCATGGACACCAACGCATGGGACGCCACGAACAACGTGTTCACGGGCCCGACCTACGCCGACAAGACGTACGGGACGATCCCGGTTGCCACCGAGGAGGTCTGCTCGCTGACCTTCTACTGCAGCCTCGGCAACATCCACGCCAACACCACCGGCTACAAGTTCATCGGTGCGCTGATCGACGCCAAGATCGCCGCTGGCTGAACCGTCCGCATCCCGGCCCACTGGCCGGAGCGCAGGCTCCCGAGACGACGGGCGCACCTCCGGGTGCGCCCGTCGTCCGCGTCCGGGGCACTGGTCCGGGGCACTGGTCCGGTCCCTACCGGCCTGGTCCCGACCGGTCTGGCCCTAAAGCATCCGGATGGAGGAACGGACAGAGGCGCAGTGCGCTGCCGCCGACGTGAGGCGCAGCCGTCAGGGTGCCGGCGGGAGGGTGGTCGCCGTGGGCTGGATGGCTGCAGGAGCCGGAGCCGGCAACGGCGTGCCCGAGGCGACCGTGAACCCGACCTGGCCGGTGAGCGAGGTGGAGCTGTCGCCCACGGCAACGGCATAGGGGCCGGGCACGGTGACCCAGGCCCCTCCCAGGAAGACCGGGAGGGCGGACGGCGGAACGGTGAGCGTCACCGTGCGGGTGGCGCCGGCCGGGACGGCGACCACCTGGAAGGCCACCAGCTGGCGCGGCGGCTCCTGGGCGGTGGCCGGATAGGTGAGGTAGGCCTGGATCACATCGGATCCCGCCCGGCGCCCGGTGTTCTGGACGGTCACCTTCACGGCGCGGGTCTCGCCTGAGGCGACGAGCGCCGGCCGGGAGAGCCGGAACGTGGTGTAGGAGAGGCCGAAGCCGAACGGATAGAGCGGTGCGGTCCCGGTCAGGTTGTTCCACCGGTAGCCGACGGCCAGCCCCTCGCTGTAGGTGGAGGTGAGGCCCTGGCCCGGCCACTGGGACGTGGTGGAGATGGCGGAGCGCTTCTGGCTGGCCGGGAAGGTCACCGGGAGGTGCCCCGACGGCGAGACCGCGCCGGTCAGGAGGGCGGCGGCGGCCGTGCCCTCCTGCTCGCCCGGGTACCAGGTCTCGAGGATCGAGGCGACCTTGTCCTTCCAGGGCATCAGCACCGGCCCGCTGGTGTTCAGGACCACGACCGTCCGCGGGTTGGCGGCCGCCACTGCGTTGATGAGGACGTCCTGGTCGCCGGGGAGCGAGAGGCTGGGACGGTCGAAGGTCTCGGCGCTGTAGTCGGCGGCGTACACCACCGCCACCTGGGCCGTCCTCGCTGCGGCGACGGCCTTAGCCACGGCGTCGCCCACGAACGCCATGCCCAGGTCGATCAGGCTGGGGACGCCCAGGTTGGTGGCGTCGGGGATGGGTGTCCAGGTCAGGGACAGCCTGTAGTGGTGGTGGTGATCGAGGACGGTCGTCCCGGCCCAAGAGCCAGTGCCGTGGGGGAGGGTGTCGGCCACCACGGTCCGTCCGTCGAGCGTCATGGCCATGGAGCCGGTCCCCGCCAGCGAGAAGGTGAACCGGCCGGACCGGGGTGGAGTGAAGGTGCCGGACCAGCGGAGCCGCGAGCCGGTGGAGCCGTAGGGGAGGGTCACCGTCGGGGCGTCGGTGGCAGTGGGGTCGATGGTGAGCAGTCGGTCGCGCGGCGACTGGCCGGTCTCGATCTCCGGGCGCTCCGCCGGCGGCGTCCCCTGCTCGCCACCTGGCTCGGTGCCCGCCCCGGGCGACTGGTCCCGCTGGAGCGAGGCCGCCGGCACCGGAGAGCGCGATGTGGCGGTGGCCTGGTTCGGCTGGGTGGAGGTGGTCGACGTCGTCGGTGCCGCCCCGTTGGACGCCGAGTCGACGGTGAGGGTGAGCCCGTGGCCGCCGCCGTGGTCAGGAGTGAGGTACTGCTGCGGGATGACTGGGAGGTTGTCGGTGGTCGACCCGCCGGGCTGGTACGTCACCGAGGTGGACGACCCGAGGGCGGTGCGCAGGGCGGTCAGCGGTGTGGAGAGGAACGGGGGCACCACCCGGGACGATCCGTAGCCCTGGGCCATCGGGAAGTTCGAGGCGGCAGCGCCGATCACGGCCACCGACCGGGTCCGGGACGGCTGCAGCGGCAGCGTCCCGCCCTGGTTGCGCAGGAGCACGGCGGCCCGCTCGGCCGCGGTGAGGGCGAAGGATCGGTCCGCCGGCGTCTCCACCGGACTCCCCGGGGCACCGGGCGAGGTCCGGCCCACCACGCCGAAGGTGAACATCTGGGTGAGGACGGTCAGCAGGTTGGCGTCCACCACGCCAGCCGGGATGGCCCCCGAGGTCACCTCATCGGCCAGCGACTGGATCGAGCTGGGCTTGATCAGCGCCGTCCCGGCCAGCACGGCGGCAGGCTGGTCGTGGACGGCCCCGAGGTCGGAGCGGACGAAGGTGCCCGGGTTCCACGCCTGGAGGGCGGCGATCAGGGTGCCGTCCTCGCACTGGTAGGTGCCGTTCAGCCGCGGGTAGGCGCACATGACCGAGGCCGTGCCGGCCTGGCTGGCGGCGATCTGGAGCGGCTTGGCGTAGAGCTCATTGAGGGCTCGGGGGCCGATGTGGACATCGAGCGAGCCCCGGTTGGTCTCCTGCTGGTACCCCACCAGGTGCTTCACGTCAGCCATGACCCCCTGGGACTGGCGCCCCTGGATGTCCGCCGCCCCCATGGCGGAGACCAGCAGCGGATCCTCCCCCCAGGTCTCGGCCGCCCGGCCCCACTCGGGCACCCGGTCCAGGTTGAGGTTCGGCCCCTGGGAGACGTCGAGGCCCTGTGCCCGGGCCTGGGCGCCGATGATCTGGCCGTAGCGGCGGGCCAGTGACGGGTCGAAGGAGGAGGCGACACCGAGGGGGGCGGGGAGGAGCGAGACCCCGGTGTCGCCATACGCGATGCCCCACGGCCCGTCCATGAGTGTGAGCGAGGGGATGCAGAGCCGGGCCACGCCGGCGTTCACGTTCTCGTAGGGGCCCGAGGAGACCAGCACCAGCTCACCGAGCTTCTCCTGGAGGGTCATGCGGGAGAGCGTCATCTTGGCCAGCTCGGCCGGGCTCGTCCCCTGGGCCATGGCCGCAGCCAGCCACGGACAGGCAGACGGATCGATCGGCGGGGTGGGAAGGCTGGCTTGGGCCAGAGCGGGGTTGGGCGGCTGGGACGGGGGGACCGGCACCTGGGGAACACCCGCCGCCATTGCTGGCGGGGCTTCGGTGGCACAGGCGCCGGCGAGGATCACCAGCACCGAGCCGAGGACTCCGGCCCACCGCATGCGGAGTCGTCGTCCATGTGGCGGATTCAGCACCGTGCGAGCGTACCTAGCGGGGGGACGCCGTTGAGCGCACTGGACCTCCACCGGAGTGCATGTGGCTCGGCACAACCCATATCGCTTCACTGGCCGGGATCGAATCGATCACTCCGCGTGTCCTTCAAACCCTCTAGGTGGCGGTGATCTCCGAACTCAGCCGCGTCGGTTCCGCGACTGACGACTAGTGAGTGCTGATCTCCGACACTTTGCCGGCGTTCGCGTTCGCCACCCAGACGTGGGCCTTGTCGGAGGAGATGCCAACTGGGTTTGACACAACGGGGATGGTGGCGATCACCGCTCCCGTCGAGGCCTTGATCTCCGTCACGGTGCTGCCGAAGAAGTTCGCCACCCAGACGTGGGTATTGTCAGAGGAGACGTCAGCTGGGCCTGACCCGACGGGGATGGTGGCGATCACCGCTCGCGTTGCGGCGCTGATCTCCGTGACGGTGTCGTACCAGTTGTCCGTCACCCAGACGTGGGTCTTGTCGGAGGAGATGCCGTAGAGGTATGCGTTGGGGCGTGACGCAAGGGGGATGGTGGCGATCACCGCTCCCGTCGAGGCGCTGATCTCCGAGACGGTGTTGGCGAGACCGTTCGCCACCCAGACGTGGGTCTTGTCGGAGGAGATGCCAGTTGGGCCTGACCCGACGGGGATGGTGGCGATCACCGCTCCGGTTGAGGCGCTGATCTCCGAGACGGTGTTGTCGTTCTGGTTCGTCACCCAGACGTGGGTCTTGTCGGAGGAGATGCCCCAGGGGGACGAGGAGGGGCCTGACCCGACGGGGATATTGGCGATCACCGCTGCATTGTGCTGGGCCCCGAGCAGCATGGCCCCTTGTGCTGCATGCTCGTGGTGCTGAGCAACGGCGGCACCGGCAGAGCCAGTCCCGACCGAACCAAGAGCGAAGGCCGATACCAGGGCAGCACATGCCGCCGCCCTGAACGCGCCAGTTGTCCAAAATCGCCTGGGAACGAGCATCGTGCACCCCTTTCCTCGTTGTCGGGACCGTAGCGTCTTCGGGAGTCGGTCACAACCGGAATCACCGTCCAAAGTTGAGATCCCCGACACCCCGACCTCCCCGATTCCCTTCCCCAACCGCTGGTCGAACTGCAGGCCGGCCACGTAGGGGCCTGACCAGAGTCGAGGCCACGGCGAAGCGGATGGGATGCCTCGACGCCTCGGGCATGATGCGCCGGCCTGGCGCGTGATAGGTGGGGGAGTGACCGGCCCAGCCACTCTGCTAACGAGTCTGCTACCGCGGCCCGTCGATTCGGCGGGGCGATGCGAGCCGAGTAAGGTGCCCGAAGACCGTTTGCTGGCAATCCGTTGGCGATCGGCCACCCAGGGACGAAGCCCGCTGTAGAAAAAGGGCGTCTGACCAGGGACGGGCTGTGGCGCAGCTTGGTTAGCGCGCTTGACTGGGGGTCAAGAGGTCCCGGGTTCGAATCCCGGCAGCCCGACAAGAGAAGGCCCAGGTCAGCGACCTGGGCCTTCCTGCGTGCACCGGATGGTGCTTTCATGTCTGCCGCCCGCCGGGGGCGGCGCCAACGACCGGCGGTGCTGACGGTCCGGTCACACGGCGGAGAGCTCGGTGACCGTCGTCCCTGCGCCGTTGTCCCAATTGGTGACCCAGACGTGGGTGCCGTCCGAGGAGATCATCAGGGGATCGGGGCCGACAGGGACCGTCCCGAGGACCGTCCCGTTCGAGGGGTCGATGATGACCACCTGGGAGTTCACCCGGTCGGTCGCCCAGACATGGGTCCCGTCCGAGCAGACGCCGTAGGGATTACCCGGGACGGCGAAGCCGTCGAGGACGAAGTCGACCCCCTGGATGACGGAACCGACAGCGGGGCCCGAGGCCGCCAGGATGACCACCCGCCCTGCACCGCTGCAGGTGGAGGACACGAAGACCTGACCGCCGTCCGACGAGATCCCCGTCGGGCCGCATGCCTGGGCGATGGTCTGGACGACCGTTCCCGAGCTGGCGCTGATCCGGCTGATCGATGGATCGCCGTGGTTGCCCACCCACACGTTGGTCCCAGATCGGAAGAGCACACGTCTGAACTCCAGTCACGGCTACATCTCGTATGCCGTCTTCTGCTTGAAA
>CAXBRB010000084.1:0-10366 GCA_963977795.1 uncultured Acidimicrobiaceae bacterium
CAGACGCTGGGACAGGGTGACCTGGAGGCTCTGCTCCTCCGCCGTCAGCTGCTGGACCATCTCATGGAGCTGGCTGGCTTCGGCGGCCGTGGGCGCCGAGGCCGACGAGGCCGACGCCACCGAGCCCAGGCCGGCCAGAGCGCCGAACGACGCCACTCCGGCGATCACCAGCCGCTTCATCGAACTGCTGCGCATGTGCTCCTCCTGCTGCCGTCGGACCCCTGCCCTGCCGACACCAGAGGTGCCGAGCACGTTGTCACTCTGGGTGATGAAGTGACTACTAAGGGTGATTGTACGCCTGCCTTTCGCCGTTGGCTACCCCGCCCTGGCCTCCGACTGCGGTCCAGCGCCCAGATGTGGTCGGGCCGACGGCGCTCGCTACCATCGTCGCCATGCCCTCTGGACCCCGTGACTTCGACATCGCCGTGCTCGGCGCCACCGGCTTCACCGGCGGACTCATCGCCGACTACCTGCGCGCCGTCGCCCCGTCGAGTGCCCATGTGGCTCTCGTCGGCAGGAACACCGCCCGCCTTGAGGAGGTGGCCTGCCGCCCCGGCTGCGACGTCGAGGTGGTGACCGTCGACGCCACCGACCCGGCGGGCCTCCGGGCCATGACCGAGCGGTGCCGGACCCTGATCACGACGGTCGGCCCCTACATCGTCCACGGCGACCCCGTGGTGGCCGCCTGCGCCGACACCGGGACCGACTACCTGGACCTCACCGGCGAGCCCGAGTTCATGGACCGGACCTACCTGCTCCACCAGGCACGTGCCGTCCAGACCGGGGCCCGGCTGCTCCACGCCTGCGGCTTCGATTCCGTGCCCCACGACCTCGGGGCCCAGTTCACCGTGGAGCAGCTCCCCGAGGGCGAGCCGCTGACCGTCCGGGGCTACATGCGGGTCCAGGGGACCTTCTCAGGCGGCACGGCGGCCTCAGCGCTCGAGATCATGGGGCGGATGCGCTCGGGGCGGATCACCGCCGAGCTGCGCCGGGCCGCCGAAGGCGAACCCGACGGCCGGGCGGTGCGCATCGTCGCCGGCCGGCCGGGCCGGGATCCCGACACCGGGTGGTGGGTGGTGCCGCTGCCCACCATCGACCCCCTGATCGTGGCCGAGTCCGCCCGCCTGCTCCCCCGGTACGGCCCGGACTTCTCCTACTCCCACTACTGGGCCGGCGAGAGCCCGCTGGCCGCCGGGGGGCTCATGGCCGGGGCCGGAGCCCTGGCCGGTCTGGCCCGGATCCCCGCCGCCCGCCGGGCGCTGTCCCGTCTGCGCCCACCGGGGACCGGTCCCAGCGAAGCGCAGCGGGAGCGCTCGTGGTTCACCGTCCGCTTCGTCGGTCAGGGAGGCGGCCGCACGGTGGTGACCGAGGTCGCCGGCGGCGACCCCGGCTACACCGAGACGGCGAAGATGATCAGCGAGGCTGCCCTGTGCCTGGCCTTCGACGACCTGCCGGAGGCGGCCGGTCAGATGACCACGGCGTCCGCCATGGGTCCGGCCCTGCGCACCCGCCTCCAGTCCGCCGGCATCACCTTCACCACCGTCGCCTGAGGGCGAGCGGGCCGAACGTCGCCTGAGGGCGAGCGGGCCGAACGTCGTCTGAGGGCGAGCGGTCCGAACGTCGCCTGAGGGCGAGCGGGCCGAACGTCGCCTGAGGGCGAGCGGGCCGGGTTCCGGCGGGAGAAGCCCGGCCGGAGCGGTGCGCACGGGTACGGTGACCCACGTGGGAGCCGGAGACACCAGCAGCGACCGCCCCGTCCCGTCGGAGTGGGCCTCGGCGGCCGGATCCGACCCGCGCAGCCGCTACGAGGACGCCGTGGCCTGGGGCCTCCCCTCCCCGGCCGAGCACCGCTGGCCGGCCGCCGGCGCCGTGGTGGTGGCCATCGCCCTCCAGATCGTGCTGCCCGAGCGGCTGATCACCGGGCTCGGACCCCGGTGGCTCATCCCCGTGCTCGAGTCGGTGCTCCTCGTGGTGCTCATGGTGGCCAACCCCCGTCAGGTGAACGATGAGGAGCGACTCCTCCGGGCCCTGTCGATCGCCCTGATCGCCGTGATCTCGGTGGCCAACATCGTCTCGCTGGTCGAGCTGGTGCGGGCCCTCCTCCTCCACACCGGGGCTGGCGGCCGCCAGCTGGTCTACGCCTCGGTGCCCATCTGGCTTACCAACGTCATCGTCTTCGGCCTGTGGTACTGGGAGCTCGACCGGGGTGGGCTCTCGGCCCGCCTCAGCCACGGCCACCGCCAGCCCGACTTCCTCTTTCCCCAGATGGCCGTCCCCGGCAGTGGGCCCGGGTGGACGCCGGGGTTCCTCGACTACCTCTACACGTCCTTCACCAACGCCACCGCGTTCAGCCCGACGGACACCATGCCGCTCACCCCGTGGGCCAAGGTGCTGATGATGATCCAGTCGATGGCCTCGCTGCTGACCGTCGCCGTGGTCATCTCCCGGGCCGTGAACATCCTCCAGTGAGCCGGTCCACCCCGACCGGGCCCACGGCGCACGGCGTCATCGGAGGCCACCCGTGAACGCCCTGCTGGTGGCCCATGCGGCGGCCACCTGGGCCATGGTCGGGCTGATCTGGATGGTCCAGGTGGTCCACTACCCGCTCTTCGCCGACGTCGGCCCCGACCGCTTCACCCGCTATGAGGCCCGCCACCGGGCGCGCATCTCCTGGGTGGTCGGCCCGCTCATGGGTGTCGAGGGGGTCACCGCGCTGGTCCTGGTCGTCCACCACCCGGGACTGCCCCTGTGGCTCCCGCTGGTCGGGATCGCCCTGCTCGGGGTGATCCACGCCAGCACGGTCTTCCTCCAGGTGCCGGACCACGAGCGCCTGTCGGGGGGATGGGACCCGGGCACCGGCGGCCGACTGGTGCGGACCAATTGGGTCCGCACGGCCGGATGGACGGCACGGGGTGCGGTCGCCGCAGCCATGCTCCTCGTCGTGCTGCCTGGCTGAACCCGGCGCTGGCCCTGCCGGGACAGGTCACCAGGGACGGCCGCTCAGGGTGACGCCACGACGACGTCGCACGTGGCGCAGGCGGCCTCGATGCGGCGCGTCCCGGTCGTGGCGTCCCCCGGCGCTAGACGTTCGAGGTGTTGCAGCTCCCGGCCGCGGCGTTCCCGCTCCCCAGGTAGGGGTGGTTGTTGTGCTGGTCGCAGGAATGGTCGGTGTTGTCCTGGATCGTGGCACCACCCGGCGTGGAGTCGGTCACGGTGATCTTGCCCGAGACCGTGTTGGTGGAGACCGTCACGGCGCCGGAGCTGCTGGTCACCTTGAGGTCATGGGCGACCGAGGTGCCGGAGATGGTCACTCCTGCCCCACCGGTCACCTTGGCGTCGTGCCCGACGGTGGCGCCGACCACCGACGCGGCGCCCGTGGTCGACTCGAACTGGATGTCATGGCCCACGGTGGCACCCGAGACGCTCACCGCCGCCGTGTGCTTCTCGATCTTGATGTCGTGGCTGACCGTCCCGCCGGTGATGCTCACCGACGCCGCCCCGTGCACGTGGACGTCGTGCCGGATGGTGGCACCGGTGTCGACGAGGGTCCCGCCGTCCATCTTGAGGTCGTGGCTGATGGTCACCGTGGCGTCGATCGAGCAGGTCTGACCGGTCTTCACCTGGACGTCCTGGTAGGTCCCGGCGGCCAGCGTCCCGGTGCAGGCGGTCTTGCCGGCCCCGTGCGCCGACGCCACCGCGGGCACGGCGAGGCCGGCCGAGCCGACCAGGAGCGAAGCGGTGACGAGAATCGTACGACGGTGCATGGTCCCTCCTCATCTCTGGGGGACGACTCGCCGAACCCCCGCCAGGTTGGGCGAGAGATTACCGTCGGGCCGGAGGGGATGCACGGCACCTCAGCCAGGGACCCGGGACTGCCGGGTTCCGAAGCGGACCTGTGCGGATCCACCGGTGGGCGCTAAGGGACTCGAACCCCCGACCTCAGCCGTGTGAAGGCTGCGCTCTAACCAACTGAGCTAAGCGCCCGTGCCTGCGTCGAACCCGACGGGACGACACCACGGGAGGCCCATCGTAGCCCGACAGAGCGCCACCGCACGCCGGGCGCCCACCGGTCGGCGGGCTCAGCCCGCAGGGTACGGGGCCACCGGGTCGAATCCCAGGGCCGCCTCCAGGGCGGCGGCCGCCCGGATGACCACCAGGTCAGCGTGCTGGGGCCCGATCAGCTGCACCCCGACCGGCACGCCGTCGCTGGTGGTCCCCACGCACACCGTGGCCACCGGGGACCGGGTCATGTTGAACGGGTAGGTCATCTGGACCCAGTTGATGTCGGGCCGGCCGTTGATCAATCCCTGGCCTCCCAGCGAGCGAGGAGGCGCAGCGGCAGCGGTCACCGGCGTGACCAGCAGGCGCACCGTCCGGAAGAGGTCGACCAGCTGCAGGTTGAGGGCGTGCCCGGCATCCTCGGCCCGGACCACATCGACGGCCGAGGCGCTGCGGGCGCCCTCCACGATCATCCGGAGCACCGGGTCGACCAGGTCGAACGCCGGGGTGTCGACCACTGCGCCAAGGGACCGGAGGTTGTAGACGCCCGACAGCAGGAGCCAGTCGTCCACCGGGTCCTGGTCGAAGACCCGCTCGACCTCGACCACGTCGGTGCCCAGGCCGGCCATGACGTCGACCACCCGGGAGCAGATGGCGAGGACCTCGGCGTCGATCTCGGCGTACCCCAGCGTCGGCGACCACGCCACCTTGGCCGGCAGGTGCGGGTCCTCCAGGGCGGCCACCCACGAGGCCTCGGGGCGGGGCAGGGCCCGCAGGTCGGTCGGGTCCGGCCCCACCACCACCTCGAGGGCGGCCACGATGTCCGCCACCCGGGCCGCCATCGGGCCCTTGGTGGAGAGGTGGTGCCAGTCCGGCGCCTTGGGTCCGCCGCTCGGCACCCGGCCCAGGGACGGCTTGACCGACGGCAGCCCGCAGCAGGTCGAGGGGATCCGAAGCGACCCGCCGCCATCCGAGCCGGTGGCCAGCGGGACCATGCCGGCGGCGATGGCCGCCGCGCTCCCCCCCGAGGAGCCACCGGCGGAGTGGTCGAGGTTCCACGGGTTGCGGGTCGCCCCGAAGCGCTGGTTCTCCGTGTCGGCCTTCCAGCCGAACTCAGGGGTGTTGGTCTTGCCCACCACCACGCACCCGGCCGCCACCAGCCGGGCCACCAAGGTGGAGTCGGCCTCCGCCGCCGGCACCTCGCCCAGCGCCGCCGAGCCGTTGGTGGTGGGCAGGCCGGCGGCGTCCTCGAGGTCCTTGACCCCGAGCGGGATCCCGGCCAGCGGACCGGGATCGCGGCCGGCCGCCACCTCGGCGTCCACGGCGGCGGCCCGGGCCCGGGCACCATCGGCGTCCACGGCCACGAAGGCGTTCACCTCGGGGTTGGTGGCGGCGATCCGCTCGAGGGCGTGCTCGACAAGTGCAGCAGCCGAGGTGCGGCCCGAGCGGACCTGCGCGGCCAGCTCGGTCACCGGGATCGTGCGGAAGTCCATCGGGGCGAGGTCCATGCCCGGACCGTACCGGGGGCACCGTCGGCCGACAAGAGGACCCCGACCCGGATGCCGCTTCGACAGCGGCGCCCCAGGGAGGCCACCCTGGTGGGGTGACCCGACCTCCCTCCATCACCGGAACGGTGCTCGACCACGTGGCCCATGCGGTGCCCCGCTGGGAGGAGGCGTGGGGCCGCTACGCCACCGACCTGGGCGGCCGGTGGTCCTCGGGAGGCACCAACGTGGGGTTCGCCCCCGGCCAGCTCCGGTTCGCCAACGGTGCTCGCATCGAGCTCCTGGCCCCCTTCGAACCCGAGCGCAACGACTTCCTGGCCCGCTTCCTCGACCGGAGTGGCCCGGGAGCCCATCACCTGACCTTCAAGGTGCCCGACCTCGACGTGGCCCTCGCCGCGGCCCGGCACGCCGGGTTCACCCCGGTCAACGAGGACTGGAGCGACCCCATCTGGTTCGAGGCGTTCCTGCACCCCCGGGAGGCAACCGGCATCGTCGTCCAGCTGGCCCAGACGCCGATCGAGTGGGTCAGCGATCCCCCGGGCAACTTCCCTTCGGCGCTCCGGGCACGGACCGACGGGACCGGACCGACGGGACCGGCCGACCTGCTCCGGGTGTGCCACGTGGTGGACGACCTCGACCGGGCCCAGGCCCTGTTCGGCGGCCTGCTCGACGGTGCGGTCGTCGCCGAGGGCGGGGCCGGGGACGTCCGCTGGATCGACCTGGCTTGGCCGGGACCCCTGGGCCTGCGCCTCGTGGCGGCCGCCGACGGTGCCGCCGGCGAGGTGGCGGCATGGCTGGACGGCCGACCGGGGCGGGTACGCCACCTGGAGCTGGTGGTCGAGGAGCCGCTCGGCGTGACCGGCGCCGGCCAGCCGGCCTCGGACCTGTGCTTCCTGGGCGAGGACGGCCCCGTCGCGGAGATCCCCCCGGCGGACAACCTCGGGCTCGGGCTCGCCCTCCGAGCCATGGACTGACCGGTAGCCTCTGCAGCGATGTCCGAGCGCACCGAACCCACCGACAGCAGCCCCGACGATGGCGGCCCCGTCAAGCAGACGCTGCTGGAGCGGCTCTTCGCCCCCCGCACGGGTCCTGCCGCCGCGGCACCCGGAACCGGCGACGGCGGGACCACGACCCCGGCCCCCGGCACCAAGTGGCAGATCGACCGCATCGACGCCCGGGAGCGGCGCTTCGGCTACGCGGCGGCCGCCGGCGCTCTGGTCTTCGCCGTGATGATCTACGCCGTCGAGACCTCCAACAAGCACTTCCACCCGGTCAAGAACCAGTTCAGCCCGATGACTGCCCTGGTGGTGGGGTCGGCGGCCGCCATCCTCCTGGCCGTCGGGACCAGGATCGGGCGGCGTGCCGTGCTCGGCTTCATCGCCCTGTTCACCGGGTTCAGCTTCATGAACTCGGGCGGGCTCTTCCTGGCCCTTCCCTTCCTCCTGCTGGCCGGCATGCTGCTCTGGCGCTCCCACAAGACCCAGCGGGCCGCGGCCACCTCCGCCCGGGCGTCCCGGTCGGAGGGCGCGGCGGCGGCCCGCCAGCGACCCGTGCGCCCGGCCCGTGGTGGCCGGGCGGCCAAGGCCACGCCTGCCGGGCCCGAGGCCAACAAGCGCTACACGCCCAAGAAGCCGACCAAGGCACCGCCGCCGCCGCCCAAGCCGTCGTGGATCGAGCGCCGGGCGGCCAGCGAGGCGGAGCGGACCAAGGGCTGAGCGACCCGGGTCGTGCTCAGGCCGGCTCGATGACCAGTGCCGAGCGCAGCAGGCCGAGGATCTCGTTGCGCCTCCGCACCAGCGAGCGGGCCGTCGGCTCCTCGCCGAAGGCCCGGAGCACCTCCACCTCGGTGACCATGCCGATCACCGTGGAGTAGAGGGCCAGCAGCAGGAGACGGGGCTCGTGGCGGCGCATGTGGCCGGCGTCCATCTCGGCGCGGAGGAAGTCGGTGGCCCGGTCCACCAGCGGCTCCACCCCGACCAGGAAGCGGGTGGCCGCCGGTGTCCCCGCCCGGCCCAGCTCCCGGACCAGGCCGAGCAGCTCGGGCCGACGGGCGGCCAGCCGGAAGACCGACCGCACCACCGCCTCCACCCGGGCCCACCCGGTGCCGGCACGGGCCAGGGCGTCCTCCAGCGCAGCCGAGAGCTCCACCGTGCTGCGGTCGACCACCGCCTCGAGAAGCACCTCCTTGCTGGGGAACCAGTAGAGGATGGTCTGCTTGGTCACATCGAGGCCCGCCGCCAGGGCGTCCAGCGAGGTGGCCTCATAGCCCCGGGTGGCGAAGGAGGCCAGGGCGGCGTCCAGGATGCGCTCGCTGGTGGGCGGGTCGCCCGTGCCCGATGCAGCCCGTCCCCGGCCCCGGGCCGGGCCGGGGCCCCGTCCTCGCTTCGACTCCGCTGCACTGGTGGGCACGCTCACTTACCATATGGTAGACAGACGCCGTGAGCCGCGTCATCGACGCCCTGCGCGCCAAGCGCTTCTTCGTCACCGGGGCCACCGGCTTCCTGGGCACCGCCCTGGTGGAGCGCATCCTCCGCACCGTGCCCGACGCCGAGGTGGTGCTGCTGGTCCGGCCGGGGCGGCGGGCCACGCCGATGCAGCGGACCACCAAGGAGATCCTGCGCAACGACTGCTTCGACCGCCTGCGCGAGGACCTGGGCGACCGCTTCGACGAGGTGATGGCCGCCCGGGTCACCGCCGTGGCCGGGGATGTGGCCACCGACGGGCTGGGCCTGGACGCCGAGGGCCTCGCCGCCCTCTCGACGTGCGACGTGGTCGTCCACTCGGCCGCTTCGGTCTCCTTCGACTCCCCGCTGGACGCCGCCGTCGAGGTCAACCTCCTCGGGCCCTCCCGGGTGGCCGAGGCCTTCGTGGCTGCCCGGGCCCTGGCCGAGGCCGACGGTCGGAAGGGTCCCCGCCACTACATCCCCGTCTCCACCGCCTATGTGGCGAGCACCCACCAGGGCGAGGCCCGCGAGGAGCTGCTCTCGGCCAACCCCTTCACCCTCGACGTCGACTGGCGCCACGAGGTCGCCGCCGCCCGCCGCCAGCGGGGTGATACCGAGGCGGCCTCCCGCCAGCCCGAGCGACTGCGGGCCTTCCACACCACCGCCCGCCAGGAGCTGGGCGGAGCCGGGCTCCACCTCCTCGCCGAGCGGGCCGAGCGCCTCCGCGAGGACTGGGTGAAGAAGCAGATGGTGACCGTCGGCCAGGCCCGGGCCGTCTCCCTCGGGTGGCCCGACGCCTACCCCTACACCAAGGCCCTGGGCGAGCGGGCCCTGGTCGAGCAGTACGGGGACGCCGTCCCGATCACCATCGTCCGCCCCTCCATCATCGAGTCCGCCCTGGCCGAGCCCCGGCCCGGCTGGATCCGGGGCTTCCGCATGGCCGAGCCCATCATCATCAGCTACGCCCGGGGCCTCCTCAAGGAGTTCCCCGGGGTGCCCGAGGGCGTCACCGATGTCATCCCGGTCGACCTGGTGGTGGCCGCCATCATCGCCGTGGCCGGCGACGCCCTGGCCACAGAGGACGACGCCCTTGCCGCCGACGACCCGTCCGCCGGGTACGCCGGGCCCTCGGTGGTCCAGGTGGCCTCCGGGGTGCGCAACCCCTTCCGCTACGGGAAGCTGGTCGAGCTGGTCACGGCCTGGTTCCGCGAGCACCCCCTCTACGACCAGGACGGCCAGCCCATCGTGGTGCCCGAGTGGTCCTTCCCCGGCCGGGGACGGGTCCAGCGCCAGCTGACCCGGGCCACCAAGGCCATGGGCCTGGCCGAGCGGGTCGTGGGGTCGCTGCCCATCCGGGGCCGCCAGGCCGAGTGGATGGCCGCCCTGGAGGAGCGCCACCTCCTGGCCGACCGGGCCCTGGGCTACGTCGAGCTCTACGGCGCCTACACCGAGACCGAGGCCCGCTACCGGGTCGACCGCCTCCTGGCCCTGTGGGACCGGATGGACGACGAGGACCGCACGGCGCTCTGCCTCGACCCCGCCGTCATCGACTGGGCCACCTACGTGCGCGAGATCCACCTGCCGTCGATCCTCGAGCACGCCCGGGTGCGGACCACCCCGGGCAAGCCCGTCCGCACCGACCGGGCCGAGCGGGCCCGGCGCAACATCCTCTCCCCCGACCGCCACCTGGCCGCCTTCGACCTCGAGAACACCCTGATCGCCTCCAACGTCGTCGACTCCTACGCCTGGCTGGCCTCCCGTCACCTGCCGGCCGCTGAGCGGGCCGCCTTCGTGGCCGACCTGGTGGCCGAGGGACCGCGGCTGGCCGCGCTCGACCGACGGGACCGGGGGGACTTCCTCCGCACCTTCTACCTCCGCTACGACGGCGCCCCGGCGGCCCGCCTGCGCGACGACGGGTGGGACCTGTTCCACCACCTCCTCCTGGCCAAGTCGTTCCCGGCCGGCATCGCCCGGGTGCGGGCCCACCGGGCCCTCGGCCACCGGACCATCCTCATCACCGGCGCCCTGGACTTCGTCGTCGAGCCCTTCCGCCCCCTGTTCGACGAGATCGTCTGCGCCCGCATGGGTGAGCGGGAGGACGGGACCTTCACCGGCCGCCTGGTCGACCTGCCCCCCATCGGCGAGGCCCGAGCCCTGGTGCTCACCGAGTACGCCGAGGCCGAGGGGCTCCGGGTCGAGGAGGGCATGGCCTACGCCGACGCCGCCAGCGACCTGCCCCTGCTGGAGGCGGTCGGGTTCCCGGTGGCCGTCAACCCCGAGGCCAAGCTGGCCGCCATCGCCCGGCGCCGGGGCTGGCACGTGGAGACCTGGCACAAGGCCGACGGCGGCGCCCAGCCGCCGCTGCCCCTCGGCCCCAGATCGGAAGAGCACACGTCTGAACTCCAGTCACGGCTACAT
>CAXBRB010000085.1:0-10338 GCA_963977795.1 uncultured Acidimicrobiaceae bacterium
GGTCACACACCTCAGCGGAGGTCTGCTGCAGCAGTGCGCTGTGCTGTCAGACACGTCGCTCGACTGCTGGGGTGTCATGGACGGCTTGAACTACGCGGAGAACGTCTGCCCGTCGGACTACACCGGCTGGTCGTGCGCTCCGCTCCCGGTGCCCGGGATCGGGGGATCGGGACACCTCGGTGGCGTGCGCCAGGTATCCAACGGGTACACCTCCTGTGCGGTGCTCGACGGGGGATCGGTCGTCTGCTGGGGACACAACGGGGCCGGCTCGCTCGGCGACGGCGGGTGGGCTGACCACCAGAATCTCTACAGCGTCCCCTTCCCGGTTCCCGTCGTCGGTCTGAGCTGACCTCGCTGGCAGCGGCGGCCCGGTCGGTGCCCTGACGCCCTGCGCCCGGTCCCTCCGGTGCGCCAGTCGGACGTCGAGGACGTCACCCCCGGCCGATACGGTGCCGCAGGGCGGCACGTCGGCGGAATGAGGAGGCGGGCACCGTGACGGAGACGGCGGAGCGGTCAGTGGGATCAGTGGCGGAGGGCTGGCGGCGGGCAACCGTGTGCGGGCTGGCGACGGTGGTGATCGTGGCGAGTCTGCTCGTCCCGGTCCGCGGCCAGGCTGCGGCCTCGCCGGTCGGCAGCGTGCTCCGCCCCCACGCCGGGGCCACCTGCTCCGGCGTGCTCCCCTCGGGGGCGGTGGTCGGCATGACCGCCACGCCCGACGACGGCGGGTACTGGATCTCCGACCGGTCGGGGTCGGTGGTGGCCTGCGGCGACGCCGTCGCCCTGGGCTCGCTCGGGGTGGCCCCGGCCGCCCCCATCGTGGGCATGGCGCCCACCCCGTCCGGTGCCGGCTACTGGCTGGTGGCCGCCGACGGCGGCATCTTCGCCTTCGGCGACGCCGGCTTCCACGGCTCCACCGGCGCCCTCCGCCTCAACCAGCCCATCGTGGGCATGGCGCCCACTCCCTCGGGTGCCGGCTACTGGCTGGTCGCCGCCGACGGCGGCATCTTCGCCTTCGGCGCCCCCTTCCTCGGCTCCACCGGCGGCATCACCTTGGAGCGACCGATCACCGGCATGACCCCGAGCCCCGGGGGCCACGGGTACCGGTTCGTGGCGTCCGACGGCGGGATCTTCGCCTTCGGTGCCGCCTTCTACGGCTCAGCGGTGGCACCGCCCCCGCTGCCCCCGCCACCGCCTCCTGCGCCGGGCATCCCGGTGGGTCCGGGCCCCCAGGCCACCTACACGGTCCAGCCCCAGCCGGCTCCGGGCACCTGCCACTACCGGTTCCTCGGCACCTTCCCCCTGCCCGACGCAGGGTGCACGCCGGGCGCCACCAACCCGCAGGTCACCCAGGCCACCATCGGGTCGACGATCTGCGTCAGCGGCTACACGAGCTCGATCCGGCCGCCCTCGTCGATCACCAGCGTGGAGAAGACGGCCTCCAAGGCGGCGTACTCGTACACCGGGTCGCCCTACACGGTCGAGTACGACCACCTCATCCCGCTCGAGCTCGGCGGCGACCCGAACGACCCTCGGAACCTGTGGGCCGAGCCCAACGACGACCCCAACGCCACGTCGTTCAACAACTCGAAGGACCTGTTGGAGAACCGGCTGAACGCCCTGGTGTGCTCCGGCCAGCTCTCCCTGGCCGCCGCCCAGCAGGCCATCGCCACCAACTGGATCGCCGCCTACCTCACCTACGGCTGACCGCTCTCGCTCCCGTCGACCAGGTCGGCATACAGAGGACCGGCCTGGGTGGCCAGAACGGCGATGCGGGGGCGGGGCAGCTCAGGATGGAGGTCGGCGCCCAGCACCATGGCGTCCTCGGCATCCCAGGCTTCGACGACCTCGGACACGAAGTCGAACCGGCCGATGCGTCCCCACAGGACGAGGAACCGGTGCGGAGTGGCCACGGCAGAAGCGTACCGACGGAGCCGGCCGTGGCGCCGCCGGCCACCGCCGGAGGAGCCCGGTCCGGCCGGTAGCGTCCCGGTTGTGCACGTCCTCGACAACCCGGTGTGGGCCGCCCTGCACGGTTCCCAACAGGCCATGGGGACGGCGAGCCCCCTGGCCGCGCGCTTCGTGCCGGCGGTGTCGCGTTTCGGGGCCTTCCCCGAGGTGCCAGGCCCCGAGCACTGGGCCGCTCTGGCCGCTCTGGCTACTCCCGGCACGGCGGTGGCCACCACCGGCTGCACGGCAGAGCCGCCACCAGGGTGGACCGTCGTCTACGACGGCGCCGGGGTCCAGCTGACCGGGGAGGACGTGGCGGTCGAGCCGATGTCGGCTGATGCATCGGTCCTCGCTGCCGACGACGCGCTGGTGCCGTTGGGGACGGCCGACGCCGAGGAGATGCTGGCGCTGGTGTCCCTGGCCCAACCCGGTCCCTTCGAAGTCCGCACCGTCGAGCTGGGCGGCTACGTCGGTGTGCGCCATCGGGGCCAGTTGGTGGCCATGGCTGGGGAGCGCATGCGGCCGCCGGGCTGGGCCGAGATCAGCGCCGTGGCCACCCACCCCGACCACCGGGGCCGGGGGCTGGCCGGGCTGCTGACCAGGCAGGTGGCCCGGGGGATCCGGGCCCGGGGCGAGGTCCCGTTCCTCCACGCCTCCGTCGACAACGCCCCTGCGCTGCGCCTCTATGCCGCCATGGGGTTCACCCGCCGTCGGGAGGTCCGCTTCCTGGCCGCTGCCTCGCCGGACTGACCCGGGCCCCGGTGGGCGGGAGGCGGGAGCGCCGGGACGGCCGCCCGGGATCAGGCGGGGAACGGGGGGCTGAGCACGATGGCCGACGGGATCCCCCCGGCGGCCACCCGGCGGATGACCCGACCGGTGACAGTGTCGATCTGGACGAGGGTGCCGTCGCCCCGGCACACCCAGGCGGCCCCGTAGGTGACGGCGATGCACTGGGCCGGACCGCCGACGGCGAACGGCGCCCCGACCTGGCCGGTGGCCACGGTGAGCGGGACGATCGACGAGCCGCCGCTCACCCACACCGTCGGTGCACCGGGGAGCCCGCCGATCCCCGTGGGGTTCACCCCGACCGGGACAGGTCCGCCGGCGGTGAGCCCCGGGAGGGACACCGGGACGACCGTGCTGGTCTGGAACCCGGCCACCAGGGCGGTGCGGCCGTCGCCGGTCACGTGCACCGCCAGCGGCTCGGGCCCCACCGGCACCGGGGGACCGGGGACGAGGGAGGTCAGGGCCACCGGGTTGAGCGTGCCGTCCTGGTAGCAGGCGACCAGGGCCAGGCGGCCGTCCGGGGTGACGGCCACGGCCACCGGCTGGCGGCCCACCGGCACCCGGGAGGCCACACCGAAGTCGGCCAGGCGGACCACGGTCAGAGTGGCGTCGCCGAAGTCGGCCACCAGGGCGGTGTTCCCGTCCGGGGTGAGGGCCACGGCGTCGGGCTCGAGGCCGACGGTGACGCGCCGAGTCACCTTGCCGGTGGCCGTGTCGACCTCGACGAGGGCGTTCTCGGCCTTGACGGCGACCAGCAGGTGGGCCGACCCGTGCTCGAGCACCAGGCCCGAGGGGAGGGTCCCGACGGTGAAGGGCCGGGCCTTCTGACCCGACCGGGAGTCGACCACGGCCACCCGGTCCGACGGGTTGGCGTCGGTCGATCCCAGGGTGGCGTAGAGGACCCGCGCCGAATCCGGGGTGACCGCCTCGTGGCTGCAGGCGCTCAGTCCGGCGGCGGAGGCGGCCACGAGGACCGCAGCCAGGGTGCGCCGCCGCAGTGGGGCGCGGCGGGCGGGGTTGCAGGCGGGACGGCGGAGAGGCCGGCGGCGGACCATCGGGTGATCGTAGGGGGCAGCCGGGCCGGCGGCGGTACGCTCCCGGCCATGGAGACCGAGTGGCAGCCCCGTCCGTCCGAGCCCGCGCCGGCGGCCCCGGCGCCGTGGTCGGCGCCGACAGGAGGGACCGACAGCACCTCCGGTGACGGGTCGACGGCCGTCGAGGCGTCACCTGCCGGGACCGCAGCCATGGATACCCGGGTGCCGGATGACCCCGGTCCGACGTCGGCGGACGGCGGGGAGGCGACCCGCCCCGAGGACGAAGACGGCGGCCTGCACCGCTCGGCGGCGGACACGGTCGATGCGCTCCTGGACGAGGTCGAGCTGGCCCTGGCCCGGCTGGACGACGGCACCTACGGACGGTGCGAGACCTGTGGTGCGGTCATCGACGACGCCGTCCTGGCCGCCGATCCCGTGGTCCGGTCCTGCGGTGCGTGCCCCGAGGAGAGTCCGTCAGCCGCCGGCGAGGCGGCGACTGCACCGGTGGGGTGACGGGGTCGCCTTCCGACTGCAGCCACCGGGACGATCCCGGCGGTCCGCCGTCGGACCGCCGGGCCGCTGGCTGATCAGCCCGACGCCTCTCCGGCCCCGGCTTCGCTGACGGCCGCTCCACCCGCCGTTCGGTGGCGGCGGGATCGTCCCGGGTCCGGGTGCGTCAGGCCTTGACGGTCCAGCTGACCGACACCGGCGCCGAGGCGTTGTTGGCCTGGTCGGCGGCGTAGACGGTGGCCGTGTGGCTGCCGGCGTTCAACCCGGAGAAGGTGACGCCCGATGTGCACGGGGAGGGGACGGCGTCGTCGAGAGCGCAGTAGTAGGTGAAGTGCCGGCTGTCCGGGTCGGTGGCCTTGAACTTGACCTTGAAGGAATGGGCAGCCGTCGGCTTCTTGGGCGTCTTCGTCTTCATGACCGCGGTGGGTGCCGTCGTGTCGGCGGCCGGGCCACCGGGGAGGTTGAGCGCCACCATCTGGTTCCCGATCAGGTTCCCGATGTCGCCGGCATCCGGGTTCGAGTCGTTGACCGGGAGCGCCTCGTGGGTCTCGGGGTCGTAGGCCCCGGTGTACTGGTAGTACTCGTAGCGCTGGACGACCGAGTTGTCGCCGGGGTTGACCTGGAACTCGTTGGCCAGCTGCTGGGCCAGGGACCCGCCGGCGCCGGGCTGGAGGATGGCCCACTCCGTCTCGACCTGGGTGGGCACTTGGCTGTCGCCGGTGACCAGGTGGCCGAGGTCGGCCTTGGACGGCGACTGGGACATGTAGACCTTGGCCCAGAAGGCGTCGCCGAGCTGGGGGTCGTCCGGGTTGTCCGAGGCGTTCACCACGGCCTGGACCACCGGCTGCTGGTTCACCGCGCCGACCGGTGCCGGACTCACGTTGAAGGTCGGAGCGGGCACGGCCACCGATCCGGTCGAGGCGTGGACCAGCTGGCCGGCCTGGGCCGGGTCGGCCACCAGCCAGTTGTAGACGACGTTGGTCGGGTTGGCCATGAGCCCGAGGCCGAAGTGGTCGCACCCGTCGGTCAGGTAGGTGGCCGATCCGCCCGTCCAGCACTGGTGCCCCATGGTCGGCGTGATGACCGACGGTGCCAGGGGTGTCCCGGCCTGCCAGGTCTGGGTCGATGCGTCGTAGGGGCTGGCGTAGGTGACCAGGGTGCCCCCGGAGAAGGCGGTGACCGTCGGGTTCCCGTAGCGCTCGTAGGGGGCGCCGAAGGTGTAGCTGACGTCGGAGGGGGTGATGCCGTCGAGCTCGATCTCGAACCCGTGGGTCTCCTGGCCAGTGTCGTTGAACACGTCGAAGTTCGACAGCGTGCCGAACTGCGTTGGGGAGGAGGCAGCCGCCCGGGTGGTCTGCTGGGTGGCCGTGGCGGCGAAGACCGCTCCGGCCAGCACGATGGTGGCGGCCCCGGTGGCGGCCAGACGGTGGAACCTGCGCATGGTGACCAGCTCTCTTCCGTGGGATGGGCCGACTGCGGCCACCACAGACAACGAACGGAGTGCATCCAGCGTTACCGCTCGCCTGATCGGTGCCCCGATGGGCGGCGCAACCGGTCGTATCCCGCCCGGACGCGCTGACGGCCGCACCCGAGGGGTGCGGCCGTCGAGGGCAGGCGCCCGGCGGACCGGGCGTGGTGCGGCGCTGCTACTTCTTCGACTCCCAGAACATGGCGTCGATCTCGGCGATCTCCGCCAGCAGCCGGTCGGCCACGGCCACATCGTTCGTCTTCTTGCACTCGCCGGCCGTCTTGGTGGCCTTCCAGAACATCGAGTGCAGGTCCGGGAACCGCTCCACGTGCTCGGGCTTGAAATAGTCGGTCCACAGCACCCACAGGTGGTGCTTGACCAGCTCGGACCGCTCCTCCTTGATGATGGCGGCCCGGACCTTGAAGGTCTCGTCGTCGGAGGCGTTGGCCTTCTCCATGGTGGCCTTCACCGACTCGGCCTCGATGCGGGCCTGGGCGGGGTCGTAGACGCCGCAGGGCAGGTCGCAGTGGGCGTGGGCCTCGGTCGGCGCCGACAGGCGGTCGGCCAGGGCGAGCAGGTGGTCGGCGATGCGCATGGGGTGTTCCTCCTGGTGCAGAGTGGGGCGTGGGTCACGCCGCTGCCACTGTACCCAGGTTCGCCGCCGGCCGGTCACGGCGCCGCTCCGCCCGGCGCGCCGTGCGGAACGGGTTGCTCCTGGCTGCCGCCGTCGGCCTGGTGGCCGCCCGCACGCTGCGGCGGGTGGAGGTGGTGGGCGGCTCCATGGCCCCCGCCCTCGAGCCCGGCGACCGCCTCCTGGTGGTGCGCCGGCCCTTCGGCCCGCCCGCCTGGCCCGCTGTCGGCGACGTGGTGGCCGTGGCCGACCCACGGGAGCCCGGCCGGCTCCTGGTCAAGCGGGTGGCCGAGGTGGACGTGTCGGCCGGCACCGTCGACCTGCGGGGCGACGCCGCCCACGCCAGCACCGACAGCCGGACCTTCGGGCCCGTCCCCCGGACCTCGCTGCTGGGCCGGGCCGTCCACCGCTACGGCCCCGCCCACCGCAGCGGGCCCGGACCGTGGCCCCCGGGGTACGATCTGGGGTGATGGCCACCCTCCAGGACGATCTCGCCCGCATCCTCACGCCCGACTACCTCGACGATGTCGGGGCCCGCTCGGTGGCCGACATCCGCGCCATGCGGGCCGAGTGCCAGGAGGCCGAGACCGCCCTCTCCTACCTGCGCCGCCTGGTCCAGGGCCGGCTCGACATCGTCCACGCCTATGTGGAGAGCGCCGGGGCCGAAGGCGGTCCGGACCTCTCGAGCGTGGTGGACGCCCTCCCCGCCATCCTGGCCGGCGGCGGCCGCACCGTCGGGGGACCGGGCCGCAACCCCGTCCTGCACTCTCCGGACACCGAGTCCCTGGACCAGGTGACCGAGGAGCTCGACGGGATCCTGGGCGTCGACAACCTCAGCCGCCTCGCCCACCTGGACCAGGCCCAGCTGGCCGATCTGGCCGAGCAGCTCCGGGCCCTCGAGAACCGGGTGTCGGCCGAGCGGCGCGGCCTCCACGAGCGGATCGACACCCTCCAGGCCGAGCTGGTGGCCCGACACAAGTCGGGGCAGGCCTCGGTGGACGGTCTCCTGTCATGAGCGCGCCGCCCACCGGGCGCAACGGGGTCCACGACAGCGGCGACCGATTCGTCAAGGAGCTGCCCGACCGGCTCAACGAGCTCGGCTCGTTCATCCGCGAGCAGCGCAGCTCGGCCCGGCTCTCCCTGCGCCGGCTCTCGGAGCTGGCCGGCATCTCCAACCCCTACCTCAGCCAGATCGAGCGGGGCCTGCGCCGGCCGTCCGCCGAGATCCTCCAGCAGATCGCCAAGGCGCTGCGCATCTCGGCCGAGACCCTCTACGTCCAGGCCGGCATCCTCGAGCGCCCCGACGGCGACACCGACCTGACCCGGCACATCTTCGCCGACCAGCACCTCACCGAGGAGCAGCGCCAGGCGCTGCTCCGCATCTACCTCTCGTTCCGCCATGAGAACGAGGACCAGGCCGTCGCCGAGCAGCCGGCCGACCCGGACGGCGAGGTCGACGGAAGCGACGTCGCCGGGTCCCCGGCCGCCGTCGGCTGATCTGACCCCCCTGGGTAGGATCGTCTCCGCATGAGGCGTCTGGCCGTCCTTTCCCTCCACACCTCCCCTCTGGCCCAGCCGGGCACCGGGGACGGCGGCGGCATGAACGTCTATGTGCGCGAGCTCTCGTCCGCGCTGGCCCGGGTCGGCGTGGTCTGCGACGTCTACACCCGGGCCTGGTCCGACGACCTGGCGCCGGTGGTCGACATCGAGCCCGGCTTCCGGGTCCACCACGTCCCGGCCGGCCCGCCCGCCCCGGTGGCCAAGGAGGCCCTCCCCGAGCTGGTGGAGGAGTTCGCCGACGGCGTCCTCAAGTCCATGGATGCCGTCCACGGCGACGAGGACGACCCGCCCTTCGACGCCGTCCACGCCAACTACTGGCTGAGCGGGGTGGCCGGCCACACCATCAAGCACCAGCTGGGCCTGCCCCTGGTGTCGACGTTCCACACCCTGGACCGGGTCAAGGCCGAGGCCAGCCCCGAGGAGGTCGAGGCCCACGCCGGCCACCGCCGGGCCGAGGCCGAGGCCGCCATCATCCGCTGCTCGGACGCCGTCCTGGCCTCGTGCTCGGTGGAGGCCGCCCAGATCACCGATCTCTACGGTGCCGACCCCTCGCGCATCCGGATCATCGCCCCCGGGGTGGACCACGCCTTCTTCGCCCCCGGGGACCGGGCCCAGGCCCGCCGGGCCCTGGCGCTTCCCGCCGAGGGCCCGCTGCTGCTCTTCGTGGGTCGGATCCAGCCCCTCAAGGGGGTCGGCGTGGCCGTGTCCGCCCTGGCCGCCATGGCCGGCGACCACCCCGATGCCCACCTGGTCGTGGTGGGCGGCCCGAGCGGGCCCCACGGCGACGCCGAGGTGGACCGCATCGCCCGCCTGGTGGTCGACCTGGGCCTGGAGGACCGGGTCCTCTTCGTCCCGCCCCGGGCCCACGAGCTCCTGTCCTCCTTCTACCGGGCCGCCGACGTGTGCCTGGTGCCGAGCCGCTCCGAGTCCTTCGGCCTCGTGGCCCTGGAGGCGGCCGCCTGCGGCACCCCGGTGGTGGCCTCCGACGTCGGCGGCCTGCGCAGCCTGGTCGACCACGGCCGGACCGGCTTTCTGGTCGAGGAGCCCGACCCCGACGCCTACGCCGGGTGGGTCCGCCAGATCCTGGCCGAGCCGTCGCTGGCCGAGCGCCTCTCGGTGGGGGCGGCCCTGCGGGCCCGCCGCTACACCTGGTCCCGGGCCGCCCACCTCCTGGTCGAGACGTACGCCGACCTGACCGACGGACGCCTGGTCGAGTGCCGGTGAGCGACGCCGACGAGTGGGCCGGGATCCTCTCGGCTGCCGAGCGGGACGAGGTGTGCGCCCGGATCGACGCCTGGGCGGCCCGCGAGCTGGCCGCCGGCGGACCTCTGGTGGCCGTCGACCGCCAGGAGGGCGGGGACCCGGTCACCGGCGCCCCCCGGTGGTACCTGCGGCTGGCCGGCGAGGAGAAGGAGTTCGTCACCGTCTGGCTGACCCTCCGCCAGCGGACCCTCTGGCACGAGTGCCAGTTCATGCCTGCCCCCGAGGTGAACGTCGAGGCCACCTGGCTCTACCTGCTCAAGCGCAACGCCGACCTGCTGGGCATGGCCTTCGCCCTCGGCCATGAGGACGCCATCTACCTGGTCGGCCGCGTCCCGACGTCCCGGGTGACCGACACCGAGCTGGACCGCATCATCGGGGCCTCCCTGGCCTACACCGACGAGTGCTTCCCGACGGCCATGTCCATCGGGTACGAGGGCCGCTACCGCCGCCGGCCGCCGTCGGCCCGGTAGCGTTCCCGCCATGGCACCCAAGCTCCTCGTGGTCGGCGGCGGCAAGATGGGCTCGGCCCTCCTGACCGGGCTCCTCGCTGCCGGATGGGCCGCCCCCGGGGACATCACCGTGTCCGAGGCCGACCCCGCCCAGCGCGACCGGCTGGCCGCCGCCCACCCTGGTGTCACCGTGGTCGACGGCCCCGTCGAGGCCGAGGATGCCCTGCTCGCCGTCAAGCCCGACGTGGCCGAGGGGGTGCTGCGGACCCTGGGTGCGGTCGGCGTGCTGCGGGTCCTCTCGGTGGTGGCCGGGCTGTCGGCCCAGCGGCTGGAGGCGGCCCTGCCCCCGGGCCGGATCGTGGTGCGGGCCATGCCCAACACCCCCGCCCTCATCGGGGCCGGGACCTCGGGCCTGTCCGGCGGGAGCGTGGCCAACGCCGAGGACCTCGACTGGGCCGAGGGGATCCTCGGGGCGGTGGGCACGGTGGTCCGGGTGCCCGAGCGCCTGCTGGACGCCGTCACCGGCGTCTCGGGATCGGGCCCGGCCTATGTGTTCCTGATGGCCGAGGCCATGATCGAGGCCGGGGTGACGGCCGGGCTGACCCGGGACATGAGCCGCCAGCTGGTGGTGGGCACCCTGCTCGGCTCGGCCCGGATGCTCGACGAGACCGGCCAGGACCCGGCCGACCT
>CAXBRB010000086.1:0-10310 GCA_963977795.1 uncultured Acidimicrobiaceae bacterium
GGGCGGCGGCCCGTAGTATTCCGGGGTCCGGGAGCACGCCGCCCCGGAGGCCGCCCACCACGAGGTCCTGCCGTGTTCCGCCCCGTCCCCACCGACGTCGACTTCACCGCCATCGAGGAGGCCGAGCTGGCCCGCTGGGCCGCCCAGCGCGTGTTCGAGCGCTCGGTGGAGCTGCGGGCCGGCGCCGAGCCCTGGGTCTTCTACGAGGGGCCGCCCACGGCCAACGGCAAGCCCGGCCTCCACCACGTGTGGGCTCGGGTCTACAAGGACCTGTTCTGCCGGTACAAGACCATGCGCGGCTACGCCGTGCCCCGCAAGGCCGGGTGGGACACCCACGGCCTGCCCGTCGAGGTCGAGGTGGAGAAGCAGCTCGGGATCACGGCCAAGCGGCAGATCACCGAGGAGGTGGGGATCGCCGAGTTCACCCGTCTCTGCAAGGAGTCGGTCCGCAGCTACGTGGGGGAGTGGAAGACCCTCACCGAGCGCATCGGCTACTGGATCGACATCGACGACGCCTACTGGACCTTCGCCCCCGAGTTCGTGGAGGCCACCTGGGCCAACCTCAAGAGCCTGTGGGACCAGGGCCTCCTCTACGAGGACATCAAGGTGGTCCCGTACTGCCCTCGGTGCGGCACGGCCCTGTCCAGCCACGAGCTGGGCCAGCCCGACGTCTACCGGGAGGTGACCGACGAGTCGGCCTACGTGCGCTTCCCGCTGACCGACGAGGGCGGGGCGGCGGCGGCCCTGCGGGACGCCCTGGGCCGGGACACCCTGGACGGGCTGGCCCTGGTGGCCTGGACCACCACGCCGTGGACCTTGCTGTCCAACACCGGGGCCGCAGTCGGGCCCGGGCTGGAGTACGCCGTGGTCGGCGGGGACATCGTGGCCGCCTCGCTGGTCGAGGACGTCTTCGGCGAGGGCGCCGCCCCCGACGCCGTCGTCCCCGGGAGCGCCCTGGTGGGCCTGCGCTACCGCCGGCCCTTCGACGACCTGGCCCTGTCGCCGGCCGACGCCGGCCGCGAGGGCTGGCGGGTGGTGGGCGGCGAGTTCGTCGAGGCCGACGAGGGCACCGGCATCGTCCACCTGGCCCCGGCCTTCGGCGAGGTCGACCGTCAGGTGGGTCGGGAGAACGACCTGCCCACCCTCAACCCGGTCGGTCCCGACGGGTGCTTCGACGCCTCGGTCCCGTGGCTGGCCGGCCAGGCCGTCCGGTCGACCAACCCCGCCGTCAACGACCGCCTGGAGGACGCCGGCCTCCTGGTGCGGCGCCACCCCTACCTCCACCCCTACCCGCACTGCTGGCGGTGCTCGACGCCCCTCCTCTACTGGGGCAAGCCCTCCTGGTACATCCGCACCTCGGACCGCAAGGCCGACCTGGTGGCCCAGAACCAGACCGTCGGCTGGCACCCCGAGCACATCCGGGACGGCCGGATGGGGGAGTGGCTGGCCAACAACGTCGACTGGGCCCTCTCCCGGGACCGGTTCTGGGGCACGCCGCTCCCGGTGTGGCGGTGCGCCGAGGGACATGCCGCCTGCGTGGGCTCCCTGGCCGAGCTGTCCGAGCTGGCCGGGGCCGACGTGACCGGGACCGACCCCCACCGGCCGGCCATCGACGAGGTCACCGTGCCGTGCGCCGCCTGCGCGGCGGACGGCCGGGACGGCGGGGTCATGACCCGGGTGGAGCCGGTCATCGACGCCTGGTTCGACTCGGGCTCCATGCCCACCGCCCAGTGGGGCTACCCCCAGGCCCCCGGCTCGGCCGAGCGGTTCGTGTTCCCGGCCGACTTCATCTGCGAGGCCATCGACCAGACCCGGGGCTGGTTCTACTCCCTGCTGGCCGTGAACACCCTGGTCCGGGGGGCCACCCCGTACCGGAACGTGCTCTGCCTGGGCCACATCGTCGACGCCGACGGCCGCAAGATGTCCAAGAGCGTGGGCAACGTCATCGACCCGTGGGAGATCCTCACCACCCGGGGGGCCGACCCGCTGCGGTGGTGGATGTTCTCGCAGGGCTCGCCGTGGACGCCGACCCGGGTCAGCTTCGAGGTCATCGACGCCGCCATGCGCGACGCCCTGGGCACGCTGTGGAACACCTGGTCCTTCTTCACCACCTATGCCACCCTCAACGGCTTCGACCCGGCCGACCCGGCCGTCCCGGCGCCGGCCGACCGCTCGCTGCTGGACCGCTGGATGCTGTCGCGCCTCCACGGCACGGTGGCCCGGGTGACCGAGGCGCTGGACGGCTATGAGCCGTTCCCGGCGGCCACGGCCATCGCCGAGCTGGTGGATGACACCTCCAACTGGTTCGTCCGGCGCAGCCGCCGCCGGTTCTGGCGGACCGACCCGGGTGCCGACCCGGCCGACGCCCTCGGCGCCCAGGCCACCCTGTACGAGGTCCTCACCACCCTGGCCCACCTGCTGGCCCCGCTCACCCCGTTCCTGGCCGACCGGATGTGGCGGGACCTGACCGGGGCCGGCGAGGACGACTCGGTCCACCTGGCCGACTGGCCGACCGCCGATGCGACCCTGGTCGATGCCGACCTGGAGGCCTCCATGGCCCTTGCCCGCCGGCTGTCGTCGCTGGGCCGGGCCGCCCGGGCCGAGGCGTCGGTCAAGGTCCGCCAGCCCCTGGCCCGGGCCCTGGTCTACCTGCCCCCGGGGAGCCCGGCTCTCCCGGCCGGCGTGGTGGAGGACGAGCTCAACGTCGATCGGGTCGAGGTCACCGACGAGCTGGGCGACGTCCTGGCCTACGAACTGGTCCCCAACTTCAAGCTGCTCGGCCCGCGCATCGGCAAGCAGGTCCAGGAGCTGCGGGGTGCCATGGCCGGCGTGGACGGCGCCGCGGCGGCCGCCGAGCTGGCCGCCGGCCGCCCGGTGGTGGTGCCCCTGGCCGAGGGGTCGGTCGAGCTCTCGGCCGAGGAGGTCGAGCTCCGGGTGCGGGCCCAGGCCGGCTTCGCCGTCTCCCGGGACGGGGCCGAGGTGCTGGCCCTCGACCTGGCTCTCGATGACGACCTGCGCCGGCGCGGCCTGGCCCGCGAGGTCATCCGCCACGTCCAGGATCTGCGCAAGGCCACCGGCCTGGCCGTGTCCGACACCGTCCACCTCCACCTGGTGGGCCTCGACGACCTGTCCGGGCTCTTCGAGGGGATCGCCCGGGAGGTCCTGGCTGTCGACGTCCGCACCGACCCGCCGGCCGACCCTGCCGGGGGTGCCACCGTGGAGCTGGAGTTCGGCGACGGCGTCCGGACGGCCTCGCTGTGGGTCCAGCGGGCCTGAGCCTCCCGGTGCCGGCCCGGCGGCCAGGCGGGACCGCCGTCTAGGGCGTGCCGGCCCGCCCCCGCCCCACGAAGAGCAGGTCGAAGGCCAGGGTGTGCAGGGCCTCGGTGGAGGTGGCCCAGCCCGAGCGGCGGTCGATGGCCGCGCCCAGGACCGGCAGCGCCCGGGGCAACTGGCCCACCGGGATGCGCAGCCGGTGCAGGGCCAGGCGGGAGTAGTAGGCGCCGAGGTAGCCGAGGGCCTCGAAGGTCCCGCCGAACACCCGGACCTCGGGCTCGTCGAACCACGGGCTGCACAGGTGCTCGAGGCCCTGGGCGGTGAAGCGCCAGTAGTCGTGGGAGTCGTGGCGGGGGGCGATCGAGGGGACCGAGAGGAAGATGGCCCCGCCGGGCTTGAGGACCCGGGACAGCTCCCGGACCACGGCACCGGGGTCGGGGACGTGCTCGAGCATCTCCAGGGTCACCAGGGCGTCCACCGAGTCGTCGGCCAGCGGCAGGCGGCCGGCGTCGGCGGCGAAGTCCACGCTGGCCAGGGGGCGCAGGTCGGTGGCCAGGTAGCCGTAGGGGCCGTCGGAGGCGAAGCGCCGCACGTCGGCGCACCCGACCTCGAGGACCAGGGCCTCGGGCGCCAAGCCGGCCAGGTGGTGGCGGACCACGTCGTCGCGGGCGGTGATGGTGGGGCCGTCGTTGCGGCGGTTGGCCGCAGCCGTCCCCGCTCCCGCCTGCGGCCCGTCGGCCCCGGGACGGCGCGACGTCCGTCGACGTGGGCGGCCGGGGGCGGGGGTCATGGCGGGCAAGCGTACTCCCGGGTGCCGGTGCCGATGCGCTGTGCAACAGGGGGTGCCGCCGGGGACGTCCCGGTCGGTACGATGAAGCGTCGGGTCGTGTGCAGCCGCACGGCCGCCGAGAGGAGCCCTGCGCCATGGCCGCACCCAGGTTGAGCGTCGTCCTTCCCACCCGGAACCGGCCCGTGGACCTGCAGCGGGCCGCCCGTTCGGTGCTGGCGCAGACCTTCCGCGACCTGGAGCTCATCATCATCGACGAGGGGTCCTCGGACGAGACCCCGGAGATCCTGGCCCAGCTGTGCGAGGAGGACCGGCGGGTCCGGGTCATCCGCAACGACCCCGCCGTCGGCCTGCCCGGCGCCCGCAACTGCGGCATCGATGCCGCCGAGGGCGACCTGGTCGGCTTCTGCGACGACGACGACGCCTGGCTGCCCGACGCCGCCCAGCACCTGGTCGACGTCTTCGACGACGACCCCGAGGTCGGGGCCGTCTCCTCGTGGCACCAGGTCCTCCGCACGGGCACCGGCCGGGCCGTGATCTACCGGTCGCCCACCGAGCTCGACGACCGCCTGCTGCTGTGGATGAACTTCGTGGGCATCCCCTTCGGCATGTACCGCCGCTCCAGCTTCGGTCCCGACCACCGCTACGACACCGGTCTGGCCAAGATGACCGAGGACTGGGACTTCTGGCTGCGCAGCGCCCAGCAGCGGCCGTTCCGGGTGGTGCCCCGGGTGCTCTACCTCTACCGCCAGCACGACGGGCCCCGGATCACCCACGACCCGAACCGGCACTCGGACGGGCTCCTCGAGTTCGTGGCCAAGCACCATGACGAGATGACCCCGGCCTGCCGGGCCTACCACCGGTGCGTGGCCGACCAGCTGCGGGGGAACCGGGAGGCCGCCGGGCCCCGCCTGGCTGCGCTGGCGAAGACCTCGCCGGCCGACGCCGCCTTCGTCTCCCTGGTCCTCGGTGCCTCCCGAGGGGCCAGTGCGCTGGCCCCGAGGCTGCGCGACCCGGGCCTGACCGGGCGGACCCTGGCCCGGCTCCTGCGGAGTCCGCTGGTCCGGTGAGCACGGCGGAGCCGCCCGAGGGGGTGCCGGCCCACCCGGACCAGCCGGAGGGGCGCCGGCCCAACCTCTTCATCGTGGGTGCCCCCAAGTCCGGGACCACGGCCCTGTGGACCTACCTCCGGAACCATCCTCAGATCTACACGGCGGGCGGCGAGGACCGGGCCAGCGGCCTGCCGGCGGCGGGGGGCAAGGAGTTCCAGTTCTTCGGCAGCGACCTGCCCTCCAACATCCCCGTCCACCGCTCGCTCGAGGCCTACCTCGGCGCCTTCGCCGCCGCCACCGACGAGCGCTACCTGGTGGACGCCTCGCCGATGTACCTCTGCTCGGAGCGGGCCGCCGCCGAGATCGCCGCCTTCGCCCCCGACGCCCGGGCCGTCGCCATGCTCCGCAACCCGGTCGACATGATGTACTCGCTGCACGCCGAGGCCCTGTTCCAGGGCGACGAGGACATCGCCGACTTCGCCGAGGCGCTGGCCGCCGAGGAGGACCGGCGCCAGGGCCGGCGCATCCCGCCCACGTGCCAGGGCGCCCTGTGGTCCCTCCTCTACCGGAACGTGGCCGGCTACGCCGACCAGGTCCAGCGGTTCATGGACGCCCTGGGGCCCGAGCGGGTCCACGTCATCGTCTTCGACGACTTCGCCGCCGATCCGGACGCCGTCTACCGCGAGCTCCTGGCCTTCCTCGGGCTCGACGTCGTCGAGGAGGAGGTCCCGGACTTCGCCGTGCGCAACGCCCACAAGGCACCCCGCAGCCGGCTGGCCGTCCGCCTGCTCCGCAACCCGCCGCCGGTGCTGCGCCGAGTCGCCCGGACCGTGGTGCGCAGCCAGGCCACCCGGCGGGCCCTCGGGCTCCGGGCCCTCGAGCTGAACGCCGACCGCCGCCCGCGCCCGTCGCTGGACCCCGCCCTGCGCCGTGCCCTGCAGGCCGAGATGGCCGACGATGTCCGGCGGCTCGGCGCCCTGCTCGATCGGGACCTGTCGGGGTGGCTGACGTCGGGAGACGAGAGCGGGCCGATGGACGGCCGGCAGGCCGGCGGAACGGAAGGGCACGGCCGGCAGGCGGGCGGAACGGAAGGGCACGGCCGGCAGGCCGGCGAGGTGGATGGGCACGGTCCACGGGTCGACGGGAACGAATGGGACGGCTCGTGAGCGCCCCGGTCGGACCCGGCCCAAGCGCAACCGTCCGGCATCCGAGGTGGCGCCGGGTGTCCGATACGCTCGCCTCGTCGCCACCCGTCGGGTCGAGAGGAGCGTCCGTGGCCATCGCAGCACCGTCGTCCTCCCGGCCGGTCGGCCGATGAGCCCGTCGATCGGCTCGGCCGTCGGCGACGCCGCCCGCAGGGCCTTCATCCGCACGCCCCGCTCGTTCCAGGGTCGGGTGCTCGACGCCCTCGGACGGAGCGCGCCCTGGTCCGAGGGCCGTCCCCCGGTGCCGCCGCCGGCCCCGGCCGGCATGCGGGTGGACGCCCCCGACTTCGTGGGCATCGGCGTGGCCAAGTCGGGCACCACCTGGTGGTTCAGCCTGCTGATGGGCCACCCCGAGATCCATGTCGAGTTCGACAAGGAGATCGACTTCTTCAACATGGCCTTCGAGCGCCGACTGGATGCCGGCCAGGTCACCGTGGCCGACGTGGAGGCCTACCGCCGCTGGTTCCCCCGGCCCGAGGGGACCATCGCCGGCGAGTGGACCCCGCACTACGCCTTCAACCGGACTATGCCGGCCGTGCTCCAGGTGGCGGCGCCGGGGGCCAAGGTCCTCGTCATGCTGCGCGACCCGGTGGAGCGCTACCGGTCCGACCTGTCGCGGCGGATGCCGGCCCGGGACCGGGACCGCATCCGCTACCGCGGCCTGGCCAACGGCATGTACGCCAACATCCTGGTGCCCTGGGAGCGGGCGTACCCCGCCGAGGACCTCCTCGTGCTCCAGTACGAGCAGTGCGTGCGCGAGCCGGCCGAGTACCTGGAGAAGACGTTCCGGTTCCTCGGCGTCGACGACACCTACCGGCCCCCGGAGCTCCGCACCCGGGTGAACGCCTCGAAGTCCAAGCAGGACCTCGACCCCTTCGTTGTCGAGCAGCTGGTCCGCCTGTACGAGGCTGACGTGTGCAACCTGCTTGAGCGCTACCCCGAGTTCGACCTCTCGCTGTGGGAGAACTTCGCCTACCTGGCCGGCCCGCCGCCCTTCCCGCCCTCCGGCGGCTGAGCGGCCCCGGTCAGCCAGCCGAGCCGGTCAGTCGGCCGAGCCGGTCAGCCGGCCGTCGGGTCCAGGACCCGGTCCCACACCGCCTCGATGGCCTCCACCATGGGGCCGATCCCGTGGCGCTGGGCGGCCAGGCGGGCCTGGGATCCCAGCGAGGCCCGGCGGTCCGGGTCGTCCAGCAGGCCGGTGAGGACCTCGGTGAGGCGGCCGGTGTCGCCCACGGGGACCAGCACGCCGGTGGCGCCGTCGTCGATCAGCGAACGGGGCCCGCTGGCGTCGGCCGCCACCACCGCCTTGCCGGCGGCCTGGGCCTCGACCACGGCCAGGCCGAACGACTCCCGCCGGGCCAGGTGGACGACCACGTCGGCCGCCGCCAGGATGTCGTCCTTCTCCTGGTCGGGGACGAACCCGGTGATGTGGACCCGGTCCTCCAGGCCGAGCTGGTGGCGGAGGGAGCGGACCCGGTCGCCGTAGTCGGCCTCGCCCTCGCCGCCGCAGATCACCCCCGCCACGTCGGGGAAGCGGCCGGCCAGGTCGCCCACCACCCGCACGAAGTCGGTCTGGGACTTGAGGAACGAGAGCCGCCCGAAGGTGGCCAGCACCGGCGCCTCCTCGGGGATGCCCAGCGCCCGACGGGCCCGCCGGCCGTCGCCCGCGCCGTGGCGCCCGAGCTCGATCCCCGGGAGGATGGTGGCCGTCGGGGTGCCCCGCCGCAGCGGTGTGCCGCTCTCGGCCCGGTCGGTCCCGAAGATGACGGCGTCGGGACCGAGGGCGCCCAGCAGGCGGGCCGAGAGCTGCCGGCGCAGCGCCGCCAGCTTCTTCGGGGCGGGACCGGCCAGGGGGTCGAACACCGTCCACACCACCGGCACCCGGGCCCGGCGGGCCCCCAGGCTGGCCACCAGCAGGCTGTCGGACCCGCTGGCGTGGACGAGGTCGATCCGCTCCCGGCGGATCAGGTCGGCCAGGGCGCCCACGGCGGCGGCCACGGTCCGGAGGTCCCGCCACCGGGCGATGGGCACCACGTGGACCGGGAGGCCCTCGGCCCGGAGGCGCTCCGGCCACGGTCCCGGGCTGAGTCCGGCGAACTGCGCCTCGTACCGGGTCGGGTCGATGCGGTGGAAGAGCTCGTCGAGCATCATCTGGGCCCCGCCCTCGCAGGTGCCGATGGCGTCGACCAGCAGGACGCGCCGTGGCGCGCCGCCCCCCCGGCCGTCGCTCACGGCGCCCGGTTGGCGGCGCTGATGACGGCGGCCAGCGAGGCGTCCAGGATGCTGGAGTCCATGCCCACGCCCCACCAGGTCGTCCCGTCGGCCGCCTCGGCCTCGACGTAGGCCACCGCCGAGGCGCCGCTGCCCGAGGTCAGGGCGTGCTCGCTGTAGTCCTTCACTTCGAAGACGATGTCCAGCTGCGCCCGCAGGCCGGCGATGAGGGCGTCGATGGGGCCGTTGCCCTCGCCCACCACGGTCGTCGGCCGGCCGTCCACCAGGAGCTGGGCCGTCACCGTGGTGCGACCCCCGCCGGTGGTCATCTCGCTGGTCAGGAGGCGGATGCCGGCCTCCTCGGGCATGTAGGTGGCCTCGAAGACCTCCCACATCTCGCCGGGGTGGATGACCGTGCCGGAGTCCTCGGTGATGGCCTGGACCGTCTTGGAGAACTCCACCTGGAGGCTCCGGGGGAGGTCGAGGCCGTGCTCGGTGTCCATCAGGTAGGCCACCCCGCCCTTGCCCGACTGGCTGTTGACCTGGATGATCGCCTCGTAGGTCCGGCCGGTGTGGCTGGGGTCGATGGGAAGGTAGGGGACCTCCCAGCGGGCGTAGTCGTCGCCTAGGGCCTCGAACCCCTTCTTGATGGCGTCCTGGTGCGAGCCCGAGAACGCCGTGTAGACGAGGTCGCCGGCGTAGGGGTGGCGGGGGTGGACGGGCATCCGGGTGGCGTACTCGGCCACCCGGCGGACCTTGTCGATGTCGCTGAAGTCGAGGGCCGGGTCGACGCCCTGGGAGAAGAGGTTCATGGCCAGGGTGACGATGTCGACGTTGCCGGTGCGCTCGCCGTTGCCGAAGAGGGTCCCCTCCACCCGGTCGGCGCCGGCCAGGACGGCCAGCTCGGCGGCGGCCACCGCCGTGCCCCGGTCGTTGTGGGGGTGGACGCTGAGCCGGATGCACTCCCGGTCCTTGATGGTCCGGCTGAACCACTCGATGACGTCGGCGTAGACCTGGGGGCCGTACATCTCCACGGTGTTGGGCAGGTTGACGATGAGCGGGCGCTCCGGGGTCGGACGCAGGACGTCCATGACCGCCTCGCAGATCTCCACGGCGAACTCCGGCTCGGTGCCCGTGAAGCTCTCGGGGGAGTACTCATAGGAGATGGCCGTCCCCGGGAGGGTGGCCTCGTGCTCCAGGCACTGGCGGGCCGCCGCCGTGGCGATGTCGATGATGCCCGGGCGGTCGAGGCCGAAGACCACACGGCGCTGGAGGGTGGACGTCGAGTTGTAGAAGTGGACGACGGCCTGGCGGGCCCCCTGGAGCGACTCGAAGGTCCGGGCGATGAGCTCGGGCCGGCACTGGGTCAGGACCTGGATGGTGACGTCGTCGGGGATGAGGCCGCCGTCGATGATCTCCCGCTGGAAGTCGTAGTCGGTCTGGGAGGCGGAGGGGAAGCCGACCTCGATCTCCTTGAAGCCGATGGCGCACAGGGTCCGGAACAGGCGGAGCTTGCGCTCGGAGTCCATGGGGTCGACCAGGGCCTGGTTCCCGTCCCGGAGGTCCACGCTGGCCCACTGGGGGGCCACGGTGCACTGGCGGTCGGGCCAGGTCCGGTCGGTGAGCACCAGGGGGACGTAGGGGGCGTACAGGTGGAAGGGCATGGGCGACACGTCGCAGGGGAGGGCCAGGCGGGGACGGCCCCGGCCGTCAGGGGTCTCGCTGGCGTGCTCGTGGTCGCTCATCGGCGTCTCCTCGTGCGCTGGGGGGCGGTGGGTCGGG
>CAXBRB010000087.1:0-10292 GCA_963977795.1 uncultured Acidimicrobiaceae bacterium
GGGGGTGACCCGGGTGGTCCTGCCCCACGACCCCGGCCTGCCGGCCTACGACCGGCCCGTCGACCCGGCCGGCGCCCGGGCGCTGGTGACCGCAGCGGTCGGCCACGGACCCCGGTCGGTGTCCGGCTCGTGGGTATGGACGGTGGGCCGGCCTGGGTGACGTCGGTGGGCCGTCCCGGTCGGTGACGTCGGTGGAACGGCCCGGGTGCGCGTCGCAGGGCCGATCCGGGTGCGCGTCGCAGGTCAGCCGGCGGCGCGGCCCCGGTGGACCCGGACCCATTCGGACACCACGAAGTCCCGGACCTCCTCGCCCTCGGGGCGGGCGCAGACGATCGTCTCGAGGTGGACGGGGTGGTCGCCGACCCGCTGGAGGCGGATGGCGTCCCCGGTGGGGAGGAAGGCCGGCGTCCAGGCGCACCACACGAAGCCCAGCCGCTCGAGCTCGACCACGGCCCAGGCGGCCGACGGGTCGGTGGCCGGCAGGTGGAGGTGGACGCTGGCCGGGGCCAGAGCCAGGTACTCGTCGAGCACGTCGGCCACCTGCTCCACCAGGTCCAGGCCGAGCTCGTGGACCCGGATCTCCACGGAGCCGGCCAGCGCCGAGGCCGACGAGTGCATCCGGGCCCGGGCCCGGGTCGGGGCCACCGGCTCGGTGCGGATCTCCCGCTCGATGCCCAGGCGGCCCACCACCGTGGCCAGGTGCCCGGCCACGTGGTCGGGTGCGCTGATGGTGGCGGCGGGCAGCGGGCCGGTGGGGGTGAAGACGGCCAGCAGCGAGTGGCGCACCGACTCCTGGTTGGGCAGGCCGCTCATCAGCATGGACTGGGGCCCGACGCCGATGAGGAGGCCGACCTCGGCCGCTCCCCGCTGGATGGCCAGCAGCTGGCTGGCCGGGTGGTTGGTGACCGTCTCGGACCACACGCCGGGGATCGACCGCTCGGCAGCCACCTCGGCCCGGGCCAGGGAGAGGCGCTCGGCCAGGTGGTGCCCGCGGTAGCGGGGGTCGACGATCATCTTGCCGGCCTCAGGGATGACGTCCCCCGGCCGGTCGAAGGTGCAGGCCACATGTCCCACCACCTCGCCGGAGGGGGCGACGGCCACCACCGAGACCATGGCACCAGACTCCAGCTGCCGGCGGATGGCCTTGGCCTGGTACATCGACGGGTTGGGGTAGGTGTAGCCGTAGCAACGGAAGACGCACTGGACGAGGCCGTCAGCGTCGGCCGCCGTCATGAGCCGCACGGCGATCTCGGCCTGTTCGGCGTCGGGAGCGTCGGGGGCGTCGGGCTCGAGCATCTCGGCGTGGACGAGGTCGTCGGGGTGGTCCGGCGCCATGGCCAGGCGGCACGAGGCCACGTTGCCGGTGGTGCCGGCGAAGCCGATGTGGAGGTGGTCGACGAACCCGAGCGAGAGGAGCCGGCGGGACGGGAGGTGGCGGGACTGCGCCGCGCTCAGCGGGAGACGGTGGTCGACCACGGTGATCTCCAAGGTGGTCCCGTCGAAGGCCACCTCCACGACCACGTCGCCTGGTGCCGTGGCCGCCTCCTCCCGCAGGCGCGCCTCGCGGATGAGCTCCTCCACCACGACCTGCAGCCGGGTGGCCCGCTCGGCCTCGAAGCCGTTGCCCAGAGCGCAGGCCCGCACGGCGGCCCCGGCCGACTCCAGCGGGGCGGCGTCGGCCAGAACGATCTGCAGCTCGGACGGGGCTTGCACACCAGGGACGGCGGTCACGTTCGGCGCTCCATGGTCCGACTGTAGGCAGGCGGCGGGACTCCGACGGTTCCCCGACCGTTGCAACCCCGTCGCCGGCTGCGTCGCCCGGGGGCTCCCGGGGATCGGTAGCGTGGCCCCGGGGGACGTGACGACCGGTCCCCTCCGAGGAGGCACCCCATGGCCAGCCCAGACCCACGAGGCGAGATCTTCATCCAGCCCGCCGCCTACGCCGACCAGGAGACGTGGCACGCCACGGCCCGGGAGCTGCGCGACGAGGCACCGGTCCTTCGGGTGGAGGCCGAGGGGTACACGCCGTTCTGGGCGGTCACCCGCCACGAGGACGTCTTCCGGGTGTCCCGGGACAACGACCACTTCCTCAACACCCGCAACTCGGTGCTCGGCCCCGACGCCCAGTTCGAGTTCCTCCACTCCCTGGGCATCGAGCCCAAGACGCTCATCCACATGGACGGCGCCGAGCACGCTGGCCACCGCGGCCTGGCCAACGACTGGTTCCGTCCCCGGGCCGTGGCCCGCCGCCAGGAGGCCATCGACGAGATCGCCGACGAGTTCGTGGACCGCTTCCGTCAGCTCGGCGGGACGTGCGACTTCGCCCAGGACATCGCCGTGCCCTACACGCTGCGGGTGATCATGTCGATCTTCGGGGTGCCCGAGGCCGACGAGCCCACCATGCTGAAGCTCACCCAGGGCATGTTCGGGGCCGCCGACCCTGAGTACCTCGGCGACCTGTCGGACCCCATCACCCTGCTGACCGACACCATCCGCCAGTTCGACGAGTACTTCCAGGCGCTGTCCGACGAGCGCCGGGCCCACCCCACCGACGACCTGGCCACGGTGATCGCCACCGGCGAGGTGGACGGGTGCCCCATGGACCACCACGCCACCCTCTGGTACTTCACCATCGTGGCCACCGCCGGCCACGACACCACGTCGTTCGCCCTCTCGGGCGGCCTCGAGGCCCTGCTGCGCCACCCGGACCAGGTGGCCCTGCTGCGGGCCGACCCGTCCCGGATCACCAACGCCGTCGACGAGATGATCCGGTGGACCTCGCCGGTGCGCCACTTCCTGCGCTACCTGACCGAGCCGGCCGTCCTCTCGGGGGTCGAGGTGCCGGCCGGGGACCGGCTCCTCCTCTCCTATCCGTCGGCCAACCGCGACGAGCGGATGTTCGACGGCCCGATGATCTTCGACGCCACCCGGCCCAACGCCAACCGGATGATCGCCTTCGGCGGCGGCGAGCACTTCTGTCTGGGCTCGACCTTCGCCCGGCGGGAGCTGCGCACCATCCTGCCCCGGCTGCTGGCCGCCACCGACACCCTGGAGCTGGCCGGCGAGCCCGAGTGGGCCCAGGCCAACTTCGTCGGCGGGGTCAAGCACCTCCCGGTGGCGGCTACCTTCCGATAGCGCACAGGAGCCTGCACGCCATGGACGACGACCACTCCGCTAGAACGGGCCTCGACCGCCTGGGCGACCCGGTGGCCGGGCCTGAAGAGCTCCCCGACGAGGCCCGCCACCGCCACCCCATCCGCCTCACCTCCTTCGTGGGCGTGATGGTGGTGACCGAGGCAGTCAACATCCTGCTCACCCGACGGCTCCACTTCGCCATGCCTCCCCGCTCCGGGGCGGGTCAGCTGGCCCGGACCATGAGCCTGGCCTCCAACGCCGTGGTGGGGGTCATGCTGCTGGTGGCCGTGGGCACCCTGCTCGCCTCGAGGAAGCAGACACCGCGCTTCGCCCTCCCCGTGATGGTGATCTACCTGATCACGGCCACGGTCAACGTCCTCATCAACGTGGGAACCCTGGTGGTCACCCCCGAGATCGCGCACGCCCGTCAGAACACGCTGGTGGTCGACCTCGCACTCGCGTTCGCGGCCACCACGCTGGTCTTCTCGCTTTGGTACCAGGTGGCCGACACCCACCTTCCCGGTGGGGCGTTCGACTTCCCACCGGTGGCCGGCGACCCGGACGCCCCGCCCGTGTGGTTCGACTACCTGGTGGTGGCCTTCTACACCAACACCACCTTCGGCCCCACCACCGAAGAGGTGCGCACCCGGCCGGCCCGGGCGCTCATGATGTTCCAGACCGCGCTGGCCCTGGTCATCCTCGTCGTCGTGGTGGCCCGGATCATCCAGGCGCCCTGAGCGCCGCCGGGGCCGGTCCCCGGTCCTGGATCTACCCCTGCCCGCCGGGCTACGGCGTGGTCTGGGCGCAGGCGTTGGTGGCGTTGGACCACTCGGCCTGGATCTGCCACACGTTGGCCGTGCCGGTCAGGGTCACCGGGGCCTTGTAGACGAAGTTGCACTTGTCACCGATCTCGGCGCCGCTCGAGTCCACCCACCCGGTGGGCGGGACGGGATCGGTCACAGCCTCCATGAACTCATGGGCCGTGTTGTCTGCTGACGACCGGGTGGCGTACGAGTACGGCGTGGTGGAGGCGAAGGGTGCCGACGTCGGGTAGCACCCGGTGGTGCCGGCCATGTTGGGGAGGTACCCGACCTGGACCGTGGTGGCGCCGATCGTGCCCGAGGCGTGCCAGGCGCAGTAGTTCACCTTGGGCAGGTTGGACGTGTACACGAGGTAGAGGGCGTTGGTGTCGGGGGCGATGCCGGCGGCAGCGAGGACCTTGGCCACCTCGGACACCAGGGCGGACGTCGACGGGGCCGACTTGGGCGGCGCCGAGGTGTCGCTCAGCGCGCCGGCGTACGTCGTGGTGGCCGTCCCCCCGACGTACTGGTTGGCCGTGGCCAGGTAGGTCGAGCCGGAGAAGCCCGACAGCAGGGCGGCCATCCCGGTGACCAGATCCGAGGGGAAGGCACTGGGCGTCCCCCAGTAGATGGCGTAGGTCTTGGAGTTGCGCAGGACCTTGCCCCCCTTGTTGAGGAGCGGGGTCGGGCTGGTGGACGCCGACGGGGAGGACAGCATCGGTGCCTTGCCGTGGGACGTTCCGGAAGCAGCCGGGCCGGCGGCGGCGGGGCCGGCGGCGACGGCCACCGGGAGGACGACCAGAGCGAGGCCGGCAGCGAGGGCGGTCAGAGCGGTGGAGCGGGTGCGCATGGGGCGATGGTACGGCGCCGTCGCCCCGACCGGAAGGCCCAACGCACGGACAGCACCAGGGTGGCGACGCCACGGACACCCATCGCGTGCCGTCGACCACGGAGAGTGGGGACGTGTCACAGGGCTCCCGTAGGGTGGGACCGACATCCAGAGGAGTCGAGGGACCTGGCCCGATGACGCTCCGCCAACCGGCCCGCGCTGCAGGGTGCAGGCACGGTGGCCCTGCCAGGTCCGATGGGAGGAGAACCATGCGCACCACCGCCATCCAGTCCGTCGACCGGTGGCTCGACGAGGCCGACGCCGTGCTGGCCGAGGCCCGGGAGGCGGCCATCTCGCCCAGCAGCGTGGCCGACCCCGACACCGACTGCCGGTGGACGGTCCCGCTGGCCACCCTGGCCTGCGGCCTGGCCGACCTGCTGGAGCGCCTGTGCCAGCGGCCGGGCCGGTGGATCCTCATCGCCGAGGACGCGGCACGCCCCCACATCTACTGGCAGGCCCTGGCCTACGAGGACGGCTCGCTCCTGGCCGAGGCCACCTCCGCCACCTTCGGCGGCGAGGACGAGCGCCACACGCCGGCCGTCGAGGCGGCCCTGGCGGAGCTGGGGTGGCGCCCCCCGTCCCCGCCGGAGCACCCCAACTGGCTCACCGTGGAGGCCACGTTCAGCCCCGACACCGCCCGGGTGGCCGAGCAGGCGGTGCAGACCCTGGGCGAGGCGTTCGGGATGGACGGGGCCGACACCGTGGTGCTCACCCTGATGGCGTCGTCCCGGCGGGGCGGCACCCCGGCCAGCGAGGTCACCGACTGGACGGCGGAGGACGAGTCGGGGTCAGAGGCGCAAGCGCCGCTGGCACCGAGCTTCGTCCCCACCGACGAGCCGTGGGCCGAGTGGTACCGGCAGCGCTTCCCGGGCTGGTCCAGCCCGGCCACCCCCTGGGCCCGGTACGGCTACGCCTCCACCTACCGCAACACGGCCATCGGGCTGTGGCACGACCGCCAGGTCGCCATCGACGCCTGGGTGGCCGACCACGGCGCCGACCCGTCCGCCTGGCCGCTGGCCCACCCCCCGCTCATCCTCCAGGCCGGCGGGCTGGACCACGCGGCCTGCGCCGGCTGCACCTGGGTCGATCCGACCCCGTGGAGCGAGCAGGACGAGGACGTCTGCGCCGAGGTGGCCATCGCCCACGCCGTGGCCCACGGTGCCGACCCGGAGGTGGTGGAGGCCCTCGGCCTCCCGGTCACGCCGTCGGCCGCCCGGTGGGCCGCCCTCCTGGCCGGCGTGGATCCCGACGACCCGACGCCCACCGTTCCCGGGGAATGGACCTGATGGCCACCGAGGCCGACTGGGAGGCCTACCGCACCGCCGTGGTCGACCTCGACCCGCCCGGGACCCCGGGGCTGCGCCTGGTGCCCGACGAGGCCGGGGCCGTCGGCGCCTGGCCGGCCGGCCTCGCCGCACCGGTCTTCGTCGTCACCGCCTGGAACCCCGACAGCGTGGTCCTCGACGAGGCCGAGAACCGTGCCCGCCACGACCGGCTGGTGGCCGAGCTCGACCGGCGCGGCGTGGCCCACTGGCCGGCCGTCGGCCGGGACACGGTCGTGGTCGGCGGCGCCCAGCCCATGGCGCCCGCGCACCACGAGGAAGGCGTGGGCATGACCGGGATCACCCGGGACGAGGCCCTGGCCCTGGGACGCGCCCACGGGCAGGCCGCCATCTACGCCTGGTCGCCCGAGGCCTGGGAGGTGGTCTCGTGCACCGACGACCGCCGCCACGTGGCGGGGTGGCGGCTGGAGCGTCGGGGCGGGACGGGGAGCCCCGGCTGAGCGCACCCCGTCCGCAGGTGCTGCGCCGACGGGAGGCGGGCCGGAACCGGTTGCGCCGCAGGACCGCTGGTGGGACCATCTCGCCCATGGCACGTCGACTTGCCGCCGCCCTCGTGGCCACCGCCCTCCTGGCCTGCTCGGCCGCCGTCCTGGTGGCCGCAGCCCCCCGGGCCCAGGCCGGTGCGGCGGCCCAGGTCCTGCACTACGAGTACGGGCCGATCCACATCGATGCCGGCCAGAACACCATCCAGTTCAGCGGCAGCCAGGTGGCCAAGCCGGACGTGGACGGCTGGATCGTGGGCATCAAGCCCAACATCCTCCTGCCCGACAACTCCGTGCCCCGGGTCGACGTGATCCACCTCCACCACGCCGTGTGGATCAACCTGTCGCGCACCGATCCCACCAGCGGCGGCACCCTCCCTCAGCGGTTCTTCGCCGCCGGCGAGGAGAAGACGGCGCTGGCCATGCCCAAGGGGTACGGCTACCGGTATGCGGCCAGCGACACCTGGCTGCTGAACTTCATGATCCACGATCTCGTGGACCAGGCCTTCGACGTCCGCATCACCTACGACATCACCTTCATCCCCAAGGCCGGCACCAAGCCGCTGGCCGAGGTCGTCCCGCTGTGGATGGACGTCCAGAACGGCCAGGTCTACCCGGTCTTCGATGTCCACCGGGGCAGCGGCACCAACGGGCAGTTCACCTACCCCGACCAGGCCGTCGACCCCTACGCAGGGGGCGCGGCCAAGAACCGCTACACCCTGCCCACCGGCGGGACGGTGGTGTGGGCCGGCGGGCACCTCCACCCCGGCGGGCTGTGGGACGACCTCTATGTCGACCGGGGCGGGCAGAGCGCCCACGTCTTCCGCTCGACAGCCAAGTACTTCGAGAAGGCAGGCCCGGTCTCCTGGGACGTGGTCCTCGGGGTCACCAAGGGGAGCTGGCGCCTCCAGGTGCAGGCCGGCGACACCCTGCGGATCACCACCACCTACGACACCTCGTCGCGCTCGTGGTACGAGGCCATGGGGATCATGGTGCTGTGGTTCGCCCCGAACAGTGCCGGGGGGACCGATCCGTTCACCCTGGCCGCCGGGCCCAACCAGGTCCGCTACACCCACGGGCACCTCGCCGAGAACAACAACCACGGCGGCCTGGCCGACCCGGACCTGCCCGATCCGGCGACGCTGCCCAACGGACCGCTCACGTCGGCCGTCACCATCAGCAACTACGAGTTCTCCCCCGGGGACCTCGACCTGGCCACCCAGGTGCCCACGGTGCGACAGGGCCAGTCGATCACCTTCACCAACGCCGATGCGCCGTCGTCGGGCTACGGGACCTGGCACAGCATCACGGCGTGCGCCCTGCCCTGCAACCTCACCACCGGCATCGCCTACCCGACGGCAAACGCCCTCATCGCCTTCGACTCGGGCCAGCTGGGCAATGACGGCCCGCCCACAGCCGGGCGGCTCACCTGGAGCACGCCCACCGACCTGCCGCCGGGGACATACGCGTTCTGGTGCCGGGTCCACCCCTTCATGCGGGGTGCCTTCCGGGTCGTGCCCGCCGCCTGACGACCCCCGCCGGGACCGCCGGCGGCGGGACCCGGCACGTCAGGTGCCCCGGGGGGCCAGCACGCAGGACCCGGCCACCTCGAGGCCGGCGGCCAGGGCGTCGACCGACTCCCCCTTGACCAGCACCTGGACGCCCTCGGTGCGGGCCTCGATGAAGAGGGCGGCCGAGGACGGGCCGGCGACCACGGCCACCACGGTGGGCCGGTCGTGGAGGTCGAGGTGGAGGCGGACCACGGTGACGTCCTCCCGCTCGGCCAGGGCGGCCAGCGACAGCGAGCCACGCAGGCGGTCGTGCTTGGTGAAGCCACCGGGCAGCTCCTGCCAGGCAGTGAAGGCGGAGAGGCGGACGGCGTCAGGGATCACGGGGTGGATGGGCAAGGGCTGCTCCGTTCGGACGGTGGGGTGAGGGCGGACGGCGCGCTGGACGCGCCAGGACGGCCACGGCGTGCGGTGGCCGGAGGATCGGGCCGGTCGGACCGGTCGGTCGCTCAGCAGGCCAACGCCAGGCAGGGGGCGGGGTCGCCGTCCCGACCGGGAGCTCCCCCGGCGGCGATGCCGAGGACTGCGGCGGCGTCGCCGTCGGAGAGCGCGCCGGCCACCCCGATCACCTCGATCCGGTCGAGCACGATCGGCTCGGTGGCGACGGCGCACGGGCGCGTCGCCCCCGCCGGGGACAGGTCGGTCAGCTCGGTGTAGCGGTCCGGCCACTCGAGCCGGCGAGGCGAGGACGTGATCGGCCGGACCACCACCTCGCGGCCACGTGTGTCCACGACCACGACAGGCCGCGCCTTCTCTCCCGTGCCGTCACGGAAGGTCACGTGGGCCCACACGACGACACCGGGTTGGAGACGGTTCATGGCCACCGGCCGGACCGTGGCCAGCGTCGGCACCGGCCGCGGCGCAGGCCGAGGGTGCCGGCCGGCCCGGCGGGCGCGTCTGCCCCTACCTGTGCCCCGTGGTCCTGCTGCCATGTCGGTCGCTCCTCCCTGCGTCGCCCCTGGCGGGCGTCGATCGCGCCGGAAGGGTAGCGGGAGGGTGTGACACGGCCCGAGGGCGCCACCCCGGCCACCGCCGCCGCCCCTGCCCCGGCCACCGCTGCCGCCCCAGCCGACGCCGGAGGAGTCGCCCGCACCGGAACGCCATCGAAGTGAACGAGATGCATCGAGATGGGCGGTCGGGTCACTCCGGATTAGGGACTTTCTACCCAAGTTCGGTGGCAAACGCTTCACCTTTCGCCCGACGTGCCGACGTGGGTGCAACGGAGCAGGGCGTCAGCGAAGGGCAGCAGCTGGTGAGAGGGCACAACGAAGCGATGGCTGGGGCCACGGGGCGGGGGGACGGCCCCCGCCGACCGGCCGCCCCGATGACCACCGGAGCCGGATCGGAGGTCCGCCCCTGGGGCACCTTCCCCCACCGCAGCGGTCCCGCTCCGTCCTCCGCCTTCTTCCCCGTCCGCAGCCACACGGCTGGCTCGGGCATCCGAACGACACCTCGACTGAGTGGAGTGCAGCAATGAGACGACTGCTGGCAGTGATGATCGGGAGCGCCCTGGCGGCGGAGGTGGCCATCGGCTCCCTCGGCCTCGCCTTGGACGGGCCGGCGACGACCGCCTCCGGACCCACGGCCACGGCGGCAGCGGGGGCGCCCTCTGTCGTCCTCACCGCCACCAAGCGGCGGGCTACCGTGCCCGGGGCCCCGACCGGGGTGCGGGCCAGCTCGTACGCCAACGCCGCCTCGACGGTCTCCTGGACGGCCCCGACCTCCAACGGCGGTGCCACCATCAGCGGGTACCGGGCGACGGCGTCGCCCGGAGGGAAGACGTGCAGCACCACGGGGGCCACCACGTGCACCGTGACCGGCCTGACCAACGGCACCGCCTACACCTTCACGGTGACGGCCACCAATGCCGTCGGGACGGGCCCGGCCTCGACCGCCTCGGCGCCGGCCACCCCGGCCACGGTGCCCGGTGCGCCGAGCACCGTGGCCGCCACCTCCGGGTCCAACGCCTCATCGTCGGTCTCCTGGACGGCCCCGGCCAGCAACGGCGGGGCCGCCATCACCGGCTACACGGTGACCTCGTCGCCCGGCGGGCTCCTGTGCACGACGACCGGTCC